>JAOTZC010000032.1 GCA_029861535.1 Gammaproteobacteria bacterium
TGGTGCATCCGTACGGCCGTAGCCACGTTGGTCGGGCGCGATAGCACGAAAGCCGGCGTTTGCTAGCGCCGGCAGTTGATGTCGCCACGAATAAGCGAGTTCCGGAAAGCCGTGGAGCAGGATGACAGCGGGACCTTGGCCCTGCTCATAAAACGCCATCCTGATACCGTTGGTTTCGACGTAATGGGGCTCCGGAAACATCGACCCGTCGTCTTTCATCGACTGCTTAATGTCGACCCAACCTCCACGGCGAACTAAGTAGCCTAGCCCTTCTTATTGACCTTGGCCGCCCAGTTGTCTGCGACCAGCTTGGCCGCATCCCGGCCTCCTAGGCCGAACGCCAGTGCGGTAGCTATTGCGACGCTACCGATCGTGAACCCGAATGCCATGTTGACGATATTGTCAGCGAGCCCCATGGTTTTCAGGCCCATCGCCAGCACCAAGCCGAGTATAGCGATCCGCGCAATGTTCGCGAGTCCACCACTGCCACCCTCGACTAGCTTCCTGTAGGCAATTGTGCTCAGGAAGTTGCCGATAATCAGTATCAGTGCACCGACGAGCAGCCCGCCACCGAATTGCAGAATGCGAGCAAAGATCTCTGACACGACATCGATACCGAGCAGATTTACCGCAGCGGTCGAAGCAGCTAATAGGGAGAAAAACATGATCGCCCCGCCAATCAGCCTCGTTGGCGTAAACGATTCGTTAAAGAATCTTTGAATGCCGAGCTTCGCCGGCAGCGCATTGATGTTCATGCCCTCGAGCAATGCCGTTAGGACATAAATAACAAATTTCGCGACCAGATACGTGACTAGAACGATAATGCCAGCACCGATAATGTTCGGCACCGCCGCCATTAGTTTCTGAATCATGGCCGAAGCAGGGTCAGAAATCGCTGCGATATTGAGTACGCCCAGCGCCGATACGACGATCGGCAACAAAATAGCGGCGAAGACAAACGCGCTACCAAAGGCGGAAACTTTAATGTCGCCACTGCCAGTTCGTTCTGCGAGCTGCTCATCGACCTTAGTGAGCGCAATACCGACGAGATCGGCAACGATCTTCGCGATAATCCAGCCTGCATAGGCGATGACGCCGGCACCAATGATATTCGGAATGGCAGACATGAACTCGATAATCATGTCACGCAGCGGCGCGAGCACGTCAGTCATCCCAAAGTGCTGCAATACCGCCATCAAGACGAAAATGGTTAGTACCGCTTTGATCAGCGATGCGATCGGCTTGACGAAACTGGTTTCGGAGCCATCCGGATTGACGCGATGTAAGAATTCAATCTTCTTCATCCCACGCTTGGCGAAACCTGTTAACAGCTTCACGACGAGCAAACCAATAATCAGGATGGCAAGGCCGATCAGCGCATGCCCAAGTGCACTGGACCCCACCGGGCCGAGGGCGTCTGTAATCCCCTGAATGAAGTTATTCATGGTTTTATCCCCTGTTTTGTATCGTTGTTGAGCGTGGGTGTGCAGCGCTCGGAGGGCCGATTTCGCGTCCGCAACCCCAGATGCATCGGCCCTGATACCTGTGAAATACCACAAACAGGCGGAAGCACGCCACCATCAGCCGACGGCTGTCACAGATGTTTGCAATTGCCGGGGGTTTTATTTGACCGACTGAGCAAATTTTTTGCCGAGATTCGGTTGACAATATTTCGCCGCTGACCGCACAGTGACCCAATCCGACATTAGAAGCGGAGTTAAGGGGATGCAACAACTGGTCGTCTGGATACTGCGTGTCATTACCAACACGTTTTTTCGACGAATAGATGTCGCCGGTGCCGAAAACGTGCCGGCAACAGGTGCCGTCATATTCGCAGGCAACCACCCGAACGCGTTGATGGATGGTTGGCTACTAACCGCGAAATGTGGACGCTGGCCGCTGCACTTCATGGCTAACGCGAAGCTCTGGGATTACCCGATACTCGGTAAGTTCATGGACGCTTCGGGCGCCGTGCCCGTTTATCGCCGCGAAGATCACGGTGATAAGACGGACAATCAAAGCGCTTTTGAAAAGCTCTACGAAGTCATCGAGTCTGGCAATTGCATGGGCGTGTTTCCCGAAGGTGTGAGTCACGTCGAGTCGCAACTCACCAAGCTCAAGACCGGTACCGCACGCATCGCACTCGCGGTCGCCGCGAGGGGTAAAACCGAAGTAAAAATTGTTCCCTGCGGCCTCAACTACATTCACCGCCACAGATTCAGGAGCCAGGTTCTGCTCGAATTTGGTGAGCCAATTATTGTCGATGACACTTGGGCTGCCGAATATCGGGACGACGAACAGGCAACGGTTAGAAAGCTGACCGACGAGCTTGCGGCGGCGCTGGGAGCGGTAACCCTGAATGCCCCCGACTGGAATACCTTGCTCTATACGCAAACTATCAGGCGTCTATATAAGCCGTCATCGGTTGCGCTAAGCCCGGGCCAGTACATCGAGCTCAATCGGCGCTTCGTCAGTCGTTATTTGCATTTCGCCGATGATCCGGAAATGGTGGCTTTTCGCACCGAAGTCGAAAACTATCAGGCACAACTGGAGTTGCTCGGCCTGAAAGATCACCAGTTGCGCCAGCCCGTGTCACTGGGCCAACTGACGCGAAAACTGTTATTCCGCAGTTTCATGATGTTGTTGTTGCTGCCGCTTGCCATCCCGGGTGCGCTTTTGCATTTGCCAATAGGTTGGATTGCGGCCACTGTCGGCGAGCGTTTCAGTTATGAAACGGATGATATTGCGACGCTCAAAGTTTTCGCGACGATTCTGCTGTTGCCGATACTGTATCTGGCAATCGCAATTACGATCGGCGTCAAATTCGGTTTCTTGTGGGCGTTGATTTCTGTGTTGGCGTTGACCTTCAGTTTTTTCATGTCGGTGCGACTATTGGAAGCAGAAACAACCATTGTCGTTTCATTGCTATCGCTATTGCGGCTCGCGCGGCTCGGCCGCGACGTTGACGAGCTGCGCGAGCGGCGTAAGGCGCTCGTCGAGCAGATAAGACAGATGGTGGACCGGATGGCCGACCCGGATATGCCGCGGATGTTTACGCGAGAAGATTTCGCCTCAACGGCGCCCGATCAGTAGGCGGGTGCCGAGATTTCGGTGGCAATCTCATTTTTCGCTTGTTTTTTAGGCAGTTCGGGGTTAGCTTGCGCGGCAAGACGTCGATGGGGACGAGTAGGCGGGCCGCTCAGGCTTTAGCGACCGGAGGTAGGTGAAAGCTCCGGGTCTGGATCCGCCGAATATCACCCCGGAGTCGCTGCAAGAACGGACAGCTTAGTAGATGCAGCCGGATGGCCCACGAGACGGGTGTCGGGTCGCAAGACCCATAAGGTGACTGGCAGTGATGCTTGTCGCGAAACCGGGTGGTACCGCGAAGATATTCGCCCCGGGCGCGTAGCGCCCGGGGCGTTTTGCATTTGGAGAAGTGAATTTTGGCATTTGAAGAAGTACCGAGTCGCTACGACGGACCGGCCCTCGAGAATGAGGTGCTGGAGTTTTGGCGCGAGCACAATGTTTTCGCGAAAACGCTCGAAAAATCCAGCGGACGGCCGTTGTTCACGTTCAATGAAGGCCCGCCGACGGCAAACGGCAAACCGGGTATTCACCACGTACTCGCACGTAGCTTCAAAGACGTTTTTCCGCGCTACAAAACTATGCGTGGCTACCACGTGCCACGCAAAGCCGGCTGGGATACACACGGCTTGCCGGTTGAGCACGAAATCGAAAAAGAACTGGGCATCTTCGACAAAAAAGAAATTGAAGCAAAGATCGGTATCGCCGAATTTACGAAGCGTTGCCGTGAATCCGTCATGCGCTACATCTCCGATTGGGAGAAGATGACAGAGCGCATGGGCTTCTGGGTCAACTTGGACGAGGCCTATTACACGCTCGATAACGACTACATCGAATCCGTTTGGAACCTGTTGCAGAAAATCTGGGACAAGGGCCTTATCTACCGTGGCTACAAAGTCGTACCGTACGACCCGCGTATTGGTGCGACATTGTCATCGCACGAATTGGCGCTCGGCTACAAGGAGGTCGAAGACCCGTCGATCACAGTGCGCTTCAAAGTCAAAGGCGAAGACAATCAATATTTTCTCGTCTGGACGACGACGCCATGGACGCTGCCGTCCAATCTTGCGCTCGCGGTTGGCGTCGATATTGACTACAGCTACTGTGACTCCGACGGCCAGACACTGATCGTTGCCGAAGCGCTTCGCGAAACCGTGTTTCGCGACCAGGAACACAAGGTTGTCAAGACCGTGAAAGGTTCCAAACTCGTTGGTACGCGCTATGAGCAATTGTTCGATTACCTCGACGTAGATTCCCCCAACGCATTCCAGGTGTTTGCCGCTGATTTTGTCAGCACAGAAGACGGCACCGGCGTCGTGCACGCGGCGCCGGCCTATGGCGTTGACGATCTCGCGCTGGGTCAACAAAACGATTTGCCGGTGCTGCATGGCGTTGGGCTCGACGGTCATTTCATTGACGCGGTCGAGCCGGTCGCCGGCTTATTCTTTAAAGATGCTGACAAGCCGCTGATACGAATCCTAAAAGAGCGTGGACTGATGTTTCGTTCCGAGCGCTACACGCATAACTATCCGTTTGGCTGGCGTACCGGCGACCCGATCATCTATTACGCTAAAAACGCGTGGTATATCCGCACGTCCAAGTTCCGCGAACGCATGACCGAGCTAAACCAGACGATTAACTGGGTGCCGGAACACATTCGGGACGGGCGTTTCGGCAAGTGGTTGGAGCACAACATCGACTGGGCGCTGTCGCGAGAACGATTTTGGGGTACACCGCTGCCGGTTTGGACGGATGGCGATGGCGGCTTCCACTGTGTTGGCTCCGTTGCTGAACTTGAAAAACTTACAGGCCGCAGTCTGTCGGAATTGGATCTTCATCGGCCCGCGGTCGATGAGGTCACGTTTGAAAAAGATGGCAAGACCTGGCGGCGCGTTCCGGAAGTCATCGACTGTTGGTTTGATTCTGGCGCAATGTCGTATGCGCAATGGCATTACCCATTCGAAAACGAGGATACGTTCGAAACACATTTCCCAGCGGACTACATTTGCGAGGCGATTGATCAGACCCGCGGTTGGTTCTACACGCTGCACGCAATAGCGGCGCTGGTCTCTGACAGCGTGGCCTATAGAAATGTCGTCTGCCTGAACCTGATTGTCGACAAAGATGGCAAGAAAATGTCGAAATCGCTTGGCAACATCATTAATCCGTATGACGTATTCGATACGGTCGGCGCCGATGCGTTACGTTGGTACTTTCTTGCGCGCTTGTCGCCAGATGTGCCGAAGCGTATCTCGGTTGACATTGTCGCTGACGTAGCGAGTTCGTTCATCAATACGTTTTGGAATACGTATGGTTTCTTCGTGCTCTATGCGCGATTGGATGATGTCGACCTGACGAAAGACGTCCCGGTCGGCGAACGCCCCGAGATCGATCGCTGGGCGCTGGCATTGACACACAAAACGGTGTCCGTCGTGACCGCGGCACTCGACAATTATGATGCAAAGACCGCAGGCGATGCGATCGAGTCCTTTGTCGATCAACTCAGCAACTGGTACGTGCGCCGCAACCGGCGACGTTTCTGGAAGTCGACCGACCCGGTTGACAAGCATGTCGCCTATCTGACGCTGTATCAGTGCCTCCATGTGGCGCATAAGCTGATGGCGCCATTTGTGCCGTTCCTGGCAGAAAAGGTCTACCAAAATCTCGTCAAAAGCGTTGATCCAACAGCGCCGGACAGCGTTCACATGGCCGATTGGCCGGAAGCCGATTCTGACTGGCGGAATGACAAATTGCTGCACGATATCGACGTTGTGCAGAAAGTTGTCGGGCTCGGCCGTCAAGCGCGTGGTCAGTCGGGTGTGCGCACGCGGCAGCCACTGTCGCTGCTGCGAGTGCGAGCGCCGGACGACAGAGCGGCCAAAGCCCTTGATGATCACCAGGACCAGATCAAAGAGGAGCTCAACGTCAAAGCGATCGAATTTATCGAACGCGACGCGGCCCACATCAAGTATCGCTACAAGCCGAACCTCCCATCATTGGGCAAGAAGAAGCTCGGCAAGGAAATTCCGAAAATACGAGAAGCGTTGCAGAAGGAGGATGGCGCCAAGATCGCAGGGAAGGTGGAACGCGGCGAATCCATCGATATTTCTGTGCCTTCGGGAACGCTGACGCTGGATCCTGGCGATGTTCTCGTTGAGACCAGTGCCGAAGAAGGCTATGCCTGCGCTGCAGACAGCGGCTACCTGATCGAGTTCGAAACGACGCTGAGCGACGAGCTCATAAACGAAGGCTTTGCGCGCGAGATCGTTCGCTCGATTCAGGATGCGCGAAAACAGGCTGGCCTCGAGGTTTCCGACCGAATCGTACTGGGCGTGTCGGGCTCGGCGGCCCTCGAGCAGGCACTGGCTGTTCATCGTGACTACATCATGGCCGAAACGCTCGCAACTGACTGGCAAATCGACCAATCCGAGCCTCTATATACAGACCAAAAAGAATTGGGCGACGAGACTTGGCGATTGGAATTCAGAAAGGCCTAGATCGAGCAGACTTGCACGATCTTCGACATCTCTGATATAAAAAGTAGGCGCAGGTTCCTGATTGATAGAGAAGTGGTCAGGATGAACGGTTCGGAGAAGCCGCTCGCTACTGGAAGTAGTAACTCGCTGGCGTACGAAGCCCCTGGAAAATCTGTGAGAGGAGATCCGGACGGCTCAACAATAATTAATAGACGCTGGAACAAAAATGACGAACTACGTCAATCGCTTTTACACCGCCGTGTCGGTGCTCGCCGGAGACGGCCATATAAAACAACGGCTTACCCGTGCCTATCAGGATAATCTCGCCGAGATCGAAGACGACGAATTGCCACTTGCCATCAGAGAACGCTTCACAGAGCTCACCAAGCGCATGCACAGCGTTGCACCGCTGAATGGCGAAGGGGCGGTTCGCGCATCCGTTCGTAAAATGTCATGCCCGGAGGCCGGCGAATGCGCCGTTTCGGTTTTCGCGCTGTATACCGACATATTGCGACACGCGGATGGTGACCAGGAGGATCTCCCGCTGTCACGTGACGTCGCCGAGGTGGTACCTCCTTTTCTGGTGAAATCAGTCTCCTGATTGCGCCTACGGTTCCCGAATGGGGTAATACACGTACGTTAGAAGCTGCCGGTCATCGACTTCGGTCGGATCGCTGACGTACGACTCCCAAGCATCGCCGCTTTTTTCGATACCTAGTGCTGCCAAATAGGCGGCAATCTTGCGGTGCGTTTCATAGAGGCGACCGTATTCACCGACGTGCGTTACGCGAATGACCGCGCCACCGTAGGTTTTGCCAATGCGCACGCGACCGTCCGATTGAGGTGTCGTCTCGCTGACTCCGCGAACCGGAATGCCTGCGTCGAAGCGACGTTCGGCGCCACTGAACGACCGCGCGATCGACAACTGAGTACCCGCCACTTGCAGTGAGTGCTTTTCGATAAAAACTAACACCTCGAAATACGCCGCGCCCAGCGCCTTCGATGTGGCAGTCGACTGCGGTGCTGCGGCCGTGCTGACATACGCTATCTGAATGGGCTCGATCTGCAGATACTCAATCTCGAGATCGCCGAAATCGGCTGCGGGCAAGCTCTCGGCAAGCTCTTTCAAATTGCCAAGTCCGATTTGGTAGTCGCGACGAATGACGCCGGTCACCATCAGTCCGAAGTAACGGCCGACGATATTGAGTCTGTAGTCGTGCTCGAATCCCCAGTTGATGTGCGTCACGCCATGGCCGCCGCCCAGCTCGAACCAAGTGCGTGTTTCACCGGGCTCGCCGCCGTTGATCAGCGTTTCGACATATTCGTGCGGTCGGCTTTGGATAATCATCTGCATGCCGCCGCCGGCCGTTGCGCTTTCCCAAGTTGCCGTAGCGCCGGATCCGCGAACCGGGCCGGAATACAGCATGTGGACATTTGGGTCATTTTCGGTGATGGGTGACCACAGTGCCGTACGTCGCAAGTCATTGACAAGCGCAAAGACTGTTGCCGGATGAGCATCGATCGTCGTCGATACGACGAAACGGCTCTGGCTTGGCAATGCAAAACCGATGATTAGCAGCAGTACGACAAGGCCGGCGATGCCCAGGGTGAGTTTTTGCACGATTACGGACCTTTCGCGAGTTCGCGGCGAATTATTTCACAGAATGCAACGGTACAATGCGCGAATGAATGCAGCGCAGACTCAGCCGCTTCCGATCGGCGTTTTCGACTCCGGTGTCGGTGGACTCACAGTATTGAAGGCGCTTCGCGAAAAACTTCCACGCGAAGATCTCGTATATCTCGGCGATACGGCAAGGCTGCCGTATGGCACAAAGAGCCCAACGTCAATTTCACGCTACGCCTGCCAGGCGACAAACCATCTGCGGCAGCAGGGCATAAAATTGCTCGTGGTTGCCTGCAACACGGCATCTGCAGTCGCGCTCGACGTGTTGAGGGAGCAAATGGCGCCGCTGCCCGTTATCGGTGTTGTCGAACCAGGGGCTACTGCCGCGGTCGCCGCCGTTAGCGGCGGCGTGCATCTCGTGTTAGCAACCGAGGCAACCGTCCGACTTGGCGCCTACGCGCGCGCGATTGCGGAGCGTGACAGCACGGCGCGCGTCGATGAGCTGGCTTGCGAGATGCTGGTCTCGCTCGCGGAGGAGGGTTGGACCGACGGCGATATCGCAACCGCGATCGTCAGACGTTACCTCGGTATGCTCGACGGCAAAGGTGGCGAACCGGACTGTGTCATATTGGGTTGTACGCACTTTCCGATATTACGAGATGCGATTGCCGCGTGTCTTGATGCGAAAACGAGAATTGTTGACTCGGCCAGTACGACGGCCGATGCGGCGTCCGCGTTGCTCGACGAACTCGGTCTCGGCAACGAACAAGCTGGCACCGGTAGTCTGACGTTGCTGGCCACCGACGGTGCGCGGCGCTTCGCCAGCGTCGGTGGGAGATTTTTGGGCGAGGATCTGGACGCCGGCGATATCACGCTCGTCGATCTGTAAGCGCGTCAACAATGGGTATAATCGTCGATCAAATTTGGTCGATCAAATTTGGCCGATCAGTTTCGGCCGATAAGAACTAAGAGGGTGTCCAATGTTTCGAATCCTATTGCGCCGTGCTGGCGCGGTGCTCGCCGTTTTCGTGCTTGTGTCCTGCGCCGACGAGGCGCCGCCCGAGGTCAACGTCGATGCGGTGCAGACGGTTGAGCCGCGGCCCGAAATCTACGCCGATTTCACGCTAACAGCGGACCTTGGCGAGTTCACCGACAACCAGCGCGAAATGATCGGGCTACTCATCGACGCATCGGTCATCATGGATGACTTGTTCTGGCGCCAGGCGTACGGCGACGATTACAAAACCTGGCTCGAATCGCTCGGAGTAGGCGACACGCGTCACTTTGCGGAGATGAACTACGGACCGTGGGATCGACTGGACGACGAAAACCCATTCATCGACGGGATTGGCCCGAAACCACTCGGCGCGAACTTTTATCCTGCCGACATGAGCAAGGAAGAATTTGAACAAGCTTATCTTCCCGGCAAGGCTGGCCTGTACTCGCTTGTGCGTCGCGATCAAACCGGCGCACTGATTTTGGTTCCCTATCATGTTGCGTATGCCGATGAGCTGCGGGAAGTAGCCGGTATTCTGCATCAGGCTGCAGCACTGGCCGAGAGTGCACAATTTGCGACGTATCTGAAGCTGCGGGCCGCGGCACTGGTCAGCGATGACTTCCAGACTAGCGATCTGTATTGGATGGACGTCAAAGACAATGAAATCGACGTCGTCATCGGCCCGATCGAGACCTATGAAGATCGACTATTTGGCTACCGCGCCGCCTACGAATCATACGTACTGATCAAGGATCTGGCGTGGAGCGACCGACTGAGCCGCTATGCAGACTTCCTACCGGATCTGCAGAAAGGTCTGCCGGTCCCCGATGCGTACAAGTGGGAGACACCCGGCACCGATTCGGATCTGAATGCCTACGATGTCGTGTACTACGCGGGCCACTCGAATGCGGGATCTAAGACGATCGCGATCAACCTGCCAAACGACGAAGAAGTACAGCTACTGAAAGGCACGCGACGATTGCAGCTCAAGAACGCAATGCAGGCCAAATTTGACAAGATCCTGGAACCAATTGCCGATGTACTCGTCGATGACAGCCAGCGGCAGCACATAAAGTTTGACGCATTTTTCGCAAATATAATGTTTCACGAAGTCGCGCACGGGCTCGGCATCAAGAATACGATCGATGGCAGCGCGACCGTTCGAGAGTCCCTGCTCGACGTCGCATCCAGCATGGAGGAGGGCAAAGCCGATATTCTCGGGCTATACATGATCAACGAATTACACGACGCGGGCGAGCTGGGCGACGTCGACATCAGGGACTATTACGTGACCTTTATGGCCGGCATATTCCGTTCGACCCGTTTCGGCGCGAGCAGCGCTCATGGCAAGGCAAACATGGTGCGCTTTAATTTCTTTGAAGAGAAAGGCGCCTTCGTACGCGATGCTGAATCCGGCAAGTACCGCGTTGATTTCGATGCGATGCAAATCGCAATGACTGAGCTGTCTCGCCTATTGTTGACATTACAGGGCGACGGCGATTATGAAGGCGCGCTCGAACTAATGAATACCAAGGGCGTGATCGGCGCACAGCTTCAGGCTGACCTCGACCGACTCACCGAGGCCAATATTCCGGTCGACATTAAGTTTCAGCAGGGTATTAGCGAACTTGGTCTTTGATTAGATACCCGCAGGAGAAAATTGTGAAAACAACAATAACAATTGCGCTAGTCGCAATGCTCGCCATTGCTGGCTGTGGCAACAATGATCAACCAACCGCGGCAGTCGAGAAGCAAGCCTGGGCGGACTACGTAGCTGGTGTCATCGATGAATACTATGGCCACAATCCGGAGACTGCGGTCGATGCGGGTCTGCATCAGTATGATGGTCAGGCATCCGATATGAGTTTTGAGGCGATCGCCGAATACATCGCGTGGCTCGAGAGCGTCATTGAAGAAACATCGTCGTACGACACGCTCGACGCTCTCGAAGCCTTCGAACGCGATTATTTGTTGCAAGAAATGCGGAGCCAGTTGTTCCGGCTGCAAGAAACAAACTTCCTGCGTTCGAATCCAGTTTATTACGCGGGATGGCTGGGATTCGGTGTGTATATTGATCGTGAGTACGCGCCGATCGAAGAGCGTATCCAAGCTTATACTCAGTACGTGTCGCAGATGCCGCGCATGCTCGATCAAATGCGGTCAAATCTTGAACCACCGTTGCCAGCGCCGTATGTCACTGTTTCTCATGGTATTTTCTCAGGCCTCGCCGACTACCTCGATAACACCGTGCCGGGTTTGTTCGCCGCTGTCGAAGACGAGCAGCTGCAGCGTCAATTCGCGGCTGCAAATTCCGCCGCGGCCGAAGCCGCACTACAAACGGCCGACTGGCTCGACAGCCTAAAAGCGACAGCGACCAACGACTACGCCCTCGGCGAGGCAAGTTTTCTCAAGATGTTGCGCGAAACACAGGGTGTCGATGTGACACTCGACGAGCTCAAAGCGGCGGGCGTCGCGGACCTCGAGCGCAATCTCAATACTTTGCATGCGTCCTGCGCCGAGTATGCGCCGGGCGAAAGCACTGAGGATTGCGTGCTCAAAGTGCAAGGCCGCAAGCCGCCCGAGGGTGCCGTAGCCGGAGCCAGTCGACAGTTGCCGGGTCTAAAGCAATTTCTAATCGACAACGATCTCGTTTCGATTCCAGGCACCGAGGACGCGCTCGTTGACGAAGCGCCGCCACATCGACGTTTCAACGCGGCGTATATCAATATTCCTGGTCCGTTCGAATCCGGCCTGCCGTCCGTGTACTACATTGCGCCGCCCAATCCGTCGTGGAGCGAGGAAGATCAGTTGGCCTACATTCCAGGCGAGACGGATCTGCTGGCGATTTCTGTTCACGAGGTTTGGCCAGGCCACTTCCTACACTTCCTGCATGCGAATCGTACCGAAAACAATGTCGGCCAACACTTCAGCACCTATACGTTTACCGAAGGTTGGGCACACTACACCGAACAGATGATGGTTGATGCGGGGCTTGGCGAAGGCGACCCGGAGGTCCGTATCGGACAGCTCCTAAACGCGCTGCTTAGAAATGTACGTTACTTGTCAGCAATCGGTCTGCATGCCGAAGGCATGTCCGTCGAGGAAAGCCAGAAGTTGTTCGAAGAAAAAGCATTCCAGGATTTCGGTAATGCGCTGCAGCAGGCGAATCGCGGCACATACGATCCAGGCTACCTCAATTACACGCTAGGCAAGCTGATGATCAACAAGCTGCGCGACGACTGGACAGCAGGGCGTGGAGGACGTGAGGCGTGGGGCCGGTTCCACGATCAGTTCTTGAACTACGGCTCGCCACCGATACCACTGGTGCGAGAGGCGATGCTCAGCGACGATTACGATGGCGATAGGTCACTGCTGCCGCACTAAATCGATTCGGCAGATCTGCGCATTCAATATAGCGCTGCCTGCAAGAACGCTTCGAAACCTCGATGTGCGGTGTTTTGGCCGTCCCACAGGTGGTATTCAATTGAAGACGTACCCGTTGTTCGCAAACGGATATCGCTGGCTTCGGCAATTAGCCTGATCTGGTCGACCGTGACCTTGTAATAAGCGTCCGCCGCTGAGCCGACCGGCCTTTGATAAACAGGCGTGCTTGCCCCGATCGCGTCGGGAGTCCAGCCGGTCAATTCCAGCAACAGTGGCTCACCATCCGCAAAGACGGTGATCGATTCGAAGCCATCACGCTGTTGCGTCGGATCCGATGCTTGCATCGTGTTCCAGATTCCGACCCAGACATAGTATCGGAAGCTACCCGTTCGGTTGATTTCAATTGGACCCAGGTGTACGTAGTTTCGCGCGTAGGCGGCCCTCGAAGGATTTTCCCGATACAGCACTAACGGCGTTACGTTTCTGGTAACAGTTACGCCAGTCCGTGGGTCAAGAAATTCGTCGATCAGTCTCGAAGATGTTGAACAGGCGGAAAGCGCCAGAACCACGACTAGATATGGCAGCCTGCGAACCGATCTTCGATATTTGCAAATTTCCGACATGGGCTCTAGAAGAATGCCTGATAACCAAAACTAAGAAAGTAGGACTCGCGATCTATGTCGAGGTTATTCATCTCCCTCTGCGCGAATTGCTTGCCCGCTTCCAACTCAACCCGTAACTTTTGGCTGCGGCGATACTGAATTCGAATGCCAGGTGTGTAAATCCATTCGTAATCTTGGTCGCCGAGCCGTTCTCGCCGGTCAACTCTCAGCCTGGGATTAATGCGCCACGTCCGGCCAAATGGGACCCGGCTGTCGAGTGTCAGCGAAATTACCTTGGTCGTATCGGAATCCGAATATCGCACACCGACTATGGACACGTCGCCCTCCTTAACGAGGGAGCTGGCCACGACGGTGGTTGAGAAGTACCGGTAGCTCGCCTCTGGTGTGCCAAAGACGCCGCCGGACGCTGGCGTCGCTTCGATGCTTGTCTGGTTCGCGTCAGCGTTGATTTGCAGTTTCGGTGTCAGCGAATGCGATACACCTATCGAATAGCTAGTGGACGTCGGACTGCGGTCGAGACCAAGCTGACGAATTTCATCTTCGCTAAAAATTCTGGTCAACTCGGAGAAGTCCGCTACCGGCTGCCCGATTATTGCGTTTCCTGCGCTAAGAAAAGGGCTATGGCGTCGATCGACCGATCCGTGCAAGCTCAGCCGCGAACCGAAGCGCCAGCTTGCCTGCAGAAATGCGCTCCCGAGTTCGTTGTACAGCGTATCGTATTCGATGAGGCCCCAGATACTCTGGTTGGTACCAAAATAGCGAAACTCGCCGCCGACCGCTTGCCGATCGTCGATTCCGTCGATGTCTTGCTGAATAAAAAACACGCCAAATTCGAGCCCATCCAGCAGTGGACCATAATTGACGCTAGTGCCGTAAAACGTTCTCGCAGAATCAATACCGTCGTTCGCCGAGTATGCCGGCTTGCCAACAACCGCGTTGACCAGGAGACGTTCGTTTGCCTGATAGCCGAGGTTTAGTCCATCAAATCGGCCCAAAACGCCGCCCGTATTTCTAGACTGGCGACCGATTCGACCACGCAAGCCGGTTTTCGCGTCGGCCAAGTCCGCATACGCGTACGATACTCGCGAATCGTTGCCGGATCCTACGTCGTTGCCGAGAAAGTCGTTTCGGTACCCGACAGACACTCGGCTGCTGAAATCGAAGCGTTCACCGCGCCGCCTCGCGTCAAAGTTGATATCTGAATAAAGTGCTGATTGACTGACAATCTCATTCTGATCGTTCAGTTGGTTTGCGTCGCGTCGGTAGAACTGAGAAAAAAAGGTTTGCATTCTCCAGTCACTTTGATTTCTTCTGCGGGTCCTGCTCACAGTGCCAGATGCTTCGATCGGTGCGTTTGATTGCTGGTTAATCGTAAGCAATGCTGCGAGCCGCTGACTCACTCGAACGGCTCCGTCACCCTCGGGGTACAGCGACAGGTAACGCTGATACTCGGCCTTAGCGTGTGCTATCTGACCGTTTTTTTCCCGCGCCAAAGCGAGGTATTCCTGCGCTTCCGGCTGTCGTGGGTCTTCCGGCATTTGCAGTATTTTCGTATAAATCTGAATGGCCCTGGACCTGTCACCAGACACCATGGTCTGGCGGGCTTCATCCATTAGCGTATCTACCTTCGATTGCTTGGAACCCTCACCGGCATCGGGCGACGACGGCGATGTCACGGCCTCAGCCAGCGGCTCTCCGGGAACCTCGTCTTCGGTCTGAAAGTCCTGATCAGCAAACACTTCCTTGGCAGCGACAGTCAGGTCAACTGCCACGCTGTCTTCATCGACCTGGTCTATCCAGGCGCCTGGAAACTTCGTCTTTAATTCGGAGAGTGCAATCCTCGCGGTGTCGGCGGATTTGAAGTCACCCAGCTTCAGGCGATACCAGCTCGTGCCATCGACGTCGACTTCAGAATAAAAGATGCGTTGTTCAGCCGCGAGCTGCAGATTGGGCACGTCCGCAATAGTCGGTACTCGGCGAAAAGACACCAGGTTGATCACAAAATCCGGCGCTTCTTCTTGCGGTCGAACTACCTGTCTGTGCAAGACTGTTTGATCTTTGTCCGACGCTGCAGCCTGCGCAGCTTCCGGGCGTACGTGCACAACGAGCTGGAAGGAAATAGACTGCGTATCAATCGTGTAAGCAACCGGTCCACTGAAGTTCAATGTCAGTACCGGGCCGGCTGCCGAATCACCGTCGTATTCGAAATCGATCAAGTGTGCGCTATCTGCTTTTGCTGGTCGAAATCGTCCTCGCGATTCGGCGACTAGCGGAGAGACGCCGTTGCAGATGCCGGTTGGATCCAGGTAGATGCGCAGGCGGTCACCGCGCTGCTCTGGCTCATGTTGTTGATACGCAACTTTGCAGTTAAACCTTATTTCGATTTCGGCGCTGGATTCGTCGCCGGTTACCCTTGAGCCAGCAATAAGACTGGGGTTAGCCGATGCGACCGTTGCTACAAGCACAAGTAGTACGCCAGCCAGATGCCGAAACATGCAACGATCAACGTTAATTGAAGCCGCCATCGGATAGCCAACGTTTGGGGCCGTTTTAATCTTCCTTAACAGTCGGAATGGCAGCCTTCGCATGCTAACGATACGTGCCGCGGCCGTTGCGCTTTTTGCGCTTGCAACAAAAGTCTCTGTGACTCGTCTGTATTTCGTGCGGACATCGCTCATGATTAAAGATTGCAACTACCATCCGCCGTCGTTGATATTGTGACAGCCACTGGCGGCACAATCGAGATCGTTCTGAAGTCCGTTATGATCGTTCTCGCCATTGTCATAGTCATTTGCGTGACAGCCCGCGCAGGTGGGTTGGTAACCCGGGGACGACCAGTTGACGACTTCCGAATTGTTCTGATGGCAGGCGGTACATGGCAGGTTGCCGCGATGATCTTGAGGCTCGTAGGGCAGTCCTGTGTGACTGTAATCCACCTGCGTCCATATGACCGTGTTGTGGCACAAAGCACAATCCTGCGAGGTGTTGAAGTGATTCGGGCTTTTCCCAGTCGCTTGAACACCGTTGTGACAGGATGAACAGGAACCAATCACCTGATTGTGATCGACCGTATTGACAGGCGCCCACACAGTGGTGTTGTGGCAGTCTTCGCAGACATTGGTTGTTTGAACGTGATTCGGGCCTTTGCCGGTGGCGTCAGTACCGTTATGGCAGCTGGAGCAGTTGTCCACGATGTTCGCGTGGTCAAAATTCGCCGGTATCCAGGCAACGGTGGTGTGGCAGTCGTCACAGTTATTGCCGCTGGCGATATGCGTCGGGTGTTTGCCAATCGCGATAACGCCGTCATGACAGGAGCTGCAGGCGCCGATGACCTGGGTATGGTCGACCGTATAGGTCGGAATCCAGGTATTCGAGGTATGACAGTCTTCGCAGACAGTGCTCGACTGTATGTGATTCGGCGTTTTGCCGGTCGCGTCCGTGCCGTTATGGCAGCTAAAGCAGTTGCCAACGATATTGACGTGATCGAAATTCGCCGGTAACCAGCCCGCGGTTGAGTGGCAGTCGTCGCAATTATTGCCGCTGGCGATATGCGCGGCATGCTTGCCGGTCGCGATGACGCCGTCATGACAGGAGCTGCAGGCACCGATGACCTGGGTATGGTCGACCGTGTAAGTCGGGGTCCAGATGTTCGACGTGTGGCAGTCTTCGCAGACGTTGCTGGTCTGGATGTGATTTGGCGTCTTGCCGGTCGCGTCCGTGCCGTTATGGCAGCTAAAGCAGTTGCCAGTGATGTTGACGTGATCGAAATTCGCCGGTAACCAGGCCACCGTTGAGTGGCAGTCGTCGCAGTTATTGCCGCTGGCGATGTGCGTCGGGTGTTTACCGGTCGCGGTGACGCCGTTATGACACGAACTGCACGCGCCCATTACCTGCGTGTGGTCGACCGTATCCGCGGGCGCCCATATATTGGAGTTGTGGCAATCTTCGCAGACGTTGCTGGTCTGGATATGATTCGGCGTCTTGCCGGTGGCGCTCACACCGTTATGGCAGCTAAAGCAGTTGCCGACAATATTTACATGATCGAAGGTTGCCGGTCGCCAAGCAACGGTCGTGTGACAATCATCGCAGGTGTCGCCGCTGGCGATGTGCGTTGGGTGTTTACCGGTCGCGGTAACGCCGTCATGACACGAACTGCATGTGCCGATCACCTGCGTATGGTCAACGGTAAATACGGGCGCAAACACATTGGTGTTGTGGCAGTCTTCGCAGACATTGCTGGTCTGGATATGATTCGGCGTCTTGCCGGTAGCGTCCACGCCGTTATGGCAGTCGATGCAGTTGCCGACGATATTTACGTGATCGAAGTTCGCCGGTAACCAGGCCACCGTCGAGTGGCAGTCGTCACAGGTGTCGCCGCTGACGATGTGCGCTGGGTGTTTGCCGATCGCAGTGACGCCGTCATGACAGGAAATGCACGCGCCCACTACCTGGGTGTGATCGACGGTGTTCACCGGCGCAAACACGTTGGTGTTGTGGCAGTCTTCGCAGACATTGCTGGTCTGAATGTGCGTCTGATCCTTGCCGATCGCAATTACGCCGTCATGACACGAACTGCAGGCGCCCACGACCTGCGTATGGTCGACCGTATAGGTGGGGATCCACGTATTAGGGTTGTGGCAGTCTTCGCAGACGTTGCTGGTCTGAATGTGTGTCGGTGTCTTGCCGGTAGCGTCCACGCCGTTATGGCAGCTAATGCAGTTGCCCGTGATGTTGACGTGATCGAAATTCGCCGGCAACCAGGCCACCGTTGAGTGGCAATCGTCGCAGTTGTTGCCGCTGGCGATGTGTGTCGGGTGTTTGCCGGTCGCGGCAACGCCGTCATGACAGGAGCCGCAAGAGCCCAATACCTGGGTATGATCGACCATGTCCGCGGGCGCCCAAATTTTGGTGTTGTGGCAATCTTCGCAAACATTCGTCGTCTGCACGTGTGTCAGATCCTTGCCAGTGGCATCTACGCCGTTATGGCAGCTGACGCAGTTACCAACAATATTCAGGTGATCGAAGGTTGCCGGTCGCCAAGCAACGGTGGTGTGACAGTCGTCGCAGGTGTCGCCACTGGCGATGTGCGTCGGGTGTTTGCCGATCGCAATAACGCCGTCGTGACACGAGCTGCACGTGCCAATCACCTGCGTATGGTCAACGGTAAATACCGGCGAGAAGATGTTTGTGTTGTGGCAGTCTTCACAGACATTTGTTGTCTGAATATGCGTTTGATCCTTGCCGATGGCGTCCACGCCGTTATGGCAGTCGATGCAGGCGCCGACGATGTTGACATGATCGAAGTTCGCCGGTAACCAAGCCACCGACGAGTGGCAGTCGTCACAGTTATTGCCACTGTCAATATGTGTCGGGTGTTTGCCGGTCGCTGTGAGGCCGTCATGACACGAGCCGCACGCGCCGACGACCTGTGTGTGGTCGACCGTAAATACTGGCGCAAACACGTTGGTATTGTGGCAGTCCTCGCAGACATTCGTTGTCTGTATGTGTGTTGGAGTCTTGCCGATCGCTTCCATGCCGTTATGGCAGCTGATGCAATTGTCGGTGATATTCGTGTGAGTGAAGTTTGCTGGTAACCAGGCCACCGTCGAGTGGCAATCGTCGCAATTATTGCCGCTCGCAATATGTGTCGGGTGTTTGCCGATCGCAGTGACGCCGTCATGACACGAGCCGCACGCGCCCAATACCTGTGTGTGATCGACGGTGTATGTTGGTGCCCATAGATTCGGGTTGTGACAGTCTTCGCAGACGTTGCTCGTTTGAATGTGGCTCGGTGGTTTGCCAGTAGCGCCCACGCCGTTATGACAGTCGATGCAGTTGCCGGTGATGTTGACGTGATCGAAGTTCGCCGGTAACCAGCCAACCGTCGAGTGACAATCATCGCAATTATTGCCGCTATTAATATGAGTCGGGTGTTTGCCGACCGCCGTGATGCCGTCGTGACACGAGCCGCAGGCCCCAATTACCTGCGTGTGGTCGACCGAAATCGCGGGCGTAAACACAGTAGTGTTGTGGCAGTCTTCGCAGACAATCGTTGTCTGTATGTGCGCCAGACTCTTGCCGATAGCGGTTGTTCCGTTGTGACAACCAACGCAATTGTCGACAATACCGGAATGATCGAACAGGGCAGGGAGCCAACCAGTTGTATTGTGACAGTCGTCGCACTGATCACTTGACGAGATATGATTAGGGGTCTTTCCGGTTGCCTGGATGCCATTGTGACAACTGACGCAGGTGCCAGTAATGGATGAATGATCTACGAACGTAATGACCTGCCAGTTTGCTGTGATGTGGCAGTCCGAGCATTCGCCCACGGTTGCCACATGATCAGCGGGTTTTGATGATGCGCGCACGAGGCCGGCCTGGGAATGGCAGCTAATGCAAGACGGGTTCGTTGGCCCGAACGTTCCGCTCACATGACAGCCTTCGCAGGTTACATTTGTATGCCCGCCGTCGAGCACAAAGCCAGTACTAAAATGGTCAAACGTTGTTTGGGACCAGGCGTTGCCTGGCGCGAGCAGGCAAACCGCGGCCATAAAGACAAAAACTTGGCTGCTATTTCGCACGACTTTGTGCGGCAAAAATCGGGCGTTCAGAATAGCGTTTATCATTGTAATGACCTCACTTCCCTGAATGAGTCGGCCGTGTGGCAGCGGCCGCAGTCGGAACCGAACTCACCGTCGTGCACGTCATCGGCACGGTGGCAATTCCGGCAACTTCCATCAATGGATTTGATCTTGTCCAATGAGCTTCGGTGACAGCCCTCGCAGGTGACGTCAACGTGTGCGCCGTCGAGCGGGAACTCAGTCTGTGCGTCGTGATCGAATATCCAGGACTCCCAGTCAACCGGGTTGTGGCAGGCGTCGCAGCGATCATGGAAATTTCCACGGTGCGGATCGTCTTCACGGTGGCAGGATTTACAATCAAGCGGCGCATCGGTAAAGCGATGCGAGTCGTGACACGATTCGCATTCTTCGTCCGCATGTTTGCCCAGCAGAGGGAAATTGGTCAGGTCGTGGTCGAAGAAAACCTTGTCTTCCCAGGACGCTTCATCGTGACAATCCTGGCACTGGGCTCCCTGTGTACCCTCGTGTGGGTCGTCGTCCTCATGACAGTCGTTGCAATTACCGAGCAGCTCTATTTCAAAAATAGGTTCGATGTGGCAAGCCGTACATTCGACAGACTCGTGCGCGCCAATTAACGGATGGTCTGTGTCAATATCGTGATCGAACGCGATGGCCGGCCATTCTTCCGACGTGTGACAGGTCTCGCACGAGTCACCAAAATGACCGTCATGATTGTCGTCTTCGAGGTGACATGAAACGCAGTTGGTTTGCATTTCGTCACTAAACGGGTCATCGCTGTGACAATCGTCGCACGCGAGTTCGCTATGCCTTCCGAGCAGCGCAAATTCAGTATCTCGATCATGATCGAATGACGTGTCATGCCAATCCGTAGGATTGTGGCAATTTTCGCACTCCTCGCCGCTCTTGCCATCGTGGGCGTCGTCATCCTCGTGGCAATTGAAACAATCCATCGGAAGTTCCTGAAATGTCTGGTCCTCATGACAGTCGAGACACGAAGCTTCGAGATGTTTTCCAATCAGGCTAAAGTCAGTCGTGTCATGGTCGAACTCAACATCGTCCCAGGATTTCGGCGTGTGGCAGTCTTCGCAGGCTTCGCCCATTGTGTCCTCGTGAACATTGTCGGGCTCATGGCATGCGAAGCAATTGGAAGGCGCATCACGATATTTTTCATCGTCCGAATGGCACTCTGAACACTCGGTTTCGGTGTGCCCGCCCTCCAAGGGGAAATCGGTAAGGTCGTGATCAAATGTGTTGATGTTGAGTTGCACTATGTCGGCTTCCCTGCCTTCGTGATCCGTGTGGCAGGACGCACACCGAACTTCACTGGCATCCTTCGATAAGCCGTGAAATCCGATGTTGCCGTCGATATCGCTCGCAACATCCTCATGACAATCGAGACAAAGCGCTCGTTGCTTCGTTTTGTCGAATGCCAAGTGGCAGGAACTGCACTCAGTTTCAACCTCTGCATGCCCCTCAATCACTTTACCTGGCATGACCAGAGTTTCAATCTGGGCCTGTGCTGTTGCGGACGTGAGAATGCCTACATACATAATCAGTGCTGCCGGGACATACGTTCGTCGCATTAAGATCGCCGCCCTTCCTAGTACATATGCACAGCGAGTACGTGGAATAGGGCGGACACAACCAATAGATAAAAGATTGGCAAGTGAAATACATGCCAAAATGAGAATAAGCGTTCATAAAACGAAAATTGTGCAACGCGGCCGATCAAACGAGTGTAATCGCGTACGTATCGAAATATCGTGCGTAACAAACGGTCGTAATCGCGCGCAACTGCGTCGTTCTTCTGCGCTGCCATCCGAAGTTCCTTGCGGGCGGTGAGCAACAACGAAACCTGCACGAAGCGGTGCGAAACAGTCCACCTCAAGCTCTTACGTATCCCCAAGGAGTCTGTAACTTCACACCCCCGCATTTCCGCGGACAACTTGTTCAGCCTTGTGACTAAATGAGGTGTAAGTGCTGCCAATCCGCGATTCTGCTCAACTGACTGGGCAAGATCGGCCTGCAGCTCGCTAAAAGAAATTTTCTTGCCGCTCAATCCGCGATGAATAGTCGAGTACAAGAAGCGACCGATAATTCCGCTACCTGCAACGAGCAGCGTCGAATAGAGCGCAACTCGGCTGTTCAACGAGCCAAGTTGAAAATTGCAGTGGTAGAGAATCATCAATGGCCCTAATAATCCAAATAGCATATGCATTTGAAACCAGGCACGCGTAGATCCGAGGACACCGAGAAGCCGAAGCTTTTTCCGTACCGGGTATAGCAAAAGTGTAAGCATCAGCACACCGCCGATTATTCCCAGCCAGTATCCAACGCCGTATTCAGGGCTTATCAGTTCCGAGTCGCTCCACAAGTATCCACAGGCAACGAGAAGCGCCAAAAGCACATAGCCCTTGAACTCGTTATCAAGTGCGCCTTTCGATGTCTTAAAAGGGCTCGAACTTTCAGGTTTTGAAAGTTCGCCGACAACCGCTGTATTCGCCATTACCATATGTTCCCTAATTATCAATCCGCGCCTAATGCTTGCTGTGGCGTCAAGACCAGCAATATCTGGGGCGCATCGTTGGGTTTGAATTCTTCGCTACGAGCTACAAGTCCTGCTTTTGTACTCAGCGCGTCGCCTGATTCAGAAACTTTAGCTTCGACAATCACTTTTTCGGCGCTAGAAATACCTCGCCCGCCGACCATCGAATCTTTGTCACTCAACACGAAGTCTATTGGGAGTTCGCCTGCAGCTCGTCTTACGACTGCGAGCGGCATTGGTGACGCTCCAACCTCACGTGCAATGACGAAAACAGTGTCCGTTGCTTGTACGATGCTCATTGCGTCTGCCGAGAGGCTCACGTTGCCGCGAATCTGAGCTGGCAGATCACCTGAGGATTGATAATTTGGCGCCGACAACTTTTGCTCCAGAACGGATTCTGTGACTCCCAAATTGGCTGCTTTCTGATACGCGTCCACTGCATCGGCCGAACGGCCAAGGTGATCGTAGGATTTTGCGAGCAATAGCCAGTCTTTGCCATTGCTCGGATCAAGCAGAAGTCTCTCTTCTAGGCCGCCAACGAGGCTCCCGACCGAATCTGCCTTGCTGTCCGAGCTGGCAGCGGATGATTGCATGTTTCCGGAGTCAGGCATTGAACCAGACGTCGGACTGTGTGAAGTCTCCCTAACGTCGGGTCTGCCAACAATCGTGTAGATCGCGACCACCAACACGATTGCCGCAATGACGAATAGTGCAGGCAAATTTATGAAACCCCTGCTTTGCTGTGGTCGCGATTTGAGAAGTGGATAACCGACAAAAGATAAAGCGATTATCGACATTACAAATACGACAATTAAGAACTCGATTGACATCGTATGCCCGCTCTCGAGAATCGCAGACGCCCAAGTCTGCCAAAGAGCAACAAAATCCTAACGTATTGGCGCCACCTTATTCATTACACGAGATCGACAAGTATTTGGTTCCATTTCCTGTCAACTTTTGTGCAAGAAATCACTCGAGATCGGTTGAGCTGCGTGCTGCTGTCGCCAATTGACGACAGACTCGCTCCAAGACGATTAACATAAGTTGCAATCCGGCTTGTCCATTGCCGGCTTGTGCTAACAGCTCACGTCATGGAAGTAGCTAGATATCGACCTTTACGGTGACTTCCAGTATTCCTGTACAACAACAATAGTAGATGCTTGCCAAGCGAATTGTGTCTACTGTTTCTCACTTTTTGGACTGCGTCCAGATGTCTCCAAACAGGGTCTCTCTTTCTTATCGGTCGGCCGCTTTCAGCCGCGCCAAGCAACAGAATCGGGACAAGGTTGAGCTAATGCAGCGGGACGGACAACTGAGTGTGTATCTTAGATCCAACGTCAAGGAAATTGGCACCGATGCAGTATCACTCGAATATGATGGCCAATTATTATCGATGCCGAATGATGCCGTAATAGTATGTGCCGGAAGCATTCTCCCCACCCAGTTTCTCAAAGATATTGGCATTGTTGTCGAAACAACGTACGGGATGGCTTGATGATCGCCGTCGGAAGCAGAATTTAGCAGTCACTCATTCTGCTACGTAACGTTCGCAATCGGTCTCGAAATTGTTCGCCCTGCGCCGATGAGTAGCCGCTACGCATCGTTGTGTTGATACCGTCAATTTCTGTCTGCAACTTATCTATGCACTGCTCGCGGCGTTCGTCATCGTTTGACTGAGATTGTCGGGAATGCGTACCGGCGTTCGTATTAGCGGTAGGTAACGCTGCCTGCTGCTCTGCATATACTTGCGCGTGCTGTGCCGCATCGTTCTCGCTGAGCTGCTCCGTATCCGCGCTGTCTTCGTCAGCGTCTTCATCACAACCGCCGATTTGTTCTATATAGGCGTAAGGCATCGCTTCGCAGTTAACTTGGCCAAACGATCGTGCTTTGCACTTGTTATGCGATAGTGTCGCTATCCGGTCCGCGGACACCTCGCTGCTATGTTGAAAGACATACACATAATTGATGATATTGATGGCACTTTTCGACAGGCCGTCGAACCCGCCATAATGATCGAACGCGTCGGCCGAAGCTCTGCCGCTTTTCATCGATCGCGCGATGGTCAGCGCGAACTGGTTTGCATGTTTGCAATCCATCGTATCGCTTGCCTTGGGCGCGGAAGACGTATTAACGGTGGTTGTCACCTGATTCGGGCAGGGCGTCTGTGTGTAGGTGATGCTGCCGTCCGTGTCGATGCACTTATAGACGCCAGCTTCGATGTCCTGCGACAACGTGAGCGCGGCCAAAGCGAGGATCAGCAAATACAGTCTGTCAGCGGTCATAGGGCTTTGCCGGGCATGAGAATACGGGTATTTTCCGTTATCGGTGGCCTAATGACGCCGTCTCACGTCACAGATACGCGATCCCGCCAGGCGTCTTCAGCGCAAATTCTGCTTATCCAGCCATGGCAGGCGGCTGCCAACCAGCGTCGTCAGATACAACGCGTTTCGTGTTTCGAGGACACCGGTCATCAGCGGGTGTCTCGCGCTCGGGTCCTGCAGGTCCATCAGGACCACTCCGTCACCATTGATCGCGAACACGTGCGACGAAGGCACTGCTTTTGGCCTGACGTAGGCCGGCATGCGTTGCAGCATTTCACGAATGAACGGTCTGTCGGCGTATTTGTCCAGGAGTTTGTTGCGGGGTGCCGCTAGACCTATCCAGAAACGACCATTAAGGCCGTTGTTTATGTTGTCCGGAAAGCCCGGCAAATTGTCGATGCAAACTTCGGTCGTGCCGGCGTTTGGCCCCTGCAACCAGTGCTTCAAGATTCGGTAGCTGCCGGTCTCCGCGACCAGCAAATATTGCTGATCGTCACTGATCGCGACGCCATTTGCGAAATTCAGGCCATCTAAAATGATTCGTGCAACGCCGGTGTCTGGTTTGAATTCGATAATCTGACCGTTGCCGCCATGCTCGAGAATATCAAGCAGGCTGCCCTCGAGTGTGCCGTCGTATTGATCGGCGCCAAACTTCGTCGACGCCTCCGAAAAATAAATCGTACCGTCCTCTGCTAGGGCAAGATCGTTCGCGAATCGGAGCGGCTGACCGTTTACTTCTGTCAGCAGGTCTGTAACGTTGCCGGTCGGTGAAATGTGCTGCACGCCGACATAAGCATTCGCAACAATGAACGAACCGTCGCGTAGGACCTCAATGCCAAGTGGCCTCCCGGCCGGCTTAGCGAACCCACTGACCGTACGGCCACTTGGGGAGATTTTTAAAATCACGCCGCCATGAGTGGTAGCGTACAAAAAGCCGTCGCGTCCGAGCGCGACATCTTCCGGGCCTGAATGCGCACCGAGATCAATCGAGGATGCTGCCATCAGCAATTTGTTCTCGGAGAATGCTCCGGTTAGGCCCTCGTCTTCAGGTGCGTTCCACGCGACGGGATCTACTGGCACGGGCCAGGCGAGCAAATACAAAGCGACAAGTGCGACAAGTGCCAGAACAACCATTACTGGCTTGTTCATCGAAATTAGCGATTACCGT
>JAOTZC010000055.1 GCA_029861535.1 Gammaproteobacteria bacterium
CAGCCGACGGCCAACGCCTCGCCGATGCCGGCATACTTTACGCACCAGACTATGTAATAAATGGTGGCGGTATCATCAATGTCGCGTGTGAGTATTACGGCGATGTTGACGATGACGGAGTAACAGAGTTGCTCGCCAGGATCGGCCCACGGCTCACGAAAATATTCGACGCAGCTCAGACGAAGGGACTGCCGACCAATGAAATTGCCGACGAATACGCCAAGCGAAAAATCGCGGAGGCCGGCTAATCTAGCCTAGGCGGCTATCGCAGCTTCGATCGCCTGCAGCAACTCCGCTGGGTCGGGTCGGTCTGCCATCGTTTTTGACAGCTTCACATAGGTAATGATGCCGGCCGAATCGACCACCAACGCGGTTGGCCACACCGTGTCTCTGCCATATTCCTTCTTAAATTCTTCCGGCACGCCCTCTGACTGCAACAGTTGGAGTTGTCGAGCAATAGACAACCCGTCATCGAGCCAAAACTCGAATTCGACTTCGAAAAACTCGGCGACGCGCCGTGTCGTCTCAAGAGGATTCGGAGTAACCAGAATTAGCCGCGCACCAAGATCGACGATGCTCTTGTAATGTCGCGTCAGTTGTTCCACTTGTGAACTGCAAAACGGACACCAAGTGCCGCGGACGAATAACAGGACCGCAGGCGTGCCGTGCAATTCGCTTGAGCGAACCGGGGCACCCTGTTCGTCAGTCGCTGAGAAATTCGGCAACGGCTGGCCACGTCGAAGACTGTCGGGTACCGGCCGACCAGCGCCAACGCGAAAAAAGAACCAGCCAATGGCCAGTGCGATTGCGACTGCGGCGAGCAAGGTGCCGATAATGATGGTGTTCACAATGGAGTTCCGACGAAGGTGTAGGTAGCTATTAAGCGCCCCAAGCTTGGTCTATGCGCTCCGCCACGTCAATCCGTGGACACGGGCCAATCGATATGGATACTGTAAGGCAGACGAAGCGGCCTAGAAAAGCAACGAAAATAAGTGATGAGTGACAACCCGATTCTGTGGGCGCCGACCGAGGAACAGCAGCGTTCAACGGCCATGCACCGGTTCATGTCGGCGCGGGGTTTTGACGATTATCAGAGCCTGTATCAATGGTCGATCGATAGGCCGGACGCGTTCTGGGAGGCGCTGTGTGACTACTGCGAGATACGTTTCGCAGAGCCCGCGTCAAGAACACTAAGTCGCCCTGAAAACATCATGGACGCCGGCTGGTTTCAGGGCAGCAAGATCAACTATGCGGAACATCTATTGCGCTATGACGGCGACCGCGCAGCAATTATTTTTCATGGCGAAGACGGCGCGCGCAGCGAGCTGAGTTTCGACAAATTGCGCGAATCGGTGGCAGCGATCGCAGCGGGGCTGACCGCCGCCGGCATTTCGCGTGGGGATCGGGTCGGCGGATACTTGCCGAATTGTCCAGAGGCGATTATAGCCATGCTGGCCACGACGAGCATCGGTGCGATCTGGTCATCCTGTTCGCCGGACTTCGGCGTCAACGGTGTCGTCGATCGATTCGGACAAATTGAGCCGAAGGTACTGTTTGCCGCAAACGCCTACTATTACAACGGCAAGCGCATAGACTGTCTTCAGACAACAGCCGATATTGTCGACCGAATACCAAGTATCGGGAAGACCGTCATCGTTGAATTTATCGGCGCCGATATCCCGGTCGCTGAAATCCAATACGGCGTCCACTGGGATGATTTTGGGCGGCCGGGGCAAGATTTGGCTTGTCAACCGCTCGAGTTTAATCACCCATTGTTCATTATGTATTCGTCCGGCACGACGGGTGTGCCCAAGTGCATCGTCCACGGTCACGGCGGCACACTATTGCAGCACCTAAAAGAGCATGTGCTGCACTGCGACTTCGGTCACGAGGATCGCGTGTTTTATTTCACGACCTGCGGTTGGATGATGTGGAATTGGCTCGCAAGCGCCTTGGCGGCGGGCAGCACGCTCATACTATTCGATGGCTCACCATTTTTTGATGATGGTAGGGGGCTTTGGAAAATCGCCGAGCGCGAACGGATGACGGTATTTGGTACCAGCGCGAAGTATATTTCGGCGCTTGAAAAAGCCGGCATACGCCCTGGCGACGAATTCGAGTTGCCGGCGCTTAGGGCGATATTGTCTACAGGTTCGCCGCTTGCGCCCGAAAGCTTCGATTATGTATATGACGCGATCGGCAGCGATCTGCAGCTAGCATCCATTGCCGGTGGCACCGACATCCTGAGCTGCTTCGCGACCGGTAACCCGGCGTTGCCGGTGCGTCGCGGCGAACTGCAGTGTCGCGGTCTCGGCATGGCCGTCGAGATCTTCGATCCTGACGGTAACTCGGTGATTGAAGAACGCGGCGAACTCGTTTGTACGAAGCCATTTCCGTCGGCGCCGGTGGGCTTTTGGAAGGACGTCGACAACGCGCGCTATAAAGCCGCATATTTTGAGCGCTTTCCTGGCGTTTGGGCGCATGGAGACTTTGCCGAGTTGCGCAACACGGGAGGTATGGTCATTCACGGCCGTTCGGACGCCGTCTTGAACCCTGGCGGTGTGCGCATCGGCACGGCGGAAATCTATCGTCAGGTGGAAAAGCTGGTTCAAGTTATAGAGAGTATCGCGATTGGACAACAGTGGGCGGACGACGAACGAATTGTTTTGTTTGTCGTTCTGCGACCCGGTGTGCAACTCGATGATTCATTAAAGAACGATATTCGCAGCGTCATCCGCAGCAACACAACGCCGCGGCACGTACCGGCGAAAATAGTTGCGGTGCCGGAAGTCCCACGAACCAAAAGCGGCAAGATTGTGGAGATTGCGGTGCGTTCCGTCGTGCACGGTGAGCATGTCGGCAATACCGAGGCGCTGGCGAATCCATCGGCGCTAGAGTACTTTCGCGACATTGCCGAGCTCGAAGAGGATTAACCACGTGTTGATGCGGTGGCTCGGGACCGTCAAAGGACAAATATCGTGAGCGGAAAATACCTACTGGCTATCGATCAGGGAACCAGCAGCAGCCGCACGGTCATATATGACCATTCGACGCGCGTCGTCGCGAGTGCGCAGCAGGAATTTCCGCAACATTATCCGAAACCTGGATGGGTTGAGCACGATCCGGAAGATATATGGCGCTCCGTGCAGGCCGTAACGCGAGATGCGATGCGTGCGGCAGACGTCACGGCCGCCGATATCACTGCTATCGGCATTACGAATCAGCGCGAGACAGCGGTAATTTGGGATCGCAAGAGCGGGCAAGCCGTCTATAACGCGATCGTCTGGCAGGACAGGCGCACCGCGGAGTATTGCGACACGCTTCGTGCTCGCGGCGTCGAACAGCTAGTCATTGCAGCGACCGGCCTACGCCTCGATCCGTATTTCTCGGCGACAAAGATCGCATGGATTCTCGACAACGTCGACGGCATACGCGCACGTGCGGAAAAGCACGAGCTCGCAGTCGGTACCATAGACACGTTTCTGCTGTGGCGATTAACCGGCGGCTCCGTACACGCGACCGACGCAACGAACGCATCCCGGACGATGTTATTCAATATTCACTCACAGCAGTGGGACGCTGAACTTCTCGAACTGTTTGATGTGCCGCGGAGTCTGTTGCCCGACGTCAGAGATTGTGCGTCAGATTTCGGTACGACAGACGATGCAACGCTCGGCGGACCTGTTGCGATTGGCGGAATCGCCGGCGACCAGCAAGCGGCTTTGATCGGGCAAGCGGGATTCGAGAACGGCATGACCAAGAGCACTTATGGCACCGGCTGCTTCGTCATCGCCAATACTGGCAGCACGGCCTTGCCATCGTCGAACAAACTATTGACGATAGTCGCTAGTCGCTTCAATGGGGAAGTAACCTACGGCCTCGAAGGCAGTGTGTTCGTCGCCGGCTCGGCGATCCAGTGGCTTCGCGACACGCTGCGCATCATCGACTCCGCGCCGCAAACTCAGGCAATCGCCGAACAAACGGGGATCATTGCAGACGTTCATGTTGTGCCGGCCTTTGCCGGTCTCGGTGCGCCGTATTGGGATCCGCACGCGCGCGGCGCGATTCTTGGATTGACTCGAGGTAGCGGTCGCGAGCAGATCGTCACTGCGACGTTGCAAGCTGTTGCATACCAGACGCGTGATCTGATTGATGCGATGTCCGACGACGGAATTACACCGAGCGTCATCCGCGTCGATGGTGGCATGGTCGCAAATGACTGGTTCTTGCAGTTCCTCGCCGACATTCTGGATATCCCGGTCGAGCGTCCGGACAACGTCGAATCGACGGTGCTCGGCGCCGCCTACCTCGCTGCGTACCAAAGCAAGATCATCGATTCGATCAAAGACGTATCCGATTTGTGGCAGCGTGAGGCGGTATTTGAACCCGCTATGTCCGTTGATCAACGTGAGGCCTTGCTCGCTGGCTGGGCCGGAGCGGTCGCGCGCGTACGCGGGTCAACGTAGGCTTCGAATTAATGCGCGATTTACGGACGCATATTTCAAATGTTAGTGACTTTATATTGCGCTTGACTCTGCCTGCGCTTGCACTAATGATTGCGTGAACCCGGTGCAATAAGTGCCACTATCAGAGTTAGACAGGCGTTGCTAAGAGCGCGACAGAAGATCGGAAAGTACAGAATCGTCTCGCGGATCGCATCCGGCCCACTTGCGGACGTGTACGCTGCCTACGATACGATCCACAAGCAGCGCGTCGCACTGAAGATTCCGAGAGAAAGCCGACACACAGGCCACGAGGAGTTCCTGCACGAGGTGCAGGTCGCCGTCAAGCTCAAACACCCCAACATCTTGTCGGTCCTGAATGCGAGTTACATTGACGGTCGCTTTGTGATCGCGATGGAGCTAGGCGAGAAATCGCTGGCCGAACGTCAGGAACGCCGCATCTCGACCGCACGTGCGACCGATCTTGCAGGGCAGGCACTGGCCGCGCTGGCGCACGCCCACGAGCGCAAGATTATTCACTGCGATATCAAACCCGAGAATTTCATCTTGTTTCCCGGCAACCAGTTAAAGCTCGCCGATTTCGGTTTCGCGAAAATAAGCCTGCGTACGCTGAAAGCATCGGGGTCCGGCACGATCGATTACATTGCCCCCGAGCAGGCAATGGGGCGGCCGAAGTTTCAGTCCGATGTGTTTTCGTTGGGACTCGTCATATACCGTCTATTTTCCGGCAAGTTACCGGACTGGCCATTCGAGTGGCCACTTAAGGGATTTGATCGACTGCAAGCCCGGGTGCGTCCAGAAATCGTCGAGTTGTTGAAGAATGCCATTCAACTCGATCCGGCGAAACGTTATCCAACGGCGATCGAAATGCATGCCGACTTTGAACGTTTGAAGAGCCACGCACGAAAACAAAAACGGACGAGGCGCCGCAACGGCAAGAGCTATGCTAAGGGCTACGGTACGTCGTGGCGTCAATTGCAATGGCGTCAATTCCAGCGGCAATTCAAGAAGGCGCTCGATACGCGTCACCACTGCCGTCGTTGCGAAGGGCCGGTTTCCGAAAGCATGCAGGCCTGTCCGTGGTGTGGTATCGATACGCCGGCGCGCGGCTGCGAGTCGTCATTGCCTTCCAGTTGCCCGCGTTGCGAGCGCGGCGTCAAGAACGATTGGGATTATTGTCCGTGGTGTTACGGGCCGGGCTTTGTTGAAGAAACGACGCGCGAATACCCGGACAAGCGATATACGGCTCGATGCACTAATACGCGCTGCCGGGGCAATCTGATGCCGTTTATGCGCTACTGTCCGTGGTGCCGAATGAAGGTGAAACGGCGTTGGAAACTTCCAGGCAGCGGCAAGCAATGTGAGTCGTGCCGTTGGGGAATCGCAGCGGAATTCTGGAATTATTGCGCCTGGTGTCGTGAGCCGGTGCGGCGAGAATAACGTCGCAACGGGAGGCAGTCGATGTCGAAAACGCCCAAGGATTTGCATGTGCTCGATGGCGCCATCGAGCCGGACCGTCAGCAGCTTGAAGCCGGCGGCGGATTCTTGATCGCTTACACATCTCGGTCCCCCGACAAGGAATCAGAAAACGAGGATACGGTTGCGATTATTCCATGGGGTCCCCAGGCAGTGGTGCTGGTTGTTGCCGACGGTGCGGGCGGGTTGCCTGGTGGCAAGCGAGCATCGCTGACCGCGGTGACCACGCTGGCGAAATCGTTGCAACTGGCGGTCGAAAAAACAATGTTGTTGCGCACGGCCGTTTTAAATGGCATTGAAGCCGCCAATGCTGCTGTGCGCGATATTGGCAACGGTTCGGCGACGACCCTTACCGTCGTAACGGTCGAAGGGCGGATCGCGCGCTACTATCAAATTGGTGATTCGGAAGCGCTGGTGACCGGTCAGCGCGGCCTTATTAAGTTGCAAACGACAGCACACTCGCCAACCGGGTTTGCTGTCGAAGCGGGGTTCTTGGACCAGCGTGAGGCGTTGCATCACGCTGAGCGACATCTCGTTTCCAATTTCATCGGCGCCGCTGACATGACGATCGACGTTGGTGCCGCGATCGAGTTGTCCCCCCGAGACACCGTTATTCTTGCGACCGACGGGCTGACAGACAATGTGCATATCGACGAGATCGTTGAGCTCACTCGTAAAGGACCACTCGATAAAGCGGCGGACGTCGTTATCGCAAAAGCCGTTGAGCGAATGTCGCACTTCCGGGACGGCCAGCCGAGTAAGCC
>JAOTZC010000033.1 GCA_029861535.1 Gammaproteobacteria bacterium
ACGGTTTGAGAAACCCCACTCATTATCATACCAGGCAATGACTTTAACGAGGCTGCCTTCCATAACCTTGGTCAGCGACGCGTCGTAGGTTGACGATGCCGGATCGTGATTAAAATCGATCGATACCAGTGGTTCGTCGTTGTACGCCAGTATGCCCTTCAAACTGCCCTCGCTAGCATCGCGAATTACGTCATTGACTTCATCAACGCTCGTATCGCGCGCTGCTGTGAACGTCAGGTCAACTGCTGACACATTGATCGTCGGAACGCGCATCGAAAATCCATCGAGCTTGCCATTCAGTTCCGGCAAGACGAGACCGACTGCGGCGGCAGCGCCGGTCTTTGTCGGAATTTGCGACATTGTGGCCGAACGAGCACGGCGTAGATCTTTGTGAAACACATCAGTCAACACTTGGTCATTCGTATACGCGTGAATCGTCGTCATGATGCCGTGCTTGACGCCAATTTTTTCATGCAGCGGCTTAACGAGAGGTGCCAGGCAGTTGGTCGTGCACGACGCGTTCGAAATTATCGTGTCGCTGGACTTCAGCGTGTCATGATTGACACCGTATACGATTGTTGCATCGATATCGGGACCGCCCGGCGCCGAAATAATAACCTTCTTCGCGCCAGCTTCGAGGTGTTTTCCGGCGCTGTCGCGAGTACGAAAGAATCCGGTCGACTCGAACACCATGTCAACGCCAAGTTCTTTCCATGGTAATTTCGCCGGATCGCGTTCGGCCAACACGCGGATGCGATCGCCATTGACGATCATATAGTCTCCATCGACATCGACCTTTCCAGGAAATCGGCCGTGCGCGGTATCGCGCCGGGTCAGCAACGCGTTGGTGTAGGAATCGCCGAGATCGTTGACCGCGACAATTTCGATTTCCGAACCTTTATCGCCTTCGTACAAGGCGCGTAGCATGTTGCGCCCGATACGGCCATAACCGTTGATACCTACTTTGATCGTCATTGTTATCTCCTAAAGAAACTTGGTTGGCCAGGAAGTTTCTGACCAATGTGTTGTGTTCATTTAAGCAAGCACGCCTTTTGCGACCTTGACGACGTTTGCCGTCGTGAAGCCGAAGTGACTGAATAATTCGCTAGCTGGTGCGGATTCGCCGAAGCAATCGATACCGATGACGCCGCCTTGCGGGCCGACGTAGCGCCACCAGCAATCGGTTACACCCGCCTCAATGGCAACGCGCGCGCGGACGTTCGCGGGCAACACAGATTCACGATACGCATCTTCCTGAGCATCAAATACGTTCGTGCAAGGCATTGAAACAACGCGCACCTGGATGCCATCCGCTCCCAGCACTGATGCAGCGTCCATCGCGATACCAATCTCCGAACCAGTTGCAATCAGAATAATGTCGGGAGCGCCGTCACTATCCTTTAATACGTAGCCGCCGCGCGCAATTGCCGCGATCTGCTCACCATCACGTTCTTGGTGGGGTACACCCTGGCGCGTCAACACTAGGCTCGTCGGCCCATCGCGCCTTTCGATGGCGTCGCGCCACGCTACCGCGGTTTCTACGGTGTCACACGGACGCCAGACGCGCATGTTCGGTATCACGCGTAAAGACGCCATGTGCTCGACCGGCTGATGCGTTGGGCCATCTTCACCGAGTCCAATCGAATCATGCGTATAGACAAGAATGTTCTGCGCCTTCATCAGTGCAGCCATGCGCAGCGCATTGCGCGCGTAATCCGAGAATGTCAAAAATGTGCCTGCGTATGGAATGATGCCGCCGTGCAGCGACATGCCGTTGCAAATTGCGGTCATGCCAAATTCCCGTACGCCGAAATATATGTAGTTGCCGGATGCATCATCGCCGGAAATAACTTTGGAGCCATTGTGCTTGGTTAAGTTGGAGCCGGTCAGGTCCGCCGAACCGCCCGCCAGTTCCGGTAACACCGGTGCGAACGCGTTTAATGCGACTAGCGACGCCTTGCGCGTTGCCATCGTCTCGCCAGCCGCATCTATCGCCGCGATTGCGCTGTCAGCATGTTGCTGCCAATTGTCCGGTAAAAGACCAGCCGTGCGCCGCGCGAATTCGCTCGCGAGATCTGGGTTGTCGGCAGCATAGGCGGCAAACAATCGATTCCAGCCTTCTTCCTCGGCGGCACCGCGCGCGCGGCTGTCCCAGGCCGCTGCGATGTCCGCCGGGACCTCGAATGGCGCAGCATCCCAGCCGAGCTGCTTGCGCGCAGCAGCGACTTCGTCGTCTCCCAACGGTGCACCGTGCGTCGACGCAGTGCCTTGTTTGTTCGGTGCGCCGAAACCGATTACGGTCTTGCAGCAGATCAACGTCGGCTTGCTTGTTTCCGAGACAGCCTGATCGATGGCCGCAGCGACTGCTTTGCTGTCGTGACCGTCGACATCGGCAAGCACCTGCCATCCATAGGCGTCGAAACGCTTGGCAGTGTCGTCTGTGAACCAACCACCGACTTCGCCATCAATAGAAATATTGTTGTTGTCATAAAACGCAATCAATTTGCCGAGTTTCAACGTGCCAGCGAGCGAACAGGCCTCATGCGAAATACCTTCCATTAGGCAGCCATCGCCAAGGAAGACCCAGGTTTTGTGATCAACGATCGGATAGCCGTTGCGGTTAAATTCAGCCGCCAACATTTTTTCGGAAAGCGCCATGCCGACGGCATTTGTGAGGCCCTGTCCCAACGGTCCCGTCGTGGTCTCAATTCCTATACCAGGCTCATATTCCGGGTGGCCGGCCGTGCGAAATCCCATTTGCCGAAAGTTGCGGATCTCGTCTATCGACAAGTCGTAGCCAGTTAAATGCAAAAGACTATAGAGCAACATGGAGCCGTGGCCGTTCGATAATACAAAGCGATCACGGTTAGCCCAGGTCGGATTGGCGGGATTGTGGGCCAGATAGTCGTTCCAAAGTACCTCAGCGATATCCGCCATTCCCATCGGCGCACCGGGATGCCCCGAGTTGGCGGCCTGTACTGCGTCCATGCTGAGTGCCCGTATGGCGTTCGCGAGATCCCGCCGGGCTGGCTGGCCGGCGCTGGTAGCTTGTTGTGACATCAGGTTTTTCTGATCCGGGCCTTAATGGCCTTGTTATGGTGAATCGCGACATCTTGCCGCGACCGCGCGGGCTCGGCCGCGATGAAGCGAGCGCCGCATTTTCTTAGGTTTTTCGGGTGGCCGCAAGCGACAGCCACCATTGATTGCGGATATCAGGCTAGAAAAACAGTGCGATCGTATGGTTTTGTGTCGACCGGATTGCAGATAGTCGAAACCACAGACATTGCGGTACAATATGTGGTTGTTCCACCTAGAAGACCAAATCCCATGAGTGACTCTTTCATGTTTACCTCGGAATCGGTATCCGAGGGACACCCGGATAAGATTTCCGACCAGATTTCCGACGCCATCCTCGATGCCATTCTCGCTGAGGATATCAGCGCGCGCGTGGCATGCGAGACGATGGTCAAGACCGGCATGGTTGTCGTTGCCGGCGAAATTACGACCTCAGCGTGGGTCGATTTCGAAGAAATCGTGCGCAATACCGTTCTCGAAATCGGCTATAACGATTCGGCGATGGGTTTTGACGGCGCGTCGTGTGCCGTACTGAACGCGATCGGTAAGCAATCCCCCGACATCGCTCAGGGTGTCGACCGTGATAAGGATGAAGAACAGGGCGCGGGCGACCAGGGTTTGATGTTTGGTTATGCGACCAATGAGACCGACGTGCTAATGCCGGCGCCGATTACGTTTTCGCATCGACTGGTCAGACAGCAAGCTGATGTGCGCAAGAACGGCACGTTGCCGTGGTTGCGACCGGACGCCAAAAGCCAGGTCACGTTTGCCTATCAGGACAGCAAACCCACGGCGATCGACGCGGTCGTTTTGTCCACCCAGCACCACCCCGACGTTAGCCTGTCAGATTTGCGTGAAGGTGTTATGGAAGAGATCATCAAGCCGGTCTTGCCTGAGGAGTGGCTCAGTAAGCACACGAAGTATCACATCAATCCAACTGGCCGATTTGAAATTGGCGGACCGATGGGCGACTGCGGCCTTACTGGCCGTAAGATCATCGTCGACACATATGGCGGCTCGGCTCGTCATGGCGGCGGCGCGTTTTCGGGCAAGGACCCGTCCAAGGTCGATCGTTCGGCCGCGTATGCTTGCCGCTATGTCGCGAAAAACATCGTCGCCGCCGGCCTCGCGGACCGTTGCGAAATCCAGGTGTCGTACGCGATTGGCGTTGCCGAACCGACGTCGATAAGCGTTCGGACGTTTGGTACCGGTAAAGTTTCGGATGCCCAGTTGACGGCTCTGATCCGGGAAAACTTCGACTTGCGCCCGTACGGTATCTTAAAGATGCTTGACCTGCTGCGGCCGATTTTCCGGCCGACGGCCGCGTACGGCCACTTCGGCCGCGAAGACATCGATCTTTCGTGGGAAAAGACAGACAAGGCCGACGCGCTACGTGGCGCGGCGGCAGCCTAAGCAAACTATTTATCAGGAGAACATGATGAGCAGCGAACCCGTTGCCTTGCAAACATGCGACTACAAAGTTGCAGATATCGCGCTTGCCGATTGGGGCCGCAAGGAAATTGCTATTGCCGAGACCGAAATGCCTGGTCTGATGGCGCTGCGCGAAGAGTTCGCGAAACAACAACCTTTGCAGGGAGCGCGTATTGCCGGCTGCTTGCACATGACGATTCAAACAGCGGTTCTGATCGAAACGCTAGCTCAGCTCGGCGCCGACATCCGCTGGTCATCGTGCAATATTTTCTCAACCCAAGATCACGCGGCGGCGGCGATGGCCGATGCCGGCATCCCGGTCTTTGCCTGGAAAGGAGAAACTGAGGACGAATATTGGTGGTGCGTCGAGCAGACCATTAAAGGTCCCGATGGCTGGACACCGAATATGCTGCTGGATGACGGCGGCGACCTGACGCTCGTCATGCACGACAAACACGCGGACATTATGAAAGACGTGCGCGGCGTCTCCGAAGAGACGACAACTGGCGTCAAACGACTGTATGAAATGATGAAGGACGGCAGTCTCGCCTGTCCGGCATTCAATGTTAATGACTCAGTCACAAAGTCGAAATTTGACAATCTGTACGGCTGCCGCGAGTCACTGGTCGATTCCATTAAACGCGCCACGGATGTGATGATCGCCGGAAAAATCGCCGTCGTTTGCGGCTATGGCGATGTCGGCAAGGGTTCGGCGCAGTCATTGCGCGGCCTCGGCGCGACCGTCTGGGTAACGGAAATCGATCCGATTTGCGCGCTGCAAGCATCGATGGAAGGCTATCGCGTCGTTCGTTTCGACGATGTCTGCGACCAGGTCGATATCGTTGTGACAGCGACGGGTAACTACCACATCGTTTCCGGACCGCAGCTGGAACGGATGAAGGATCAGACAATAGTCTGCAACATTGGCCATTTTGACAACGAGATCGACGTCGCCTACCTAAAGCAATTTGAGTGGGAAAACATCAAGCCGCAGGTCGATCACATCATCTTCCGCGACGGCAAGCGCATTATCCTGCTGGCTGAAGGTCGACTGGTGAATCTTGGTTGTGGCACCGGCCACCCGAGCTTTGTGATGTCGAATTCGTTCACAAACCAAGTCCTGGCGCAAATGGAGCTTTGGCAAAACGGAGAGCAATACGACAAACAAGTCTACGTGCTACCGAAGCACCTTGACGAGAAAGTCGCGCGCCTGCACCTCGATCGCATCGGCGCAAAATTGACCGAGTTGTCCGCCGAACAATCCAAATACATCGGCGTCGCGAAGGACGGTCCGTACAAACCTGAGCATTACCGCTACTGATGTGACAGTACCAGCGACCAGTTCCGTAGAATCGGTGCGGGTCCTTCATCTGACGGACCCGCACCTGTTTGCCGACATTGATGGCGAATTTCGCGGCACTGTCACTTACGCATCGCTTGTCAGTGTATTAGCGCATTACCAGAACAGTGGCTGGAATGCAGACATCGTCTCGGTCACCGGTGACCTGATCCAGGATGACAGCTCCGAGGCGTATGAGAACTTCAAGGCATTGTTCCGCCCGCTTCGGCTCCCCATTCATTGCGTTCCCGGCAATCATGACGATCGGACGCTAATGTCAGGTGCCTTGGACGCGGCGCCGTTCTATTACTGCGGTACCGCCGAATTCGACAACTGGTTGATTGCCGGCGTAGACAGCTGCCTCAATGAAAGCGCAGGCGGCGTCATTTCAGCGGATGAACTCGACAGACTCGATACGGCGATCGAAAGCAGCGACGCGAAACACGTAATGGTGTGCCTGCATCATCCGCCGGTGCCGATGGGCAGCAAGTGGCTGGATACGGTCGGCCTGAACAACGGCCATGAGTTTCTCGCCCGCATTGGAACGTCGGGCCGGGTTCGGCTGGCGATCTTCGGCCATGTCCACCAGGCCTACGACAAAGCACACGATGGCGTGCAGATTATCGGTACGCCATCCACCTGTCGTCAGTTCAAACCTCTTAGCGATGACTTCGCCGTCGACGGGCAGCCACCAGCTTATCGCCGACTGACACTGCATGCCGATGGCAGTTTCGACAATGAACTCGTTTGGACTCGTGATGCGTAAATCGCTCTTGGCCATCCTGCTCGTCTGGGTGCCGTGCCTTACGCTCGCGGATGCGCATCCGGTGACGATGTGGCTGGCGGAAGGCACCAACAACCGCATCTATATCTTGGGATCGGTGCACCTGTTACGCCAGCAAGACCATCCATTGCCAAGCGTCATGGAAGCCGCCTATGACGACGCTGAAGCGCTGATTATGGAAGTCGACATGGACGACCTCGACCCAGCGGCTCTGCAAGTAGCTACGAATCAGCTCGGCGTTATCCACGACGATCGAACTTTGCGTGATTTCATGGGCGACGGACTCTATCAGCAGGCAGTCGTGGCCGCGGAAGAAATGGACATTCCGTTTGACATGCTGTCAAAAACCGAGCCCTGGTATGCAGCGATTACCGTCGAGCAACTCGCGCTGATGCGTATCGGCTTTAACCCGATGTATGGCATCGAAATGCATATGACGATGAAGGCGACGCAGGACGGCAAGTCCATTGAAGGGCTCGAAACTGTCGAAGAGCAGCTCGCGTATCTCGATGGCCTGTCGCTCGACGCGCAAAACGATCTACTGATGCAAACGCTTGCCGAAGGTAAAAATATCGAAGCGTTTATGGACGACATGGTTCGAGCGTGGCGAAATGGCGACATCGATTACATGAAAGACACGATGCTTGAGGACATGGCGCAATACCCGGAGCTGTACAAATCCATAGTCGTTGACCGTAATCGTCGCTGGGTCGGTACGATCGAGGATCTACTTGACGACAATGATGACTACTTGATCATCGTTGGTGCCCTTCACCTTATTGGGGAGCACGGCTTGCCCGCATTGCTGGCGAAACGCGGCATACGAATAGGGCAACTTAATGAGTCACTTTGACGAGGCCCGCGAGCATATCGCTGGCGGCGTAAACTCCCCGGTTCGCGCCTTCGCTGGCGTCGGCGGGGAGCCAGTTTTTTTCAAAAGCGCGAAAGGTGCTTGGGTCGAAACCGAGGACGGACGGCGATTGATAGACTACGTCGGATCATGGGGGCCAATGATCCTCGGCCACAGCGATTCGGACGTAATCAACGCAGTTGTCGAAACCGCAAGACGCGGACTCAGCTTCGGCGCACCTTGTGTACTTGAGACTCAGATTGCCAAAAAAATCCGTGAACTGATGCCGTCGATCGAACGGGTCCGAATGGTCAGCTCAGGAACAGAAGCCACGATGAGTGCCATTCGTCTGGCACGCGGTCACACCGGCCGCGACAAAATTATCAAGTTTGAAGGTTGCTATCACGGTCACTCGGACTCATTGTTGATCAAGGCTGGCTCCGGCGCATTGACGCTGGGCGTACCAAGCTCGCCAGGAGTGCCGAGCGAGCTCGCCGCGCACACGATTACGCTGCCGTTTAACGATACCGACGCAGTGCGTGCCGCATTCGATGCACTTGGGGAGCAGATTGCCTGCGTCATCGTTGAACCGATCGCAGGAAACATGAATATGGTGTTGCCGGAGGCAGGCTTCCACGAGACGCTTCGCGATGCGTGTACGCGAGCCGGCGCCCTTCTGATTTTTGACGAAGTCATGACCGGCTTCCGCGTCGCCAAAGGTGGCGCGCAATCGCTATACGACATTCGACCAGACCTGACCACACTCGGCAAGATTGTTGGCGGCGGGATGCCAGCCGCCGCATTCGGTGGCCGTGCCGATATCATGTCGAGTATTGCACCCGATGGGCCGGTGTATCAGGCGGGCACACTGTCGGGCAACCCGGTTGCAATGGCCGCCGGTCTCGCGACGCTCGAGAAAATTGATGCCCCCGATTTCTATGCACGCCTCAGTGATCGGACGCAACAACTCGTCGATGGGCTCGCGGCCGCGGCATCGGACGTCAATATTCCGCTTGCGGTCTCGAACGCAGGCGGCATGTTCGGATTTGTATTTAGCGACGAGCCTCAGGTGCGGCGATTCGACCAGGTCGCAGCCGCGAACATCGAGCGATTCAAAGCGTTTTTCCACGGCATGCTGGACGCCGACGTATATCTGGCGCCGTCAGCCTTCGAAGCCGGCTTTGTATCCATCGCGCACGGCGATGATGAAATCGAACAGACCCTGGCAGCCGCTAGCAAGGTGCTGGCTAGTCTATAGACGCGGCCCCCGGCCTTTTGACGTTATCCAAAAGCTGAATGACCAACCTCAGTCTCTCAGCCGGATCGCTATTTTCCAGACACTGCTGCTTTTGCTCCAATTCGAGCGGCAGAATCTCGACGAAACGATAGGTCACCCAACCGGTATCATCATAACGTCGCTCGAGTGATTCATACAGCCGACCAAGATCGTCGAGTACGCCGGCGAGAATATCCACCATGCCCTTATATTTATCGGGCAACGGTAGCGGCTCTTCGTCTGGCAGTAATTCGACCTCGCCGACATTGAGCCCGTCGGGCTGGCGATCGGCGGATAGCAACTGAAACCGCTGTCCACCGATGGCGGTGACGCCGAGCAGACCGTCACTGCCCTGGTACCAATCGGAAATCTTGGCAAGTGTGCCCACCTCATAAGTCGACGCCGTGCCGGCTTCACTACCTTTCTGGATTAACAGCACGCCAAACGGTGCATCTTTCTGCACGCGTTCACTGATCATGTCGATGTAGCGGGTCTCAAAGATCCGCAGCGGTAGAGGACCGCCAGGAAATAACACCGTATTCAGAGGAAAGAGAGGAATGCGCACGACACAACGCTGCGATTAATGAAACCTTAAGTATAGTTTAGGAACTGCGCATTCGTTGCAGCAATGCGGTCAATGTCTGACGGGCGCCACCGAAGCCGCCGTTGCTCATGAAAATGATCTGATCACCGGCCAGCACCCGCGTGGACATGTCCGCGACCAGCGCATCGTAATCACCCAAGACCCGTAGTTTAGCGCCGAGAGGCCCCAATGCTTCTTCGAAATCGTCGCTCATGCCTTCGGGCCGAAACATCCAGACCAGATCCGCCCGTTGTAACGCTGTGGCAAGTTCGTCATTGTGCGCGCCGAGTTTCATCGTGTTCGAGCGCGGCTCGATCGCGACGACGACACGATGGCCCGGATAGCGGCGCCGTACCGCGGCAATCGTGCGGCGAATGGCAGTCGGATGGTGAGCAAAGTCGTCGAAGATCGCGATATCCGATACCGTCGCCGTGCGTTCCATCCTGCGTTTAACGCCATCAAACCGCGACAAGGCATCCACCGCCTGTTGGGTCGTCACGCCAGCCGAGCGCGCAGCGGCGATAGCCGCCACAGCGTTTTCCAAATTGTGTCTGCCGCCGAGGCGCCAACGTGTTGATGCGCCTACGTTTTGCGGGTCGCTTATGCTGATCTTCCGTTCCGCCGCGTCGCCAAAGCCGCCCCACCAGTCGGCCTTATCCCCCAGCCCGAAGGTCTCGACAGGTGTCCAGCAACCCATGTTCAACAACAACCGAATATTTTCATCCTCGACATTAGCGATAACGCGGCCACCGCCTGGCACTATTCGCATGAGCTGATGGAATTGCCAGAGAATCGCATCGAGATCCTCGTAGATGTCGGCATGATCGAATTCGAGGTTGTTCAGAACTAGGGTGTCAGGCCGGTAGTGCACGAACTTTGCCCGCTTGTCGAAAAACGCTGTGTCGTATTCGTCCGCCTCAACGACGAAAAACTCGCTCTTGCCGAATCGCGCCGAAACGCCGAAGTTGGTCGGGACGCCGCCAATCAAAAACCCGGCGTCGAGGCCGGCATCCTGCAAAATCCACGCGAGAATGCTTGCGGTGGTGGTTTTTCCATGCGTGCCGGCAACGGCGAATACGTGACGGCCTCGTAGCACATGATCCGACAACCATTGTGGGCCCGACTGGTATGTCAGCCCGCGATCCAGCATCGCCTCAATGACCGGCGCCCCCCGGCTCATGACGTTGCCAACAACGACGCAGTCCGGCGCCGAGTCGAGCTGTTCTGCGTCGAATCCTTGATGTACGTCGATACCGAGATCCTTGAGTTGCGTACTCATCGGAGGATAGACATTGTCATCGCAACCCGTGACACGATGTCCCGCTGCGCTTGCTAGTGCCGCTACACCGCCCATAAACGTGCCACAAATGCCAAGAATGTGAATATGCATACTTTACTCAGGACCTCGGCGTCATCACTTCCGTAAACGCCAGCTGCAACAAAAAAATCGTCAATGCGATAAGCATGCCAGCGTACCAGTGCCGGTTGATCGCGCGCGCAATGATATGTCCTTTGACCGGCACCGACCAAACCAACAGCAAGAAGGCGCCGAGGGTGGCAATGTTTCGCCCCAAAAACGGCGTCATCAGCACCAATATCACCAGCATCGCAAACGAAATAAGCGCACCCGCGCCTATCAGCGCCGATACGGTCTGAATCAGGCGAGCACCGAATCCGGCAATGGCCAATACGACGAAGTAGCAAAAAACGCCCACTGCAGCGCTGCCAATAGCAATACCGGCATCGATCTTGTCGAAATTCTGGAGCAAGACAGTGGTTGCAAGCAACGCCGACAGCCAGAGTCCGACGCAGAAATTTAGTACGAGCCACGAATGGGGAATATCTTCCGGGCCACGGCGAAGCAAGGTGATATCGAAGAGTGTTTGCAGCAGTTTTTGCACGCGTCGTCCATGCGGAGGCGATGTCGCTATCATCGCATGTTAACCTCTGCGAATGCCTGCCTACACATTCGTCGATCGGCCCAACCAGATCGCGTCGCAGCTTGACAATCTTGAGCGGATCGGGGTCGACACCGAGTTCATGCGCGAACGCACATTTTTTGCACAACTGTGTCTCGTGCAAATCGCAACAGCAGATGTCATTTACTGCGCCGATCCTCTTACCGAAGCCGACATGGCAGTGTTTTGGGATTCATTATGCGGCTGCAACTGGGTGTTGCATTCGGCCCGCCAGGACATTGAGGTTATCTACCAGACTGCAGGGCGTATGCCAGTCGCAATTTTTGACACACAGATCGCCGCGGGACTGCTCGGGCATCCGCCGCAAATGGGCTATGGCAGCCTGGTATCGGAACTCTTCAAAGTAGAATTACCGAAGTCCCATACACGCGCCAACTGGGCAACACGCCCATTATCCGAAAAATTCCTCGAGTACGCCGCTGAAGATGTCGAGTACCTGCTGCCGTCCCACGAAGTTCTGGCCGAACGGCTGGACAAAAAAGGGCGTCTGGGCTGGGCCGAGGCCGACGCGGCTTTGTTGCTTGATTCTTCCTTGTACGATGTCGACCCTGCCAATGCTATCGCACGACTGAAAGGCGCGGCTAAGTTTCGTGGCCGACGGCGTGCTGTAGCGATTCGGCTGGCTGAATGGCGTGAGTCGGAGGCACTGCGTCGTGATCGACCGCGACAATGGATATTGCGCGACAGCGTACTTGTGGACATGGCGTATCGAATGCCATCGACGCTGGACGAACTAGCCGGTATTGACGATATGCCGGCGAAGGTCATCAAGCGAGCTGGCGAAAGCATCTTGGCCGCGATTGCAAACGGAAATGCGACCAAGCCTGAGGAGAACGGCGATTATCGACCTCCGTCCCCTCCCGATGAAGCGCAGAGATCATTACTGAAACAAATGCAGCAAGTCGTCGCCGAGTGCGCGACAGACCTCGACATCGCTGCGGAGACAATTGCCTCAAAGAAAGAGCTGTCTGCCGTGATACTCGGTGGCAATAGGAATTCCAGAGTTTTCGATGGCTGGCGCCGAGAATTAATCGGCGACCGACTGGCGTCGTTACTGTAGCGCCGCCACTAAGATATTGCGTCTAGCAGACGCTCGTACACCACGTCTATCGGTCCGTCTGCGTCAACCATCGTCAGCCGATCTCGCTTGCGGTAAAACTCGACCACTGGCTCGGTATTCTCGCGGTAAACATTCAAGCGATTACCGATAGTTTCTTCGTTGTCATCTTCGCGATGAATTAGTTCGCCACCGGCGTTTAAACACTCGGCAATTTCTTCTTCCGATGAAAAATAGATATTCAGAAGTTTGCCGGTTTTCGAGCAAGTTCGTCGACCTGTAAGACGTTTCATCAATATGTCGAAGTCGACATCCATCAACACCGCCGTATCGAGTGGCACACCGAGCTGGTCGAGCAACTCGTCGAGATCGATAGCCTGTTGTCGAGTACGCGGAAAGCCGTCGAGGATGAATCCATCCGCCGCATCGGCTTGCGACAGGCGCTCGGCAATGATGCCCAGCATGATTTCATCGGACACCAGCTCACCCGCCTCCATAATGTCTTTTGCCTTGCGCCCAAAGCGTGTGCCAGACGAAACGGCTTCACGCAGCATGTCGCCGGTGGAAATGTGTGGCACATTCTTCTGGCCCGTCAAGATCATGGCCTGTGTGCCCTTGCCGGAACCCGGCGCACCCAGCAGTACGATTCGCATCGATAAAATCTCTCTTCTGTCGCGTTTGTGACCCGGCAAGCCCGCAGTCATACCGGGGCGAGGTACGCTACCGACAATGGCGCGCAAGGTCAATCGACGCTTCTGGCCCTAAGAAGCGGCAGGCGATGAATGACTTGCGGGATTCCGCTATGCTTTGCCGCTATCTTGAAACCCATCCAAGGAATAATCGATGCCTGCAATGAACGCGTTTTATGCCCAGTCTGGCGGAGTGACCGCCGTCATTAACGCCACAGCCTGCGGCGTGATCGAAACGGCGAGGAAACACAAGAACAAGATCGCCAACGTGTATGCGGGCAATAACGGCATTATCGGCGCACTGACAGAAGACATGATCAACACAAATCGCGAAAGCGCCCGCACGATCGCTGCATTGAAGCACATGCCTGGGGGCGCATTCGGTTCTGCACGTTACAAACTAAAGGGCATTGAGGAAAACCGCGCCGAGTACGAACGCCTGATCCAGGTTTTCAAGGAACACGACATCGGCTACTTCTTTTATAACGGTGGCAACGATTCGATGGATACAGCGCACAAAGTGTCGCTGATTTCGAAAAAGCTCGGGCACCCGGTGATTGCGTTGGGTGTACCGAAAACTGTCGACAACGATCTGCCGGTTACTGACAACTGCCCGGGTTTCGGTTCAGTCGCTAAATACGTCGCTGTTTCGACACGCGAGGCTGCAATGGACGTTGCTTCGATGGCAAAGACGTCGACAAAAGTTTTCATTCTCGAAGTCATGGGACGGCACGCTGGCTGGATCGCCGCCGCCGGCGGTCTTGCCGGTGACAAACCGCAAGACGCACCGCACATTATTTTGTTTCCGGAGGTTCCGTTTAACAAACGCGCGTTTTTGAAGCGAGTAAAAGACTGCGTACATGAATATGATTATTGCGTCATTGTCGTCAGCGAAGGCGCACGTTATAAGAACGGCAAGTTCCTCGCTGAGGCGGGCACACGTGACGCGTTCGGGCATGCACAACTCGGCGGGGTCGCCCCAGTCGTTGCACAAATCGTCCGCGACAATTTGGGCTTCAAGTATCATTATGCGATTGCCGACTACTTGCAGCGCTCCGCACGCCACATCGCCTCCGCCGTCGACGTCGAACAAGCCTATGCCGTTGGGCGTGAAGCGGTCCGTTACGCGCTTGCCGGTAAGACCGCGGTCATGCCAGTAATCAAACGTGTCTCGGATTCACCGTATCGTTGGAAAATCACTGACGCACCACTCGCCCGTATCGCCAACAAAGAAAAAATGCTGCCGGCACGCTACATTACCAAGGACGGCTTCGGCATCACCGCGGCAGGCCGTCGATATCTTGAACCGCTGATTTACGGTGAGGATTATCCTCCATATATCAACGGGTTACCGAAATACCCGACACTGAAGAACGTCGCAGTGAAGCCCAAGCTCGGGACAAAATTTGTGGTATGATGCGCCGCCGGTTGTGGGCGGGACCAGGTTTTTTTGGGTTGCTCACAACACGCTAGACAACAAAAAGAGTTAATACCAGACGAAGCCCGAACGCCGACAACATCGGTCGGTGAGGCGGCATCGTTTGATCTCGATGCGACACAATCAGGAGAATATCTGATGACGACTGAGATGGCCCTGTGGCTCTCGATCGCGGCGGGCGCGCTCGCAATACTGTTTGGAGTTATTTCGACACAGTGGATTTTGAAGCAGCCTGCGGGCAGCGACCGGATGCAGGAAATTTCCAAAGCTATACAGGAAGGCGCGAAAGCCTACATGGATCGCCAGTACATGACGATTGGCACGGTCGGCATTGTTGTAGCACTGGTTCTTGGTTTTTCGCCATTGGGGTGGTCAACCGCAATCGGTTTCGTGATCGGCGCCGTGTTCTCGGGACTCGCCGGCTACATCGGCATGTATGTTTCCGTACGTGCAAACGTCCGAACAGCCGAAGCCGCATCCAAAGGTGTTAACCCGGCTCTGAACGTCGCATTCCGTGGCGGCGCAATCACGGGCATGCTCGTGGTAGGCCTCGGCCTCCTGGGCGTCGCCGGATACTTTTTCATCCTTACAAGAATGGGCGCAACTTCGGACGATGCCGTGCACGCACTGGTCGGACTGGCGTTCGGCGGTTCGCTCATATCGATTTTTGCGCGACTCGGTGGCGGTATCTTCACCAAGGGCGCTGACGTCGGCGCCGACCTCGTCGGCAAAGTTGAAGCCGGTATTCCGGAGGATGATCCGCGCAACCCGGGTGTCATCGCCGATAACGTCGGCGACAATGTCGGTGATTGCGCAGGCATGGCCGCGGACCTGTTCGAGACTTACGCTGTAACAATCATCGCGACGATGCTGCTTGGTGGACTCGTCGCAGCAAATTATGGCACCGAAGCCATAGTTTACCCGCTGGTGCTGGGTGCCGTATCGATCGTTGCCTCAATTATTGGTACGTTTTTCGTTCACACCTCTGAGGGTGGCAAAGTAATGGGCGCGCTGTACAAGGGCATGATCGTCGCCGGCATTCTCGCGGCCATCGCGTTCTACTTCATCACGAACATGATGATGGGTGATAGCGGCGCTGCTATGAGCATCTATTACTCGTCACTGATCGGTCTCGGCCTTACGGCCGCAATGGTTGTTATCACTGAGTACTACACGGGCACGGAATTCAAACCCGTCAAGACGATCGCCAACGCTTCGTTGACCGGCGACGCGACCAATATCATCGCTGGCCTCGGTATCTCGATGAAGGCAACAGCGTTGCCAGTTCTCGCCGTCTGCCTAAGCATCTGGGGCGCGTTTGCCTTGGCGCCGGCAGGCGACAATCTTGCAGGCCTTTACAACATTGCAATCGCAGCAACGGCCATGCTGTCGATGACCGGTGTTGTTGTTGCACTCGACGCATTTGGCCCTATCACCGATAACGCGGGTGGAATCGCCGAGATGGCGGAGCTCCCGCCGGAGATTCGCAAGATTACGGATCGGCTGGACGCAGTGGGCAACACGACCAAGGCGGTAACCAAGGGTTACGCCATCGGTTCTGCGGGCCTCGCTGCTCTCGTTCTGTTCGCCGATTACACCAACGCTCTTGAGCAGGAAGGCATCATGGTGGACTTCCTACTCAACGATCATCTCGTCATTATTGGATTGTTCCTGGGCGGCCTCGTACCGTTCCTGTTTGGTGCCATGGCGATGGAAGCCGTTGGCCGTGCCGCCGGCTCCGTTGTCCAGGAAGTGCGCCGTCAGTTCAGGGAAATTGACGGCATTATGGAAGGCACTGGCAAACCGGACTACAGCCGTGCCGTTGATCTGCTGACGAAGGCGGCGATCAAGGAAATGGTGGTTCCTAGTTTGTTGCCGATTGGGGTACCGCTGATTGTCGGCCTGCTGCTGGGGCCGAAAGCACTGGGTGGTCTGTTGCTCGGCACCATCGTGACTGGCTTGTTCGTCGCTATTTCGATGACGGCTGGTGGCGGCGCCTGGGACAACGCTAAGAAATATATCGAAGACGGAAACTGCGGCGGCAAGGGCTCCGATGCTCATAAAGCCGCTGTCACGGGCGATACGGTCGGCGACCCATACAAGGACACCGCCGGCCCTGCGATCAACCCGTTAATCAAGATTATCAACATCGTCGCACTGCTGATGGTCCCGCTGCTCGGGTAATATGACGGTCGATGCCAAACAAAAAGCCGCCGGGCATTCGCCCGGCGGCTTTTTTTGTGATACGGCCGCTACTTTGCGTTAGCTGCGAGTTTCGCGACCACGTCGACAATCTCGCTCGTCTCTGCCCGTTTCCGATAGTCCGCATTTAAGAATGCATACTCAACGATGCAGTCCGTGCCAATGACGTACGTCACCGCAAGGGGCAGCTCAAGCGAATCGTCGCCATTGTATTCGCTCAGGTCGGTGCGCCCGCCTTTGCTGTAGTTTGCGGCGAGGGAATCGGCAATTCGGTAAACGATACCGTATTCACGGGCAACTTTGTTTTCAACGTCACTCAATACAACGAAATCGAGTTCTTCTTTTTCCTTCCAGCTTATCGAGCTATCCGGCAGTTCCGGCGACACTGCGAGTAACTGTGCGCCGCTCGCGTGAATTTCATGCAAAGCCATCTGGTAGTCATGCAACTGTAAATTACAATACGGACACCAACTGCCGCGATACCAGGTCAATATGACCGGTCCTTGTTCGAGCTGTTCGTAAAGCGTGACCAAATTGCCGACGGCATTCGGTAACGTGAAATTTGGCGCTATGTCGCCCTCTTTAACAGCGCGCTCAAGAATTCCGCTCGCCGCCAACTCTGAAACAGCGGTTTCTACCGCGGCCAGTTTTTCGGTTGTCGCCTTGTTGGCGGATTCTGCCTTTCGCGCCTCTAGCTTCGCAGCAAGCGTTGGTGCGGCTGATGCCTGATCGGCGCTCGCTTCGGCCGGCGGTGCCTGCTTGCTGCACGCGGCGACCAGTAATAGGAGCACGCCGAGATATCTTGGAGGATTGTCGAATACGTTCATGTGGATACCACTACCGCCTTTTTGCCGCGATTGGAATGAGCCATGTTAGCAAAATCCTGAATCGCAACGACTGCAGTATATGAAGCTGGAATTTAGAATCCTGGGGGACGTATGAACTGGGACATCATTGGGCGAGTACCAGAACGGCTGAATTTCCTACGGATTTGAGACTCGATAGGCGCCAGTGGCGCCGGTCCCGAGCATTGTCGGTGGGTCGACGAAGTGCCCCTGAATGTAGTCGATACCAATATCGCGCAGCCAATCGAAGTCTTCCTGGTGTTCGACCTGTTCGGCGACAACGCGAAACTGCATTGTGCGTGCAAGCTTGATCATAGCGGCAACCATTTCCTGGTTAACCAGATCGGACTGCAGGTTGTGCGTATAGGTACCGTCTATCTTTAAGTAGTCGATCGGCAAATGTTTCAGACTGGAGAACGAACCGAGCCCGCTGCCGAAATCGTCAAGCGAGAATTCACAACCAATACCATGCAGAACCTCAATGAAGCGTTGCGCATGTTGCACATTCGCCAGGATTGCCTTTTCGGTTACCTCGAAGCAGATCGACGACGGCGAAACGCCGGAATGATCGAGTGAATCGACGACAAAGCCAAGAAACGCCTCATCTGCAAGCGTTTGTCCGGAAAGATTGATCGCGCAGCTGCGGTGGCCGGCAAGCTTGATCTCGCCGCCGGTGATGGCCATCAGCGTTGCATTGACCACCCAGCGATCAATTTGCGGCATCAACTGATAACGCTCGGCAGGCCGCAGGAATTCGGCGGTGTCGGCGGTCTTGCCGCGACCGTCGGGCAGGCGAATCAGTACTTCGACCGACGGTCCCGTGTCGCCGGCGCCAGACATCGCCAGAATGGGTTGCACCGCAAGTTCGAAGCTGTCCTCATGCAGCGCAGCTTGTAATTGTCTGAGCCACTGAATGTCGCCGCGTTCGCGTGCGATAGCTTCATCTCGTGCCGAATAAACATGCACCTGCCCGCGGCCCTGCTGTTTCGCGACGTAGCAGGCAGAATCCGCGGCACTCATGACGTCCTGGATGGAGCCGGTCGAATGCGTGATTTCGATCAAGCCGATGGAAATGCCGATATTGAATATCTTGTCTTTCCAAACGAAACGATAATCGGCAATTGCATTACAAACATCCATCGCAATCTGCCGCGATTTGTCGATTGGACAGCCGATCAGCAATGCCCCAAATTCGTCGCCACCTAGACGGCCGACGACGTCTGAGTCACGGACTTGCTCTTTGATTAACGTCGCTACTTCGCGGAGCATATTGTCACCCGCTAAGTGACCGCAACTATCATTCACGGCTTTGAAGCGGTCGAGATCCATGTAAAACATCATGTGGACAGCTTCTTCTGCGTGGGCGGAATCCATCGCCTCGTCGAGGCGCCGCTCGAATTCCCGACGATTGATCAGCCCGGTCAACGGATCGTGCGTCGCCTGGTAACTCATCTTGCGCGTCAGGCCGCGGATCTCGCCGACATCATGGAACACGACAACGGAGCCCGAGATGCTATTGCCCGGTCCGCGAATCGGCGACGCGGTTATCTCAACCGAATGTTCGTGTTCGCCGTCTTGGCTGATCATCACAGCACGTCGGCCCATGTTGACGCGCCGCCGCATGGCCAAACAGCGTTCAACGGGATCGCCAAGCGGTCTTCGATCTGCGTCGTCAACCAGTGAAAATAGTTCGCCGATACGATGGCCTGCGGCATCATCGCGATTGCTACCGATCACGGACTCGGCAGCGAGGTTCATGTAATCGATCCGGCCGTCATTGTCGGTCGTGATGACGCCCTCGGCGATCGATTCCAGCGTGTACTGTGCCTGCCGTTTCGAACGCGACAACGACACTTCGAGGCTCTTGCGATGGCTGACATCTCGACCGACGGTCAAGATCGCCGGAGCGCCACCAAACTCAATGTTCGAACTCTGCGCCTCGACCCACAGACCGGCCTCATTGCCGTTGATTAGCTGTATTTCGAGGCGCCGCGGCACATTCTCGCCGGCCAGGCGCTTTGCTACGTTCTTACGAAACAGCGCCCGATACGCCGGCTTGACCAGGTCGGCGACGTCTCGACCAACGAGTTGCGCAGGTTCGAGGCCAACCAATCCGGCCGCAGATTCATTGGCCAGTAAGATCTGATTGTCATGAATGATAACTATCTCGGGCAGCGTTCTCGAAAAATCCCGAAACAGCCGGTCACGTCGCTGAATCTTCTGGTCGCGCTCCCCAAGTGCATCGAACAACCGATTGATCGTATGCGCGAGTGCACCCGTATCGGCCTCCTCGGGAACGGAAAGCCGCCGACCGACCGACGCGTCGCGCGATACCTCGAGCATTTCGGCGTTGAGCAATTTGATGCGCGCGGAGAGCCGCCTGCGTATCCGCCACTGAACAATGCTGGCGATGACTGCGGCAACAGACAGCAGGCCAAGCAACACGATGATGAGGTTAACGGGCGGCATCCATCGATTCCGCTATTGATGCCTTGCAAAAATCATTTGTTATTATTGTGCGCTCGATTAAACATCTCCGTCGGCGGAGATTATAGGTTGAAAAAGCGCCTTTGATTGAAGGCTTTGCACAGGATATCCCAGCCGTCCGGGCTCACCTGTCCTATTCACCATAATTCGGCAGCTGGTCGTCTGTCAGGCTTTTGGACAGTCCCATTTACGACGGCTCGAAGAAAAAATTTGTCAACATTTTCAAGGAATTACAATAAACGACGATGAAAACCAATATCGCTCGAGAAAAGATGATCGAACAACAGGTTCGCGCATGGGACGTTTTCGACCCGTCTGTACTGGAGGTGCTTGGAAAAATTCCGCGTGAGACGTTCGTGCCGCGAGATTTCCAATCGCTCGCTTTCGCCGACACCGAGATTCCGATCGGTCACGGACAATCAATGATGACGCCCACCGTCGAAGGGCGATTGCTGCAAGCATTGGAACTGACGGGCGTCGAACATGTGCTCGAGATTGGCACCGGAACGGGTTTCGTAACGGCGTGTCTTGCCAAACTCGCACATCATGTTACATCGATCGATATTCACGAAGACTTCCTCAAACGTAGCGGTGAGAATATTGCTGACGTGGGACTCGACAACGTTACCCTGAAATTGATGGACGCGATGCAAGAACTGCCGCAAGATCGATTTGATGCAATCGCCGTGACCGGCTCCATTCAATTATTTGATCCGCGCTTTGTCGAGATTTTGAAGACCGGCGGCCGTTTGTTCGTCGTGGTTGGCGAATCTCCGGTCATGGATGCACGACTTGTCAGGCGTACTGACGACAACGACCGGCGCAGCGCCAGCCTGTTTGAGACCGATCTAAAATCACTGGTTAACGCCACAATACCGCCGCAATTCACTTTCTAGAGACGCATTTTTTTTTGCCGCAGCTGAAACGCCTTCGGAACCTCAGGCATCTATGGGGTGTCTGTAGGTTCTGAATCGGTATGATGCGGTTTGGCGAGCATCGTCTCCCCTATTAGCTGATTTAGTGATATAGTTGACTATAACACCTCGAACACGGCTCTACGACCAACTAGCGGAACGCGAATAAATATGAAAAAAACAATAAGATTCAATACCTTATTCTTCATCATCACAGCTGCATCGATACCGGGCACGGCAAGCGCGGAGTCGTTGCTCGAGATCTACCAGCAAGCGCTGCAAAGCGATCCATTGATTCACGAAGCTGAAGCCAGACGCCTCGCCTCGCTCGAAGCCGCACCCCAAGCACGTGGCGTGCTGTTGCCGCAAATTTCGGCTAGCGGCACGTGGACCAAGGCGGACGATTCGGGCACGCGGATTGGTACGAATGATTTAGGCCAGTTTGGCCCATTCATGTTTGAGCAAGATACCGAGACAACGGATTGGCAGTTCAGCCTTCGTCAAACGCTGTTTCGTTGGGATCAGATCGTCGGCTTACGCCGCGCCGACAAAATCGTCGCCAAAGCCGAGGTGGATCGTGAAGCCGCACAACAGGACTTAATCGTACGCGTCACGCAACGATATTTTGACGTGCTAGCAGCTGAAGATCGGCTGCGCGCGATTCATGCGAACCGCACTGCAATCGCACGACAACTCGAACAGGCGAAGCAGCGGTTCGACGTGGGGCTGATCGCAATCACTGACGTGCAGGAATCACAGGCCGCCTATGACCAGGCCGTTGCGGATGAGATCGGGGCGAAACGATCGCTGGCGACGTCGCGTGAATTTCTGCGTGAAATCACTGGCATATATGTTACGAAGCTATCCGCACCGGGCGATGATCTGCCGTTGAACTCACCGGACCCAGAGGATGAGGCAAGTTGGATAGATCTGGCGATGGGGCAAAACCTCGCGCTCAATTCCGCGCGCCTTGACGAAGAGCTCGCCAGCGACGAAGTCTCGTTTCGCCGCACCGGACATTACCCGACGCTTGACCTGGTTGCGAGCAGCAGCGGAAATGACATATCGGCGGATCTAAGCATTGATGGCGCGCAGCCGCGCTCGGCCCCAAGTGACGTCAGCAGCGACAGCATCGGTGTTCAATTCACCATCCCGCTGTTTGCGGGCGGCGCCACATCATCTCGAGTCCGCGAAGCCGTTTACTTGCATCGCGCGAGCCGCGAAAACTTGCAGCGTGTCGCCCGCGAAACCGAGCGGCAAACCCGCGACGCCTATCTCGGCGTATTGTCGGAAATCAGTCGCGTTCGCGCGCTCGAACAGGCCGTTGAATCAAGCCGCACTGCGTTGGAAGCAACACAGGCCGGTTTTGACGTCGGTACGCGCACTATTGTTGACGTGCTGGATTCGCAGTTCGCTCTATACCAGGCCATTACCAACTACTACCAGAGCCGCTACGATTACATTTTGAATGTGATGCGCCTGCGGCAGGCCGCGGGCAACTTGCGGGTGCAGAACATCGAGGTGCTGGAGCAGTATTTGGTCGATCGCAAAACGCCAGAGCAAGAATTTGCCGAAGAGGCTGCTGCGTCGCCCAGCGAGTGACGCTAATCGACGGCCATGTCGACTAGCGGCTCGATCAGTCCCATTAGGCGGGTCAGTGCACCGCGGTTTTTTTCCAATATCTGACGACCGTTTTTTCCGAGCGTCTGTGCGACGACCGGGTTTTGCAACAGCTCACGAATTGTACTCTCTAGTTCATGCGGGTCTGCAACCATGCGACATGCCTGCTCGGCGACAAAGCGATCGGCGATATCCTGCGCGTTGAAGACATGCGGTCCGGTAATTATCGGCAGCGATACCGCGGCTGGCTCGAGCAGATTGTGACCTCCGATTGGCACTAAGCTACCGCCGACGAATGCGATGTCACTGGCCGCACAAAACAGCATAACTTCACCCATCGTGTCACCGAGAAAGACACGGATGTCCGGCTCACAAGCACGCTCGTCGGTACGCGCGGTGAATTTCGTTTCGCGCTTTTCCAACAGTTCTCGAACGATCTGAAAACGTTCAGGATGCCGGGGCACGAGAATCAGCAACAGGTCCGGAAAGTCCGACATCAATTCATCGTGCGTATCCAGCACTATCTTCTCTTCACCATCGTGAGTGCTCGCCGCGATCCAGACCGGACGATTCGGAAATAAATCCCGCCGCAGCGCAATGCCCCTCGCAACGAGGTCATCCCGAATTTCGAGATCGAACTTGATGTTGCCGATAATCTGCGTTCGCTTGGGACTCGCCCCTAACGACAGGAAGCGATCGGCATCCGCGCTACTCTGAGCCGCGATAACGATGCCGTGCGACAGCGTCTCGCGGAACAATGGCAGCAGTTTGCGATAACCGATGACCGATTTTGGCGAAATTCTCGCGCTAACCAAAACGAGAGGAATATCGCGTACGCCACAGCCATGGTACAGGTTCGGCCAGATTTCGGTTTCCATGATCAATGAGATCAGTGGATTGACCGACGAGAAAAAGTTATTCACGGAAAATGGGGCTTCGAATGGAATGTAGCTGTGCGTGACGCCATCGCCAAATAGAGCCTCAACGCGTGCCGCTCCCGTCGGTGTCACCGTTGTTACGAGCAATGTCAGCTGTGGATAGCGGCGACTGAGCGCACGTATTAGCGGTGCGGCTGCGACGACTTCACCGACCGAAACGGCATGGATCCAGATACAACGATCCAATCTTGGAACATTGAAACCGAATCGCTGGCCGAGCTTGCGTCGATAGCTTTTGTTGATCGAGGCACGAAAAAGCCAGTAGACTGCGTACGGCAACAGCAGCAGGTATGTCAGCAAGTTGTAAAGAAAACGCACGGCCGTTCGGCAATCTAGTCTTTGAGACGCTCGATGATGCGTGTCGTCGAATGTCCGTCTCGAAACGCCAGCACGCGGACTTCACCACCATTTTCTAAAACGGCTTTACCACCGGCGATCTGTTCGGGTTTATAGTCGCCGCCTTTTACGAGCACATCCGGCAATATCGAATCGATTAACGCAGCAGGCGTGTCAGCTGCGAATGGTACGACCCAGTCAACTGCGGCAAGGCCGGAGAGCACCAGCATTCGGTCCTCAAGTCCATTTATCGGCCGTGACGCGCCTTTTAGTCGACGCACAGAATCGTCGTCGTTGACGGCAACGATCAACCGGTCGCCAAGGCTTTTTGCTTCCTCAAGATAGGCGACGTGGCCGGCGTGCAGGATATCGAAACAACCGTTCGTCATAACAATGCGCTCACCGCGCACACGCACTTCGTTAGCCATTT
>JAOTZC010000056.1 GCA_029861535.1 Gammaproteobacteria bacterium
ACTTCGTGCGTCCAAAACGCTCGCGCGTTTTGTCGAACCCGCGGTACGGTATAAGCGTACACTCGCTTTCCAAGCGAGCGCCTTAAGCCACTCAGCCACCTCTCCGAATTAATTGCAGCGCTTAGCTCTCCCCGAGAATAACCGGTGGCAGATCGAGGCACGGCGAGCCTTCCGCGCGAGGCGGCCGTGGCGACGCCTCGGGCAGCGGAATTTCTTTGAGCTCGTCCAATTCGTCGAGACCCTCCGGCGGTTCGATACGCCTGCCCTCGGAAGCAAGCTGATAAAGCTCGACCTCGTCGCATGAGCGTTCCGGCGTGCCGCCACAGCCAGAAACTGTAAGCGCTGTCAGCAACAAACCCGTTATCCCGAATTTCATCATCATGCGTTTCACTCTTAAAGCGGCAATTGTTAGGCGGGCTTCGCGCCGGCGCCCGCCATCGCGGCACGCATTTGTGCGTGATACTGCTTGCTGTATTCAGTCAGCGGCAGCCGAATGTGTGGCTCGATGAGCCCCATCTGTGCAACGGCCCATTTTACCGGAATTGGGTTGGACTCAATAAACAACGCCGTGTTCAGCGGTTGCAACGATTCATCAAGCGCCTTTGCCGCAACGTGCTCACCGTTTCTGGCCAGACGACAAAGTTCGGCCACCGCTGCCGGCACGACATTGCCACTGACGGTAACGACGCCATGGCCGCCCTGCTCGATGAATGGCAACACGGTAAAGTCGTCACCGCTGTACAGCATGAAATCATCGTCTACCAAATTTCGTATTTCGCGCAGACGGTTCATGTCACCGGTTGCTTCCTTAATGCCGAAAATATTCGTGTGCCTCGACAATCGCCCTACGGTCTCGGCAAGCATGTCGCCGACAGTACGACCCGGCACGTTGTACAGCAAAATTGGTTTGTCGACAGCATCGGCCACCGCTGAGAAATGCCGATACATGCCCTCCTGCGTCGGCTTGTTGTAGTACGGCACAACCAGCAGATAGGCATCAATGCCGCTACTGCCGACTTCTCGCGAAAGAGAGATTGTCTGTGCTGTCGAGTTCGATCCGGTTCCGGCAATGATCGGCAGCCGGCCGGCGGTGATTTCGACTGCTCTACCGATAAGCTCGGCGTGTTCTGACGCCTCCAGTGTGGCGGATTCGCCGGTCGTGCCGGCAATGACCAGCCCGTCGCTGCCTTCAGCGACATGGAAGTCGATTAGGCGCTTTAATGCCGCGTAATCGACGCGATCTCTGGCGTCGAAAGGCGTCACCAGTGCGACCAGACTGCCTGTAAACACGAAAGTACCTCGCCACAAATAAGGCGGCGATGTTACTGTTCGATGTCTGTGCTGGCAAGGCGCATTAACGACCTCCGACAACGATTAATAATATTTCGAGTTAAATGTCACAACTTATTGTTTTATCAGCAATCGGCACCGACCGGACCGGCGTCGTCCAGGACATCAGCAAGGTCATTCTGGGCTGCGGCGGCAACATCGAGGAAAGCCGCATGACGACGCTGGGCGCTGAATTCGCTGTCCTGATGCTTGTCTCCGGCAACTGGCATACCTTGGATCGCCTCGAGCGTGGGCTTGAAAAGCTCAGCAATGGCGACAACCTGACGTTCGCAATACGCAAGACTGGCGAACGGCCACCCCAAGACGATCGGATGCCTTACGCGGTCGACGTCATCAGTCTCGACCAACAGGGCATAGTGTTCGGTCTCGCCAACTTTTTCGCGTCACGCGAAATCGAAATTGCCGATGTTGCGACGCGCGGCTACTCCGCCGCCCACACCGGTGCGCCGATGTTTGCTGTACAGATGGCCGTAAACGTACCGTCAGCGGTGAATCTCGCACAATTACGTGACGATTTTGCCGATATGTGCGATCGCATGAACCTGGACGGCATCCTCGAGCCCGTCAAAGCATAGAACTTCAAGAGCCCAAGGAGACACCATTGAGCGGACCAAAGCTTAATCGAGTCGTCGCCGACTTCACCTGTGAGGCGACAGGCGATAAGACAGTGCGTTTGAAGGATCTGCGCGGCCAAAATGTCGTGCTGTACTTTTACCCCAAAGACAGCACCCCGGGCTGCACGCTTGAAGGCCAGGATTTTCGCGATTCGCATGCCAAGTTTCGACGACAGAAAACGGTCATTCTCGGTGTCTCGAGAGACAGCCTCGCCTCGCACGAAAAATTCAAAGCGAAACAGAAGTTCCCGTTCGAACTGCTTTCCGACCCGAGCGAAAAGCTGTGTAAGAAATTCGACGTGATCCACCAGAAAACCTTGTACGGTCGCAAGTTCCTAGGCGTAGAGCGCAGCACGTTTCTAATTGACCAGGACGGCAAGCTCCGCCAGGAATGGCGCAAGGTCAAGGTGAAGGGACATGCAGCCGAAGTTCTCGATGCCGTGAAGGGACTCGACAAATAGCGCCGTATCAAAGACTTATGGCCAAAAGTCCGCAATTCGCCCGACATTGTCGGTATCATTGCGGGAACGGATTCTGCCGACCCAAGTCGGACTCTGACATGACGCAAAATCTCTTACAGAAGCTGGGAATTGCGACGACCCTCGCGATGCTCGTCGTCGTCAGCGGCGCCGGCGCGGATGATATCCAGCTGCCGGATATCGGTAGCCCGGCAGACGCTGTGCTATCGAAATCAGAAGAAAATCGCTTCGGCCGGGCGATCATGTCGCAGATTCGACAAACCGGACAAGTCGTTGAGGACCCGTTGATTGCGGAATTCATCAATGAGATCGGCCATCAAATTGCGGCCCAGGCCAATGACGGCAGCCACCGTTTCGAGTTCTTTGTCATCAATGACGAACGCATCAATGCGTTCGCGTTACCGGGTGGCTATATCGGCGTACACACCGGGCTAATCGAAGCAACCCGCAACGAAGACGAACTCGCCGGCGTTCTCGCGCATGAAATCGCGCATGTCACGCAGCGGCACATTGCACGTGCGATTCACGCGAATCAACGCCAAGGTATTTTGACAACCGCGTTGATGCTCGGAGCCATTGTTGCGGGCATCGCAGGTGGCGGCGGCGACGCGATGCAAGCGGGTATCGCCGTCGCACAGGGAACGGCGGCACAAAGTCAGATCAATTTCACGCGCAGCAACGAATATGAAGCCGACCGCATTGGAATCGGCGCATTGCATGATGCCGGGTATGACCCCCACGGTATGGCCTCTTTTTTCGACGTCATGTCGCGCCAGCAGCCCACCTCACCGGAACTGCGAGCACCCGAGTTCTTGCGAACGCATCCCGTCACAACGAATCGCATCGCCGAGGCACGTGCTCGGGCAAGCGAACATCCGCGCCAGCTTAGTACGGATTCGACCAATTACGGCGTCGCGCGCGTGCGCATGATTGTCGAGCGCTTTGACACGGCCGCCGAAGCCGTCGCTTATTACGAGAAACGTGATTATCAGCAGCAATCGGACATTGAACGCTACGGGCGTGCCGTCGCGTATCAACGCGCAGGACGTCACAATGACGCTAATCGAATATTCGATGAACTGATCAACAAAGACGAAAAAGTCATTGCCTATCATATTGGGCTTGGCGAGACGCAGCTCGAGCTGGAAAACTACTCTGCCGGTAAGGCAACGTTTGATCGCGCGGTGGAGTTGTTTCCGCGAAATGTGCCGCTGATTATTACCTATGGCGAGTTCTTGGTCAGACTCGGTGAGCCAAAAAAGGCGCACAAACTGTTGCTTGACCTGATGAACAATGTCCCGCCAACGCCGGAACAAGTGCGCTTGATCGCTCGAGCCGCAAGCGAGGCCGGCGATTCTGCAGAATCCTATTACTACTTATCCGAATACGAGCTGATGACTGGTGACTTGATCAACGGAATTCGTTATCTTCAACGTGCGTTGACCTTGCCCGATTTGCAGGAAATACAGAGGATTCGTTTCGAGGCCAGGATCGACTTTATTCGCGACTACATGACTGAAGAACAACTCAAACAAATGCAGCGCAGTCGTCCCGATCGATCGTCGGTTGCCGATGCTGGCTAAGCACTTACTACCGCTAATCGCGGTGCTTTTGTGCGCCTGTGCCAGTAGCGAGTCCCGAGTCGACTACGATCCCTTGGAACCCCTCAATCGCGCTGTTTACAAATTTAATGACGTTCTTGATCGGGCGATACTGAAGCCGGTCGCAAAGGGCTACAAATTTGTAGTGCCGTCGGTTATGCGCAAAGGCGTAACCAATTTTTCTTTTAATCTAAGAACGCCAAGGTCCGCGATCAATAATTTCTTGCAAGGCAAACCCAGGCGTGGCTTTGACGATATTGCGCGCTTTTTGGTCAACAGCACCTTTGGCATCGGCGGACTTATCGACATTGCTTCGGCCCGCGGCTTTGAGCAATACGACGAGGACTTTGGCCAGACGTTTGCCGTGTGGGGCGTGCCGCAAGGCCCCTACGTAGTCCTACCCTTGCTTGGTCCAAGAACGATGCGCCACGCCGTCGCAGTGCCGTTTAATTATGCGTCCGACCCACTCTTTTATTATGAGAATGCGTCGGTGCGCGACAAGTTGTGGGTGCTACGGACTATCAATTTACGCTCACGCCTGCTGAAGGCCGAAGAATTAATTGGTGAGTCGAAAGACCGATACATCACCATTCGTGAGTCCTATTTGCAAAACAGAAATTACGACATTCACGACGGCGACCCGCCGGAGGATGATGACTTTTACGATGATTTCTGTGACGAGGATTCTGAAGACGAGGGTGACGACTGCGACTGATCAGGTCTGCAGTTCGTCCGGCGCCTCGATAAATCCAGACCAGCGCTCGCCGCGTTCCAACAAGGGGTCGACCTCAGTCGTCTTTGCGATTGCAATGATGCGCTCAGGCATGTCGGTGAAGCGTATCTCTCGCACTGTATGATTTGCCCATGTAATCCACTCGAGTAATAGCGCGAGCCCTGCCGAATCAGCGATCCCAACGCCGGATAAATCGACTTCAATACGGGTGTGCTGTTCGAACGGCTCTTCGCTTGCCCGCAGTATTCGTTCGGCCGTATCGAACGACATGTCACCGCTTAAGGTAAACCTCCCCTCGCCGAGATCCTGAAGCTCGAAATCACTCACCGTTAACGATACCGGCTTCCGATTCAAACCGCGCGATTACGGCATCAAGACTGCTCGATCGTACCTCGGCATCAAGTTCGGTACGATAGTTTCGAATATAGGACACACCCTCAACTGTTACGTCGAACATCAACCAGCCTGAAGCGCGCATAACCATGCCGTAATTCACCGGTACTCGCGCACCGTCGCTCAACGTTACAATCGTTCGAACCATCGTTCTTTTCTTTGTGGGGTCGCCACGATATGACAATACTTCAATGCGGTCCGGCTCGAACTCCAGCACGCCGTCGGCATATTTCCCTAACAATGAATTATAAAACGAGTTAATGAAGCGTTCGCGCTGCGTGCTGTCGGCCGTGCGCCAGTGCTTGCCCAACACGAGTTGAGCCGCATATTTCCGGTCAAATCGTGGCAGCAAGATATCGTCAATCAACGCGTGCAATGCGGCGCGATCGTTGGTCAATTCTTCTTTGCGGCCATCAAGACCCGCCTCAAGCTCACTTATCGCGCCTTGGATTACAGCATTCGGCGATTGCGCAGCGACGGAAGTGACGCTTAAAGCGAGCGCCAATCCGACTATGGATGTTTTTATTACGTGCACGATTATTCCTCCGAATTGTCGGAGCCTGCATTGACCAAAAACTTGCCGATCAGATTTTCGAGGACAACGGCCGACTGAGTGAACACGACTTCGCTGCCATCCTCGAGGTAGATATCCGAACCGCCTGCCTGCAGGCCTACATACTGGCTGCCGAGCAACCCTGACGTCAATATGCTCGCGTCCGAATCGTCAGGTATTTGGTTGTATCGACTATCGATGACGAAGGTTACATCAGCGTTCAACATGACCGGATCAAACGCGATGTTGGTTACGCGCCCGATGGTAACTCCAGACATCGCGACCGGCGCACGTGACTTCAGGCTGCCAACATTTTCGAAACGCGCATGCACCTCGTATACTTCTGCTGCCGAAAAATCATTACCGCCGGTCGTCTGTGTCGTGAGGAAGAACACGGCGCCTACACCGAGCAGCGCAAATATTCCGGTTCCGATTTCAACTGCACTCGATTGTCTCATTTCAACTCCTCAAATGAACGCTGCGGTAATCATGAAATCTGTAATCAGCACAGCAATCGCGGTGATGACGACCGTTCGAGTTGTCGCACGACTGACACCTTCGGCTGTAGGGATAGCATGGTAGCCTTCCCAGACGGCAAGCAGGCTGCCTATCAACCCAAATACCGCACTCTTGAATATACCCTCTACAACGTCTTTGACCTCGATGACGGACTGCATCTGTTGCCAGAACGCGCCAACATCGATGCCGAGGAGACCCACACCGACCAAATGTGCGCCCAGCAGACCAATGGCGCTGAAAATTGCTGCGAGCAGCGGCATCGCGATAAGACCGCCGAGAAATCGGGGTACTAC
>JAOTZC010000034.1 GCA_029861535.1 Gammaproteobacteria bacterium
ACAGATGAGTACGGGCATCAACGCGAGCCCAACCGACATGCCTAATTTATTGACAATTCTGCCGGTGACAAAAAACGCCAGGCCAAACGTCAACAGATTAACCATCCAGTCAATACCACCAAGGATCTGCGCACGCTCTGGCCGTGTGAAGTCGGCGAGCAGGTTTTTTTGTTCGAAATAGACGAACGAGCCGATGAAAACGTACAAGAGTATGAATGCGCCAATGCCGAGCAAGTAGGGATTTGTAATAAACGCCTTAAAGCCGTGCCACCAGTTGCCGCCCATAACGGCTTTCCGCGTATCCGCAGCAAGATCTTCGTTCCCTAGCTCCGTACTTTTTAGGTAGTACATATAAAACACGAGCGGAATGACCAGCATCAGTCCGACTGATGCGATTAGCATCAAATTATCCGTACCTAGAGTACTTGCAAACAATGTTGGTATGGCTGGACCAAACAACGCACCGGCACTGGCACCTGCGCCAATAATGCCGAACAGCCGCCTGGCCTGCCCTTTGTTGAATGTATCCGCCATGAAAGTCCAGAACACAGATACATGGAACAGTGCGAATACGCTCACCCATAGATAAAAAGCTTTATCAACAAGTACGCGATCGGAGACCGCAGCGACCCCAAAGTAAAATGTAATAAACGTCAGCGCAAAGAAAGCGTACATTGCTGGCACAATGCTTTTCAGTTTGACTCGAGACACGGCAAAGCCGTAGACAGCGACAATACCGGCACTGACGAAAAAATTGATGTTCCAGAGGAAGCTGACTTCCGTGTCCGTCCAGTCGCTTGCCATTGCGTCCCGCACGGGCCGTAGAATGTAATACGACGCCATTAGGATAAATACAAACAGCGTCGAGACGATTGTCGCTTTTAGCTCATTCGATTCTACGTCCGATAACGCTTTTGCGATTTTGGCGGCAATGCCGTTTCGAGTCTGACTCATCAGGGCAGCGGAATCTTATTCGTCTTCCGGGGAACGTCGTAACCGCGTTGCACAGCGGGCCTGGCAGCGACCGTCGTGTACCATTCACGAACATGTGGATATTCATCCAGATCAATTTGCTGCCACTCAAAACGCGATATCCATGGCCAGGTTACAATATCGGCGATCGAATAATCGCTACCGCCGAGATACTCCGAATGTGACAGGCGTTTGTCCAGCACGCCATATAGGCGCTTACCCTCTTCGCTATATCGCACTGCCGCATATTCCGAGACGTCAGGGTGATAGCGCAGGAAGTGATGTACCTGGCCAAGCATCGGTCCGATACCGCCCATCTGAAACATTAGCCACTCAAGCACACGGGCGCGAGGCTCACCTGCCGACGGTAAAAACTGTCCAGTTTTTTCTGCCAGGTAGATCAGAATCGCACCCGACTCCATAAGCGATATTTCAGTTTCGCGATCGACTATCGCCGGTATCTTATTGTTCGGACTTATTTTTAAGAATTCCGCTGCAAACTGCTCACCCTTACCTATGTCGACAGCATGAGCGCAATATTCGAGGCCGGTTTCCTCCAGCATTATCGAAGCTTTGCGCCCATTCGGCGTAGACCAGGAATACAGATCGATCATTTCGAAATGCAGTGTACACTGCAGAAAGCTACTAACGCGCATGAACGCCTAAATCGACCAGCTGGTCGACAGTGGACTTGCCGCTAACGCGCGGCTATGTTTATCGCATAAGCAAGAAAAACGGGAGATGAACATGGCAACACGTGCAATCCTGGCTCTGGCATTGAGCTTTTTGGTCACACCCGCATTCGCGGAGAGACCCGTAAAACATACGTCTATCGTGTTGGACGCCAATGGCACAACGACGGCCATTAACGAAATCGTCGCCTACGAAAACGGCGATACGATGTTTCTAACCTACGGGGTCGATACAACGGCCAGCGCATCGGGTTCTAGCATGCAGGCGATGACGGGCCGCGGCGCATTGCAAGATAAAATGGTGTTCAAAGCCGCTACTGAGGAAGTCATCTCTGTTCACGGCGGCGAGTGCCAACGCTTCGGCGCCGACAGCGAGGCTCCTGGTGGGTATTCCGCGGCTGATATGGCCGATTACCAACAGGAAATGCAGGCCGCTCAGGTTGAGATGGACAAGGCATTCGCCGAAATGGCCAAACAGAATCCGCAAATGGCCGAGCAGATGCGCAAAGCCCTTGGCGGTCGCACCAACCCAATGATGCGTCCGCGCGACGAACTGGAACTCGTCGAAACTGGCAATACTCGAACGATCGATGATTTTGACACGGAAGAGTTTCAAGTACGCGACGTACGTACAGGCACGATAAAGCATACTGTCTGGGCGGCCCGGAATTCCGATGTCAATGGCGGCGCATTGGTCGGCGGCAATAACAAACGTATGTTCGCGGTATTTCAGTCTTACATGGATAAGATGGGTGTCGGAGCATTCGGAAGCACGAGCATAATGAGCGCCATTGGCGACAAAATGGAAACTCACTATCCGATTCTGTCAATTGATCACGGCAACAATCAACAAACAAAGCTGCAGGATGACAATGGCGTGGGTCCCGAGACGATCGACATCGAGTGCAATAATTAAGCCACTGATACGCTAAAGAAATCGCCGCGACTGCCGAAATCTTCCGTATGCGGCAGTCATTGACAGATAACAACGGCGATACGGTCCGAATTTTGCGGCCTCCCCCGAAGGTGTTCACCGATGAGAGGGGCAGAACCGTTTGGATGAGCGGAATCGCTCCTTGCGAACTCGAGATTGAGGACAACGCGTGCCGAGGCACTGATCCGTACAACCTCGGTCTCGGGTCCGCCAGTCTTTTTTAAGTTTGAACCGTGAATTCGGCGTCAACGGTAGCTGAGCTTCTACCCTGGCACTCGTGGGCGAACACAATCGCCTACGCGTTGCTAGGCACACTGTTGTTGTTCGCGTTTGGCCACTTCGTTCTCGCAGCAGGTAACGAAACGCTGAATCGTATGGTGCGTGGTGGCACGCTGCGCCGCAGCCTAGTTGTCGGTCTCTCAATAGTCGGCTCACTACCAGTGTTCGCGCTCGGAATTATCCTCGCTGAGCGATCCGCTCAAAGTCGTGTCGAACGCACGGCGTACCGCCTGCAAGAATCAGCCGAAGCCGTCAGCTACGCGATCGATCAGTTCATTGACAAACATCTATCCGGTATCACGAGTGCCGCGTCCGCGATTAGCGCAGCAAACTCGTTTGATGAAGCGCAGATGACGCATTCGTTATTGCTGTATCACAAGGTATACAGCGACTTTTTGACGATGCTCAACGCCGATGCTAACGGCGACATCGTCACGGCGACTTCCAACATGACCGGCTTTCTCGCCGCGGTTCCAGACTTACAGGCACATAACGTCGGTGATCGCGAGTACTTCAAGGAACCAATGGCGACCGGGTCATCATTCGTATCACAGGTATTCCAGGGCAGAAACCTCGGTAGTGATCCGATTGTCGGAATTAGCGCGCCATTGAGAAACGATGATGGTGCGCTTGTAGGCATTATTGAAGGATCGCTCGATCTACGCGCATTTGAGCGTATCGACAACGAACGTGCCGGCCTCCACGGTGCTGTCGTGCTGCTGACCGACCAGAACGGCCGCGTTATTTACTCCAGCGAGTCCGCTGGCTTCGCACCGCTGGAAAACATTAGCGGCAATCCCCTGCTGACAACCGGCAGCACGGCCGGACACGGCACTGTATACAGGTTCGATGCGGATTCGAACCACGATCCGGCTGATTTCCTTGGCGTCGCGTCTCAGACTCACAACGGCTGGACGTTATACTTGCGCGTACCGCTTGACGTGATCACCGCACAACTGCTGGCGGATTATCGATCCGCGGCATTGCTTGGATTCATCGCTTGGCTCGTCTCACTGGTCCTCGCACTCGCAATCGTTCGTCGCGTCACACAATCCATCGCGGATATGAATGCTGCGATAGCGAGTTTCGATCTCGATACACATGATGAAGTGATTCGCACACCTGCCAATACGTTCGCCGAGTTTCGGCCGCTGTTTCGGCAAATTCGTGAGCGGTCGAAGAAGCTCAAGACTAGCTATCGACGCCTAAGCGGGTCGATTGCCGCCGGTGACGAGTTGCGCTCCAAGTTGACCCGAGCAATAGTCCAGAAGGAGGCCGAGGTTGCCGATCGCACGGCCGATCTTGAGGAGGCGAACGAGCGTCTGAGGGATTTGAGCAAAGTTGATGCGTTAACCGGCATCGCCAACCGTCGCGAGTTCGATGCCTATCAGAAACGGATCTGGCGCCTGGGAAAACGCGAGTCGTCTGCGGCAGCGATAGTCTTGCTCGACATAGATTACTTTAAGATCTTCAATGACAAACTCGGCCACCAGGCAGGGGATCAGTGTTTGACGCAAGTCGCACAAGCCATATCAACCTGCGCTGCGAGGCCGCTCGACCTGGTCGCTCGCTACGGCGGCGAGGAATTCGTTGCCGTGCTTGGCAATACGACCATGAACAATGCGCTCGTTGTCGCTTCACGAATGCGCAATGCAGTCGTCGAACTCGAAGTCAGCCATCCGGGATCAAATCACGACGTGGTTACGGTCAGCGTCGGCGTCGCTGCCGCTGAACCAACGTCAGCCGCAACAGCGGAAGAAGTTCTTCAAAACGCGGACGAAGCTCTATACTATGCCAAGGCAGCTGGTCGAAACTGCGTTGTATACAGACACGAAGGTGAGTTCGAAACGTTTGTAGATGACGGTATAAAACTCGACGAGACGAACGTGCTGTCGATTCTCGTCGCCAAGCGCGGTTGATTTTTAAACGCCAAGAAGACGCATCAGCGTCGCGCCAAAAGTCGAGATCAAGACGAAACTGACTCCGCCAACGACCAACGCCGCGAACAGGCCCAATGCGAACGGCCGCATGCCTATCTTAATAATGCCTGCAAACATTGACGTGAGGCCTACGGCCGACATCGCGACAAGTAACAAGCGTTCAGCTGTGTTGCGAATAAACTCGACCGTCCCGCGCCATTGATCGGGCTCTAGCAACGCAAAGGGCCGATCACCGAGGTCACCAATGGTCCTAACCGCCGACATTAATGCAAATCCGACGATGAACCACGGAATCAATGACAACCAGTGGACTTCTGCCGTCTCCGCTGCCGTTCGTTGGCTGCTATACAACACGCCGACCAGTGGAATCACCGCGATCATGCACAAGTTTCGCACCAGCTTCGTAACGGTCGCAATATCTAGCGCCACCGGCGCATTGTATTGAGACTCGTACATCATGCCGGCACCGGCAACCTGCGCCGTCTCATGAATTGACGTGCCCAGGAACAGGCCTGCAAGCTCTGGCTGAAGCCCGAAAGTGTAATGTGCCAACAGCGGGTATAGGAACATCGCAGCAACGCCGAACACGGTTACACAAGCGATTGAATAACTGACCTCGGATTCGTTGGCTTTGATTAGAGGTGCCGTTGCAACGATCGCCGTGCAACCGCATATGCTCGTGCCCACGGCGATCAATCCTGCCAGCTGACGGGTAAGTCCAAGATAACGGCCCAGTACACCCACTGTTAGCAAGCCGATGGCGATTGCCGCAATAACGAACGGTAGCGCCACCAATGTGAATGTCCCGGCGCCCAACAGACTCAGTCGAATGCCAAGCAACATGATGCCGAGGCGAAGAATCGTACTGGCACAAAATTTCAAGCCAGGTTTCAATCCCTCAGGCAATCGAATCGTATTGGCGACCAACATGCCAATAATAATGGCCATCATGATTGCGCTGACCGGGCTTTTCGCAAAGCCCAGAACGGATTCGCCAAACCAGCGCGCCGAAAACGTCGCACTCAATGACACGAAAACCGCTAACGCGACACCGGCCCACCAGCCGGGCGATTTCAGTTGCACCACAATATGAGACTGGTCCAGCCGGACCCCAAATCAATGATGGCTGTACGCTACACGAAACCAAACAGAAACGCAGTCGGAAAATGTGATTCACGAGTACGATTCCTATACAGTGGCGAAAAGCAAAAACCAGGAGTCTCCGATGACTGCTCGCGCAAGTATTCGTGTTTTGAACCTTATTTCTATCGTTCTTTTGCTGGCCTGCGTACATACTGCGTTCGCGGAGGTGACCTTGATCCACGCCGGCGAGCTTTTGGCGATACCTGGCGAGCGGCCATTACGGAACCAAACGATTGTTGTGCAGGACAACCGTATCCAGGAAGTTCGAAGCGGTTTTTTGAATGCGTCGGAATTCGGCGGCAACGTCGATGTGATCGATATGAGAAACCGATTTGTGCTCCCTGGCTTGATGGATATGCACGTGCATTTGCAGGGAGAACTCGGGCCGGAGAACGATACCGAAAATCTGAAAATGTCGCCGCAGCTCATGCAGATGCGGAGCCTGCATTTCGCGATGAAGACGCTGATGGCCGGGTTCACGACGGTGCGTGACGTCGGCTCGTCGCCACAAGAAATGTATGCGATGCGCGATGCGATTAATAATGGCTGGGTTGACGGCCCACGCATCATCGCAGCCGGCGGTGTTGGCATTACCGGCGGCCATGCCGATATCAGCGGCGTGCAGCCCGAGCTGATGGAATTGTGGACAACACCAAGCATTTGCGACGGGCCGTTTGACTGCCGTCGCGCCACGCGTAATGCGATCAAGTACGGCGCCGACTTGATCAAGATTACCTCTACTGGCGGCGTTCTTACTGATCGGGCAACCGGGACCGGACAACAAATGGAGATGGACGAGCTGCGGGAGGTCGTTCAAGCGGCGGCACGAATGGGCCGCAAGGTTGCGTCACATGCACATCACGAAGACGGCATCGTTGCCGCGCTTGAGGCCGGCGTCGCCAGCATCGAGCATGGCTCCTATACCGGACCGCGGGCGATTCGTATGTTCAAGGAGACGGGTGCCTACCTCGTACCGACGCTGCTCGCTGGCAAGACGGTCGCCACGATGGCCGTCGAATCCGACTTCATGAGCGATCCGATCAGGGAAAAAGCACTGCGTGTCGGCAATGACATGGCGGGCAATTTCGAAAAGGCGCATGAAGCCGGTGTCAATGTTGCCTACGGCACAGACAGCGGCGTGTCGGCGCACGGTACGAATGCCGAAGAAGCGGTATTGATGGTCAAGGCTGGGATGTCGGAGATCGACGTTATCATCGCTGCAACGATTAACGCGGCCGATCTGATCGACATGAGCGATTCGATCGGAACGATCGAAACGGGTAAGTTCGCCGATATCATCGCCGTCGACCGATCACCGCTGGAAAACATCGAGGAATTGCTCGACGTCGACTTCGTCATGAAGAACGGCAAGGTCTACAAGGACTAATTGCTTTCAAGTTGCGTACGAAAAACTAATGCATTGAGTAAGTCGTTACGATATCTCGAGCCGGGTTCGAACGCTCCAGAGCTCCGGGAAGAACTGCAGATCGAGTGCTTTCTTTAAGAACAAAACGCCGCTGGTGCCGCCGGTACCGCGACTGTAGCCGATGATTCGCTCGACCGTTTTCATGTGACTGAATCGCCACATTTGAAACTCATACTCGAGGTCGACGAGCTTTTCAGCCAATTCGTATAAGTCCCAGTTTTCCTTCGTCGATGAGTAGACTTTGGCCCAGGCCGCCTCGACACTGTCGGATGCGACGTAGGGCTGCGACCAGTCCCGTTGAAGATATTTTTCAGGAATATCGAAGCCTCTACGGGCCAGCAATTGCAGACACAAATCGTAAAAACTCGGTGCGTACAGCGCCGCCTTGAGCCGCTCGTACCGCTGAGGTTTTTTGCGGTGTACCTCAATCAGCTCCGCGTTCTTGTTACCGAGAGAATATTCGATTTCACGGTACTGGAAAGACTGGAAGCCGGAGCTCTGGCCTAATTCGTCACGAAAGCCACGATAGTCAGACGGCGTCATCGTCGAAAGCACAGACCAGCTCAAACGCAGCTGACTTTGAATACGCGACACACGCGACAGCATTTTGAACGTACCATCGAGATTGTCGTGCTCAACCTCGGTCATCGCCGCTTTAATTTCATGAAGGCAGAGCTTCATCCACAATTCGGAAGCCTGGTGGATAATCATGAACATCATTTCGTCGTGTGCGTCGGTGCGTAGTTTCTGGCAGTCGAGTAGTTTGTCGAGTGACAGGTACCCACCATAGGTGATGTCCTGATCCCAGTGAATATCCTCCGCGGCGATATCGCGAGGATCGACAATACCGCCATCGCTGCTTTTCTTGCTCATAGGCTACTGTACAAAACGGCGACGATAGCGAGCGGTGCAACAATTCGAATCATCCACAGCCAGATCTTGACCAGCGTTGGACTCACGAAAGATAACTCTTCAGTCAGAACGTTGCGCCGCAAACGCCAGCCTACGAAAACCGCCATTAAGATGCCGCCAAGAGGCATCAGCAAGTTTGCCGTAAAGTAGTCGATGAGATCGTAAATTGTCATGCCTTCGAATACGTCGAACATCCCAAGTGGTGTGAAGTTGGCCCAGGCGTTGAATGACAATACGCTGGCCAGTCCGATTAACCAGGCCAACGAACCAAATACCAGACAACCGTTTCGCCGCGACATGCCCCATTTGTCCTCCGCAAAAGCGACGATCGGCTCCAACAAGGCGATGATGGAAGTTACAGCAGCAAATGCCAGCAACAGAAAAAACAATGCTCCGAAAATTGCACCGCCTGACATGCCGGCGAATGCTGTTGGCAATGTGCGAAAAATCAGTCCCGGGCCGGATCCAGGATCCAGGTTATTGGCGAACACTAACGGGAATATCATCAAACCGGCAAGCAGCGCGACCAGTGTGTCCGCACCGGCAATGATCACCGCCGATTTTGTCAATGAAACACTCTTCGGTACATAGGCGCCGTACACCATCATCAGACCCATTGCGACGCCAATCGAGAAGAATGCCTGCCCAATGGCGCTCAAAACTACGCGGCTGTCGATCTTGCTGAAATCCGTGCTAAACAGAAAATCGACAGCTGCCTTAAAATCTCCCTCCACTGCTGCGTAGCCAATCATCACAACCAGCATACCGAACAATGTCGGCATCAGAATCTTCACCGCACGCTCGATACCGCCGTGCAGCCCTTGCCCGACGATCAACAAAGCAATAACCATGAACACGGTATGCCAAATAGTCATCTGGGTAGGATCGGCCTGCAACGCTTCAAATTGTTGCGAGACGTTCGCTGGCGAAGCGCCACCGAATCCGCCTAGCGCTTTGAAGATATACGCAAGCGTCCAGCCGGCAATGACGCTGTAGTACGTAGCAATAAAGTAGCCCACCAACAAACCCATCCAGCCGACCAGGGACCAGTGCTTCGAGCGTCCCGAGTCGGCGGCAACTGCACGCATTGCAAGCGGTGGGCTGTGATTCCCGCGACGACCAATCAGCAGCTCGCCGATCAGGATCGGAATCGCAACAAATATCACGCAGACGACGTAGATGAGCACGAATGCGCCACCGCCACTGACGCCAACGACGTACGGAAATTTCCAGATATTGCCGAGACCGACGGCTGCGCCCACTGCGGCAAGAATGAATGCGTAGCCCGAAGACCAGGTTTGCGGGCTGTCGCCAGCGGACGTTAAAGCCATGATGTTGGATCCCCCTGCCGCTATTGTGCGGAATCAGCGGTAGGTCGGCAACAAAGATCCCAACTAATTAGCGCAGACCACCGTCAAGGATCCATTGCCGAATCTCGGCAATGATCGCGGGATCTAGCATCCCGGTCGGCGGCATTATAGTTCCGGCGTTGCCTTCCATCTTCTGGATCAGGTAACTATTGTCCGGCTGGGTTGGCAGCACCCGCATAATCATCGGGTCCTGAATACTCGGCGTATTGACCAAGGCCAGGAAACTCGCGTCTGCGGTTGTTAGGTCCATGCCAGACGGGAGAACATTGCCGGTCGGTCCGGAGTGGCAACTGGAACACAATGGGCCGAAAACGACCGCTTGAATCTGGTCCAGTGTCGGGCCAATCACGACCGGCGTCGTAATCGAAAACTGTGCAATGAAGTCACCGCCCGCCGTGCCATTACCGGATGGGAAGGCGCCGATATACTCGCCGTCGAGCGCGTTTGCATCCTGGTCCATGATGATCGACGCGCCATCACCGAGCAGGCTTACCTGATACGTGTCGTCGGCAAGATTAACGCCGGTCACGTCGAAAACGGCACTCGCGGGGTTCCCGCCCGGAACGGTAATTGATACCGCCGCAATTTGTGTTTCATTACCGTCGGCAAACGTGCCATCTTGGCCGCTGGCAACGAGAATGAAGGTGTTGGCGTTAACGGTTGACGCATCGAGGTCGCGATCAAAACCAGCGATAATCTGGTTTGGTGCGGCCGCGAGGTCGGTATTTGGCAACGGCGATAGCGACGACACACGTATCGGGTCCGCGGCCGGTACTCGATCGTCGATCGCCCCAGCCGTTATCCATTGACGAATAACATCGATCTCGGCCTGAGAAATCGGATTGTTCGGCGGCATTTGTACGCCCGAACCCGCAGTGCCCTCCAACTTTTGAATTAGGTAACTCGTGTCTGGATTTCCTGGGTTCACACGCAGGATATTCGCATCCTGGGTGCTTGCGATACCGACCAACATCGCATAGCTGTTCGCCGCCTCGAGATTTAGATTTGCCGGCGGGTTTCCACCCGAGTGGCAGTTGGCGGTTGCACATGTCTGCGTGAAAAGGCTCGCCTGGATTTCCGAGAAGTTCGGGCCGAACGGTGGCGGTGGCGGCGGCGGCGGTGGTGGCGGCGGTGGTGGTGGCGGCGAGCCATTGTTAGTACTGGCTACCGCTTCATCAAACGTCTGCACGTCGCAGCCAACGAGGGATGCGACGATCAAGGTTGCCGTCAAAAACGACCGTATGAAACGGGACTTCGTGTCGATGCTTTTCACCGTTTGCCGCGCAGTATCGGGAATTCCCGACTCTTTAAAATACAAGGTATCGAAATAATGGTATCGCGAAGGATCGCTCAAAGCGCGACGTGTGTCACACTACCTGTGGCTGTCGCCAAGTAGCGACAGCCGCTGTGACATTCGTTATCTTAGCATTTGATTGTGTAGAGGTCGGCCTATGAAGACGGTGGTTTACGTGTCGCTCAGCGTCGCGCTGAGTTTGATTGCGAGCACATCAATGGCTCAGTTCGACGTTCGCGACGCCGACAACAACATGTATCCCGCTGATGTTCGCTACGATCCGGACATTCCAACGCCGGAAAGCGTGCTGGGCCACGAGTTTGGGGACGAACCGGTTCGTCATCACAAGCTCATTGAGTACATCACTCGCGTTGCAGCCTTGAGTGATCGACTGTCACTCGAGGTGATCGGCTATTCGCATGAGCGGCGGCCAATATTATTCGTCGTTGCAACATCGCCCGAAAACCACGCTCATCTTAATGAGATTCGCACCAATCACGTCGCGTTAACAGAACCGAGTTTCGAGCAACCGGTTACCGACGACATGCCAGTCGTTACATGGATCAACTACGGCGTTCATGGCGCCGAATCTAGCGGCATGGATGCATCATTGCCGTTTATCTATCATTTGGCGGCGGCACAGGGTGACGGCATTGAAAACATTCTTGGCAATAGCGTTGTTCTGGTAACAGCCATCTTCAATCCGGATGGGCATTCGAAACGCGTCGCCTGGTTCGACGCGTACGGTGGCCAACGGGAAATTAGAGATCCCGCACATATTGAGCATCAGTATAACTGGCAGTTCGCACGAACGAATCATTACTGGTTCGACTTGAATCGGCAGTGGCTTCTGCTAACGCAGCCCGAACCTCGCGCGTGGATGCGCAAGTGGCACGAGTGGCGGCCGAATCTGACCGTCGACTATCACGAGATGGGGTCAGATCAGACCTACTATTTCCACCCGGGGGCCGCGACGCGCACAAACCCATTGGTGCCGAATGAGGCTGAACGACTGATGCAGGCGACGGTGAAAGCTTCGGAGGATTTTCTCGATGCCGAAGGCCGACTGTATTTCCATGGCGAGCGATTCGACAACTATTACATCGGCAAGGGATCGACGTATCCACTCATCAATGGCGGTGTCGGCATACTCTATGAGGCGGCGGCCGCGCTTGGGCGGGAACTCGAGACTGACAACGGCTTGCGAACGTATCGCGAGAACATCCGCAAGCACTTTCGTACCAGCATCGCGAGCATCGAGGGAGCATCGAACCTACGGGTCGATTACCTGAATTATCAAAAAGACTTTTACGAAAGCGCGATCGCTGAAGCATCAAGGTACCCAACCAAGGCATGGATTTTCACGGCGCCTTCGGACCCGATGCGCATGAACTTGTTTGTCGATGTGTTGAAATACCATCGCATAATCACTTACCGCCTGAGCCGTGATGTCGACGTTGCGGGCAAGACGTTTCGCGCCGCAGACGCGTTGATCGTGCCAACGACGCAAACTCAGCACCGACTAATCCGTAGCATCTTTGAAGCAGTGACGGAATTCGAAGATGCCACTTTTTACGATGTGTCTACTTGGACAATGCCGCCCGCTTTCGGCCTGCAATATGCGGCGCTCGCCGGGCGGGACTTTCGCAGCAATCTTGTCGGGGAGCTATTCGTTCCTGCCATGCCGGATGCAACCAATGCCGATGAATCGAATTACGGCTATGTTTTTGAATGGAGCCCCTACCTGGCACCACGCGCTTTGCAACATGTGCTTGAAAACGAACTCCTCGCGCGCGTGGCCATGAAACCGTTCACGGCAATGACGACGCAAGGTACCGTTGAATTTGGGCGCGGCAGTATCGTCGTGCCGTTTGACCGACAGAAAAAAGACCGCGTCGACATTCGTCAAGTCATGAACACGATCGCCGCAGAAGATGGCATCGTCGTGCATGCGCTAACCTCTGGCAGGAGTGCGACCGGCACCGCCGGAATTGACCTGGGCGGCCCGTCGTTCCGGCCTCTGGAGATGCCCAAAGTGCTACTCGTCGTCGGCGACGACATCGACCTATACGATGCCGGCGAAATCTGGCATTTGATGGATTACAGAATCAACATGCCCGTCTCGTTGCGCTCGCGCGATAGCCTCGACGACATAGACTGGAGTCCCTACTCCCATATCGTCTTCCCGTCCGGCGATTACGAAGAATACGAGCCGGAGTACGCAGACCGCCTGCGCCAATGGGTTGCCGAAGGTGGCACGGCCATCGGTATGCGAGACGCGGCACCGTGGCTACGTATGACGACCCTCGATTGGGTCGACCCGGAGAGCGACGAGGCGCTGGCCGAAGCGGATTCGACCGACGGTGAAGACGAGCCGGATGTTGACGACCCCGAAAAGGAAGAACAAGAGCACGAACGTTTTTCCTACAGTGAAAAGGAAGACCGTGAAGCTGCCGATGTAATCGGCGGCGCCATCTTCATTGCCGACTTGGATATCTCGCACCCGCTGGGTTTCGGCTACACAGAACGCGAGATATTTCTGCACAAAAACACAAAAGAGCCATTCGAACCAACCGACAATCCATACAGCACAGTTATTGCCTATTCGGCCGACCCGGTGTTTTCCGGTTTTGTCTCCGATGAAAATCGCGAGGCACTTGCTGAAACGCCGTCATTGATTGCAGAACGCTCCGACGATGGCAGCATTATCCTGTTCGCCGACAACACCAATTTCCGCGGCTACTGGTATGGCACCAATAAGTTGTTCCTGAATGCGCTGTTTTTCTCAAAAGTGTTTGATGCGCCTGCAGAAGACTGAGCGATGTTCGAGATTTACGAAGATTTCCTGCCTGCAGATCACTTCACAATCGTCAAAGATTTGTTCATGTCGGAAAAGTTACCGTGGCACTTCAATGATCGGGTTGTATCGACCGAACATCACTTCATGTTCACGCACACATTCATGAATGACGGCAAAGTTATTAATCCTCACTTCTTTGAACCGATTCGGACGATGATTGATTTTATCCAGCAAAAGAAACGCTTTATTGGCGTTAGCCGAATAAAGGCAAATCTATACACGAACCAAGGGAAAGCCATTGAACATCCGGCGCACTTCGACATTCCGCCTGACTCGGGCGTCTCGGACAAATTTTGCATCGGCGTATTCCACGTCAACGAGTGCAACGGCGCAACAATTATTGGTGATCAGAAAATAGTGTCGCGCGAGAATCAGTTAATATTGTTCGACAACGTGTCGCATTACGGGACGACACAGACGGACGCCGACACCCGCGTTGTCATTAACTTTAATCTTCGAACCGAGGTCTAATTGACGCAAACGCGCGGTTCATTTGCACTCAATCCTTGCGGCGCCAGACCTTGTCGCCCTGTTCTGAGGCACTTTCGATAATGATCTCGCCGATCTTGCACGGAGCGACACCACCCGTATCCTCGCAGGTTTGCAGATTCGCCAGCCGTTCCTGGTGCGCTACTTTAGACGGGCCCGGCGTCGATTCATCGATTACCGGGGCCTTCCAGCCATCGGTTTTCCGGTTGGCGTCGTTGATAGCATCAACGCTGGCGAACACTTCCTGGCGCCGCGCTGAGGGTGCACAGTTGGATTTGTCTGCGTTGACAATGACATTCTCGGACTCCGACTTCAGCGACACCAGCTGCTGTAATGCAAACTCACAATCAGCCTGATTTAGAAATTGAAGCTCGAACTCTCGCTCCTGACAAATCGTTTTCCCGGCCGGCGCCACACACTCGCTCAACGTGAGTACGAAGACCTGTATCCATGCTATGTCCATGAAATTACTCCATAGATTCGATCGAGAATAATAGCGTCAGACAATCCACCACTTTCCTGGATTTGACTTAGAGACTAGCAGAAAATTCCGGCATCTATGGATCGTTTCCTACGTCCCTGCTTGCCGGTTCAACCGCTATCAACGCGGTAATCACCGAGCCGGCGCCTGCGTCGATTTCCTCTTCTTCGGTTTGGAAGCGAAGCCGCCCATTGGCGTCATTGATGAATAATGTAATGCGTTCCGGATAGCTTTCGCGATAGTCGTCAACGGTGAACTCATTTGTAAGCTCGGTACTCTTTATTTCGACGTCGCCAGCAATAATCTGCGCCAGCTCAGCGATCGAGTGAGCGCCCCCGTAGAGCACCCTTCCCGCGGATTCGCCGCTGATCTGATGCTTCTCGTGCGACTTCTCTTCCTTTTGCGGCATCGTATATACCGCGTTTCGACCAAATTCATAACGGTAGCGCACGCAGGCAAGCTCGTTCAGTCCGGGCCGATGCGACAACGCCAGCAAATGCCCGAGACCCATCAATTCGAGATGCCGTTCCGCGTAATCCGAAACAGGGCTGCCATAGAAGACCGGCAGTCCCTTCATGCGCGCATCTTTAACCCCATCCCAGCCCATCGACGCTACGAGGACGCGACGACCCACTTTGTGCAACGCCTCCGCATACATGAGCGCGACCGGATTGGCGCCTACGACAAGAACACCGTTCGGTTCCGGATCAATCACTCCCAGCCAGCTAGCAACAAATCGTCCGGACAGGCTCTGAATAATGACGGTGCCGACGATGACGATAAACACCAACGGCACCAATTTGTCGGCGCCCGGATAGTTGGCATTTTCCAGCCGCAATGCGAACAGCGCAGAAACTGCCGCCGCAACGATTCCGCGAGGAAATAACCAGCCCAGGAACAATCGCTCGCGGATACTCAGGTTGCTACCCATTGAACAAATCAGCGCTCGGGCAGGACCCGCGACCAGTTGCAGCGTCAGCAATACGAGCAAGCCGCCCGTGCCTAGCGCGGCCAGATCGCGGAAGTCAATTCTCGCCGCGAGCACAATGAAAAGCGCCGCGACGAGCACTAGCGTAAGGCTTTCTTTGAAATCCAATATGTCTTCGAGATCAATGTCGCGCATGTTGGCCTGCCAGACCCCCATGATCGTTACGGCCAATAATCCCGATTCGGACTCGACCGTTTCCGACAACGCGAACACGAATAAGACGATCGCAAGCGCCGCGTAATCGCGCAAATAGTCGGGCAGCCAATGGTTCCGTAGAACGACGCCGAACAGATATCCTGCGAGCATGCCAAGCCCTGCCCCAGTCAAGATGATGACTCCGAGGGTTTCAAAGACATGCCCGACGCCGGCTGCCGTTTGCGACACGATAATAAAATCGAATACGAGGACGGCAAGAATCGCACCCAGTGGATCAACCAAGATGCTTTCCCAACGAAAAATGCTTGCAAGCGATGAGGTTGGGCGAATCGTTCGCAGCAACGGCGCGATGACCGTTGGACCGCTAACCGTCACAATGGCGCCGAATAACGCGGCCAACATCGTCTCCCACTCAAGCAGAAATTTCGCCGCGAGTGTGGCGACAAGCCATGTGATCGCGACGCCAACGGTCACAAGATTGCGAACCACGGCGCCGTGACCCCGGATTTCGCCGAACTTTAGCGTCATGCTGCCTTCATAAAGAATAACGGCGACGGCCAGCGATACGAATGCTTCCAGTAAGTCGCCGAACAGCGCGTCCGGGTTTAGCCAACCGAGGCCCGGACCGACAAGAATGCCGACCAGCAACAAGAAAAGAATTGAAGGTAGCTTGACGCGCCAGGCGACCCACTGGCAGAGAAAGCCAACGATTAAGATGCTACTCAGGATTAGTAACTGACTACCGTACATCTTTCGAGTCTTTGCGTCGGGCCGTGTGCCGGCAAAAAAACGCGCGCCAGCTGATTAGTGTTCGATGTTGCGAATGATATAGCCGCCGGAGCGTTCATCCAATTCCAGCGTAATTTGACCCCGCTCACGCGCCTCTTCGAGCAGCTCGCTGAACGAATCGAAGCCATAGGCGTTTTCACTGAACCCTGGACGGCGGCGTTTCAGTGTTTGCTTTACCATCGAGCCCCAGAGATTCTCTCGATCGCCCCGTTCCGCGTTCAGCGCACGCGCCGCCTCAAGCGCTAAGTCAATTCCTTCCTGCTTCTTGTCCTTTTTCGCGGACTTTGTCGTTTTGCGCTTGGTCTTTCGACCCTTCGACGCCTTCTTGGCCTGCCCAGTCTTTTTCTGTTCGCGTACGAGGTCGTCATAAAAAATAAACTCGTCGCAATTGCTTATTAGTAAATCAGAGGTCGAATTCTTGACGCCGACACCAATCACGGTTTTCGCGTTTTCGCGCAGTTTGCTGACGAGCGGCGAAAAATCTGAATCGCCACTGATTATGATAAAGGTATTAACATGTGACTTTGTGTAGCAAAGGTCCAGCGCATCGACGACCATGCGAATATCGGCCGAGTTTTTTCCGGACTGACGGACGTGTGGAATATCGATGAGCTCAAACGCGGCGCCATGCATCGTCGCTTTGAAATCGCGGTAGCGCTCCCAGTCACAGTAAGCCTTCTTGACGACGATGCTACCTTTGACGAGTAACCGTTCAAGGATCTTATTGATATTGAATTTGGCATACTTCGCGTCACGGACGCCCAGCGCAATGTTCTCGAAATCACAGAACAGTGCGAGATTACTATCGTCAGAGTTTGACATTCAATTTGTCAGGTACTGGTCTTCTTCGGCGTCGGAATGAATTGCACGCGACCTCGCTTGCCGAAGCGCCGCTCATTTAGTTGCACGACGATCGCCTCGATCGCATTGGTCACGCTTTTGCGATTACCTGAACGGTAGCCTTGAATGGTATTGACGCCCTGGCCGATTTCGTATCGAAACCAATCGGAACCATCAAATCCGGACGGCGGATCGGACGGCTCTATCACCCGTATCTTATAGGGCTCACCCTTTGCTGCGCTTGCTTGGCTCATTGTTCACCCCAAAAGAGTTAGCGCTACGTCCGAAGCGACGCGGCGCGCTGATATTGACAGGAGGTCTATCAGTATACAGGAATTTTCACGCCATCAGCGCGACACCTGCTTTCGCAGGCGGCTGAAGCCTTTGCGGCACATCGGCCGCGCTGTTGATCGGCGCATTTTTATACCATGCGCAATTATCGGCACCCTGGAAAACAGCGGTTTCTTGGTGAATATTTGGGAGCTGTTCGGGGCGATTGATTGATCCCATTGGCGATTTGCAATGGAGTTGGGATATCAGTGATCCCCGTGGCGAGTGGGCGTAGCTCGTGCCCGACTGCGCTATGAACGCAATGCGCGAGCGAGACCTAGTCGCTCATTCGGGATAGGACTGGCACGCGATGGCTATTCTTTAAACTTCTTAATTTCTTCAATACAAAATTGCCCGGTACTGTTGTACGGGTCGCAGCCGATTTCCGGATCAACCTCAATTTCCAAAGAAGTGATCTTGACTTGTGGCGCGGGCGGTTGCTCCGATTCTGTATCGGCCGGCACATCTTGCTTCACCGGCTCCTGTTGCGCAGCTACCCTGGCGGATTTCCAGGTTGACATAATACTTACTCGTGCTTCTAAATCGAGTTTGAATTATCCGCCGCACTTGCCTGCATTGTGAAGGTCACCGGTCGGGCCAAATCTACCGTTCATCGGGTTTTCGCCGCAAATTCGCCACCATTCAAACAGATCCGGCAGTTGAACTCGGCCTGCCAAAAAAAAGAGGCCACTCCGACTGAAGTGGCCTCCCATTTTTTGGTGCTTTTATATTAGTGTCCGATTGCCCAGGTCACATGAACGATATGCCTCGTGCCATCCGGGTCAATACGCATGAACGTTTCAGACTGCCCGCGGCGGCCCAGCGAAATACCCCAGCCAGTAGCGCCATTGTTCCCGGGAGCATCGCCCTTGTTGCAGCCTTTTCCCGGTGGCGCATTGCATCCTCCTCCGCCGCCGCCCGAATCACCGCCATCGTAGGAGTCGTATGAATCCGTATGGCCATAGATTGTCGCTAGCTGCACGTAGTCGTGAGCATTTGGAAACCCGTGTGGCGGATCCTGGTAGTCCATACAACTGAATAGCGAACCGTTGTTGAAATCCTCGTCCTGATGATCGAGTCCAACGTTATGCCCGACCTCCTGGCACGCGACGCTTTGCTTCCAAAGCGAATTATTGTAGTAAGTTTGCGAGAAATACGTGTCGTTGAGCTTCGTGTAGCCGGTCGTGATATGACCGTTCGTATCAATCGAAATGCCGGCGATGCCAAGCCAACCGGTATTACCGTACGCAAGATTACAAACCCTGACGGCGCCCGCAGGACCTTTGCAACGACGACGGACCTGCCTTGATGTACTGCCACCAGCGTCCTCGACCATGTTGAGAACCGTCGAGTCACTCCAGTCGCTCAGCGCATTTGACACGTATTGATCCCAGTCATTCGTCGTACTATTGACAAACGTCAAATCGAACGAGGCTGTCGTGCGCGCCCAATGGTAGTCACTCCAGGAATGATTGGCATAGCTCGCCACAGATATCAAAACCGCCACCAACGCGGCTACTAAAGCTTTCTTCATCGTTCTCTCCCTTACGTTGAGCCCAAATATGGTTATTCCGAGCCAGTCTCAGTATAAGTCGCCCAACTAGAAAATTTCAATTGAAACCAGTGCGACATAATATTTAGTGGCCGTAATTTGTACAGCCGGTTGTTAGAATTGCCTAGCAACCAGCGGCAGCGAAGTATCGTCATAAGTCCCTGTTTATAAGGAATCATTGCGTGATCCAGACAGACGTTGTTGTCGTCGGCGCCGGCCCCTGCGGCTTGTTCCAAGTGTTTGAACTCGGTCTGTTGGGCCTTAAAGCCGAGATAATCGATACGCTCAAGCAGCCCGGCGGCCAATGCACGGAACTGTATCCGGATAAACCCATTTACGACATCCCGGCTATTCCGGTATGTAGTGGCGAGGAGCTGACAGCCGCGCTGTTGAAACAAATCGAGCCATTTAGCGCCGGCCTGCATCTGGGCGAGGAAGTTACGATCGTCAGACGTACGGACGACGACAAATTCTACGTCGCGACGCACAGTGGCACGGAGTTCGAAGCGCCTGCCGTCGTCATTGCCGGTGGCGTTGGCTCGTTTCAGCCGCGGCCTTTACGCGTGCCCGGCGCAGAATCCTTTGTCGGCAAGACTCTGCATTACCGCGTCAAGGACCCGAAACTATTTGCGGGCAAGCGTCTGGCGATATTGGGTGGCGGCGACTCGGCACTCGACTGGGTGCTGGAGCTTGCTAACGCTGCAGAACACATCACACTCGTCCACCGACGCGATGAATACCGTGCAGCGCCCGCGTCCGTCGACAAGATGCGTGCGCTCGCGGCGGCAGGCAAGGTCGACACTATCGAAAACGCCAAAGCGACCGCGATCGACAGCGACAGCGACAACGATATGATTACCAGCATAACGATTCAGCCGAAAGACGGCGATGCGCTCGCAATACGTGTGCATCACGTGCTGGTGTTCTTTGGCCTCGCGCCGAAACTCGGCCCGATTGCAGAGTGGGGCCTCGACATCAATCGCAAGACCATCAATGTCGATACAGAAAAGTTCGAGACATCGGAACCGGGTATCTATGCCGTCGGCGACATTAACTATTATCCAGGCAAGAAAAAGCTGATTTTGTGCGGTTTTCATGAAGCGGCGCTCGCGGCATTTGCGATCAAGCAGCGAATCGAGCCGGACAAGAAAGTACACCTTCAATACACGACGACGAGCCCGATCATGCATGAGCGGCTTGGGGTGCCCGACTAGCGTCGAGGGAGACAGCCTGTCCCAGGTGAATCCGCAAGAGATTCGAGACTCGAACTAGACATTTACCCGTCGTCTTGCGGTGCCCTAAACACCTCGGTTTCTGGATGAAACGCATACCATGCGAACCAATACGCAATGGTCGTCGGCAGCTCGTCGCCATCGGCGTTTAGTATTCTCGCCGTTTCGTGTTCTTTGTCGAACTCCACAAGGAATTCAATGCCACCGAACTCATCTTTGAAGCGGGGCGCTCCCTTGCTCAATTCTTTGAATGCGTAGGCCTTGAATTTGCCGTCTACCTCGAGGCCCATTACAGGCTCCTTACGCCGGTACTCATTACTCGAGTGCGACACCGGGAAGTAAAGCCTGCCATCGCTGCCATAGTTCGGATACGGGTCCATTCGGTAATTCCTGCGGAAGCCCGTGTCGTCGGATAGCACTGTTGTCTGCGGGTGCCGACTCGTCCACTCCTGCCACGAAGTGTGCGATGCGGGGAGTTGTACCAGACGTTCGCCTTGCATTCGGCCGCTAATCGCCTGGCTCATCAGCTGCGACCATAACGAATTCGTCTGGCGGTCATACATCAGCACATCGCTGTTGTACAACAATCCGGACACCCCGAACTCCAAACGGCGACCATTGACGGTTCTGCCAAATACCGTGCCACTACCGCACAATGGGCAGTAAGTAATGACCACTGCCTTGCCGCCGACAACGTCATTGACGATTTCGTGGTAATTCAATATTCGAATTGGATAGGCATGCGCAATGCCGTCGATTGCAACGCCCAATACTCGATATTTGTCCTTCAGATAACTTGCCTTGTCAGCTCGGACAAACCTTGGGTTGTCGAGTGACGGAATACCGTCCCGTGGCGGGCCACCCTTATGGATCTCTTTTACTGGTACCAGTGCATTATCGAGCTGAAAGCCGTTCTTGGTATCTGACCACGACGCCGGTGCAACGAGCAGCAGCGAGCTGATGATCCCTAGTAGCGACAGTCGAATATGAAATTTCTTGGCCATGAAATTAAGACTACTCGAATTGCCGCAGGTTCAGCGAAATACGGGCCTACCTATGTCGAATCGCGCGGACAGGTTATAGTTCACCCGCATGAAGATCGAGCGATACAAAAGCCTCCTTACTTTGTTGCTCTGCGTTTTTGCCGCCGTCAACATCTATGCTCAAGAACCAAAAGACGAGGCATCGCAGACGGTTCCGGATCTACACTCGCTCCCAAACGACTGGTGGTCACATTTCGAGGGCACGCGGGCTGAGATCGAGCCTCGGGTTGGGACATTCCTCGACGAAGTCGGTGCTCAGACCGCCGAGCTGTCACCTCAGAACCAGGTCATCGCGCAATCGGTGCTGGAAACCGTCCGCGACAATTTTGCCGCCTACTTAGCGCTGCTGGACGACACCGAACTCGAATTGCAGGACCTGCCTGCCGCCGCCGTGAGCTATTCCATCGGTGATTTGCTGCGGCTCGCGTCTGTGGCAAGGGATGCCAGAGGTGGCGCTAGCGAAGAGCAGCTGGAGGTCGAGAGGGAGCAACGTATTCTCGATGGCGTTCGTGCGCGCCGAGATTCCGCATTCAAAGACTATGTCGATGTTGCGGCAGGGGACGAACGCTGGTTGGCCGCGTTGCGGCTTGTGCAGGCGCGCTCGGCGCTGGCGATATCTGCCCGCCGTCTGGAGCTGCTGACGAAGAGTTACGAACGTGCCACCGCCTACGCCCAATCGACCAATGCTCGTGTCGATCTCGCGAAGGAAAGTCTGGCGACCACGGCCGATGCGGCAATGCTTGACGAGTTGGCGGAGCGCTCTGCTGCAAACGAATCCGTCGTTGAGGAGGCCAAAGAGCACCTAAGCGCTGCACAAAATGCTGCAAGCGCCCCCCCTGTGGATACGCCAGAGGGTCGATCGCAGGACCGACTGCAGCAGCAGAAAAAGCTCGGTGCTGAGGTCAACTTGACCCTGGCCGAAGTGACACTCGCCCAGACGCAGGCACAAAGCGAGTGGACCAAACTGCAGGCAGGCTCGGCGGCGGACCTGGGCGCGCTCAATGATCAGGCTCTGGCCTGGTCGGAATTGCTACGCACGATCGATCAGCGTACTCCCGAATTGCGGCGTGAAACCGAAGACGAGCTGCTTGCCGTGCAGAGCACAAACAAAGACGGGCTTGATCGTGCGTCTCGTCGATTGCTCGATCAGCGCGTCGGAACGGCGCAGGAGACGCTCACCCAGATCGGCGCGCTCAACGCCGCCGTTGCCGATCTTGAGCTTTTGAGCCGGGTCGTCGATGAAGCCATTGCTGAAAATACCGGTGCGTTCAGATCCTGGTTGACGACTGTTAGCCGACAAGCCAAGACCCTGTACCTGCGGATCGCGAGCCTAGCCGACGTCACACTGTTTTCCGTTGGCGAAACACCGGTTACGGGTGCGGACATCCTGCGGGTATTGATCATACTGACCGTAGCATGGCTGCTATCGCGCGGTGTTCGCCATGCAATCCGACGTGTGAGCCAGAGCGAGTCCGCGGGTACACAAGCCTCCTTGTATACGGTGGGCCGGCTCTTGCATTACGCGATTATCGTTATCGCCATTTTCATCGCGCTCTCGTCTATCGGACTCGATTTCAGCAATTTGGCATTGGTCGCTGGGGCGCTTAGTGTTGGCATCGGTTTCGGCCTGCAATCAATCGTCAATAATTTTGTTTCAGGTTTGGTCATTCTGTTTGAACATTCGTTGCGTGTGGGCGATTACATCGAACTCGATACCGATCTGACCGGCACCGTCAAGGCGATTAATGTCCGCAGCACACTTATTAATACCAACGACAACATCGACATCGTCGTACCAAATTCCGAATTCGTCACGAGTCGACTCACGAACTGGACGCTGGGCGAACGGATCTTGCGCGTACGCATTCCATTCGGCGTGGCCTACGGTAGTGATAAAGAGTTAGTGAAAAAGGCCGCAATAGAGGCCGCGGAAGAAGTTCAGTACACGCTGACGCACATGAAAGGCCGCGAGCCCGATGTCTGGCTGGTGGATTTCGGCGACAACAGCCTTGATTTCCTGTTACTGGTTTGGGTCAACCGCCAAGGG
>JAOTZC010000006.1 GCA_029861535.1 Gammaproteobacteria bacterium
GGGTGACAATACCGGCACGATCGCAGTTGCTACCGATTGTGCAATGTCGCTTTGAATATCGAGGATAGCCTCCAGCTTTTTGTCGTAGGTTTGGCTCCACAAAAGGTTATCCGTCACTGTGTCGTCTAATGCTGCCGTTACGCGGAAGTGCTCTCCGTCGCGGCGAACGCTACCTGACAACACATTATCCACCATCAGTGTGGATGCGATTGTCGCGACATCAACATCCTTATCTTTGAAGTAAAAGGACGCTGTCCGCGAAGCCACTTTTAGCTCTTGAATTCTGCCGAGCGCACTCAGCAATTCGTCGGCAAGCCCGTCTGCAAAGTATTCATCTTCAGCGTTTATGCTTTGATTCTTGAATGGTAAAACCGCGACGGAGATTGGCTCTGCTTCGTCCAAGCCCTCGAGGCCTTTCGATACATAGTTTTCGTAAACAAGGAACACCACCGCCATAACCAGCAGACTGATGATCGCACCGTCCAATCGCCTGCCTGTCAGCCAATGGATGCTTGATTGACGCAACACATCGTCGCTGCGTTGCAAACCTACGGGCGTCAACTCGTAGACCCAAGCCAGCACCAAGGCAATTGGGAAACCGAGGATGACTAAGGCGACGAAAAGCCGCATGACCCATGGCTCAGCATCGAATGTACCAAGAATGACATCGGCGACCTGGATCATGAGCCACGCCACGACAGCGTAGGCCACGCCAACTCGAAAGACGTTGCGACGCCTAAGTTCTGCCCACAGCGACAGGTAGCCCTTCTCCACCCCGGGTTCCACGACCTGGTAGATGGCCACCGGCTCCAAAACATTTTTTACGTGCTTTTCACCGGAGAATTCAACGCCCACATGGCCTTTGTGTTTTACCTGCTCGTAAACGGAACTGGAAAGACATATGCCCCCCGGCACGGCCAACTCTTCAAGCCCAAGGGCGGTATCAATACCGTCTCCGTAAAGATCGCCGTTATCAGAAGTAACATGACCGACGTGCAATCCGATACGCAGGAAGACGCGCTTTTCAAGTGGCAGCCGTTTGTTCTCGCCCAGCATGGCTTGCTGAACCTCAACTGCGCAATGAATAGCCTCGACGGCATTGGCAAATTCTGCGATCGAATGATTGCCCTCCGAGTAGAAGCAGTGCCCGTCATGCTCGTCGATCAGGCGTAGAAAAATCTCTTCTTTGATCCTCGATGCTTCCTCGACCTGGGGTTCACTCGATGCCCGCGACCCGCTGTGATCGCTTGCGCCCAGCGCCAGAAACGTCCCTATTCTGCGGCTTCTTTCAGACAAACTAGACCTCTACAGTAAATATCGAAATTTCGACTAGGCGCAGTATAACGTAGTGGTGGTGACCGCTTTGTCTTGGCTTTCAGCGCACTATGACAGTACGAGGATTAGCTTTGTCCAGCGTAGGACACGCGAAAGAACATTGAACAAAGCACCGGCACAACTAACAACGTCAGCCCTGTGGCAAACATCAGGCCGAAGATGATCGTGATCGCCATCGGCTTAAACATCGCCGTGCCACCCAAATGTAATGGCGTCACGCCGAAAATCGTGAAAAACTCGAACGATGAATTTGTGATCTGAAGACCAAATGTGACACCGACAAGCCCGAGAGGAATTGTTGAAAGAACAATCGTTGGCTTGCACAACGAATTGGATTGTACGACAAGCATTAACAAGATGAGGATGACGGCTTTTCCCTGACGAATCAGATTCTCTTGGTTCCCGGTGCGACGTTTTCTTTTACTGGCCGATCTAAAACCCAGTCCACGATCTTACGCGTCCGCGCGAAGCCATCGGTTTGCAACATATAAAGCGATGGAATAAGGAAAAGCGTTATCGCGGTTGCAAAAATGATGCCGTAGCTCAGCGAGATGGCCATCGGAATCATATACTGGGCCTGGACACTGGTCTCCAACATAATCGGCATCAGACCCGCGGCTGTTGTGAACGACGTCAGAATTATTGCGCGAAAGCGCTGCGTTCCCGAATCGATAATAGCTTGTTTCAGCGGTACGCCTTTCTCGCGAGCTTTATTAACAAAATCGACCATAATCAAGCTGTCGTTAACGACGACGCCGGCCAAAGCGACCAATCCAAACAATGAAAACATGCTGATGGCTTTGCCCATGACGACGTGCCCTATTACGGCACCGATCAACCCAAATGGAATTACCGACATGATCACCAGCGGTTGGCTGTAGGAGTGCAGCGGAATCGCGATTAACGCATAGATCAGAAATAGCGCCGCAATGGATGCAACGGTCAGATTGCCAATAAACTCCTGCTCCTCCTGACTTGCGCCCTCCAGGCCAAATCGAACGCCAGCATGCCGCGACAGCAGTCCGGGAACGAAGTCCTCCGAGATTTCTCGGACCACCTCTCCGGGCTCGACGATGTCGGGATCGATATCAGCCGACACCGTCACCGTGCGCGCGCGATCGAGCCGCCTAATACTGGAATAACTCGTGCCGAATGAAATATCGGCGACCGATTCGAACGGTACTTCGTCACCAGCCGGTGTGCGGATCCGCATGTTTTCGAGATCTGCAATCGAACGCCGATCTTTTTCTGGATAACGAACCATCACCTTCAGCTCGTCTTTACCACGTTGAATTCGTTGTGCTTCCTCGCCGTAAAACGCTTGTCGGACTTGGCGACCGAGCGATGTTTGCGTCAGACCTAATGCCTCAGCCTCCGGCTTGATCGACAATTTGATTTCTTGACCGCCAGTATTGGACGAATTAACGACCTCAAAAACGCCCTCATACTCCGTAAGCTTCTGCTCCAGTTCTGCCGCAGCTTGTTCGAGTGCTACGAAATTCTCGCCACTTAGCCGAAAACTCAATGGCGGCCCACCACCGAAATTGTCGCCATCGGAAAGCGTCAGCTCTCGAACACCCGGAATCTCGCCGATGCGTTCTCGCCAAAGCTCAGTTACATCATCGACTTGTAATGGCCGGTCATCGACCATCGGCAATTCGGTCCACGCAATCGCACGCGTATTGCTAGTCGTAAATGAACCAATGTGGCTAATCATCGGCGGCAAATCCGGATTTTCCTCGACATACTCCTTATTGAGTTCAAGTATGGCTTGCTCAATTCTGTCAAGTGCGGCATTGCGATATTTCGGCGCAGTGCCGTTTTCCATTTCCAGTTCCATCCGGATGAAATCGCCTGGCACCTCCGGAAACAGCACGATCCGAACAAATCCGCTCGAAATCAAACCGAACGTGAGAATCAATACGCCAGCGAATATAGATACGGTCAGGCCACGGTGATCGATTACCTTCTCGAGTGCGGGACGATAATAGTCGTGGATCAACCGATGCAAACCGTGCTGCGTATAGCGCTGAATCTTCTGCAAGAAACGGGGAAATCTTGCAAGCAGCGAAATGTGACGCTGCGGATTAAACAGATCGTCCTCATCGATGGGCTGAATGTTGGCGTGAACCAGGTGTGCTGGAAGAATCAACTTGGATTCGACGAGTGAGAATATGAGGCACAGCACGACAACCATAGACAACGCCTCAAAGAACGGTCCAACGATGCCGCCAACAAATAACATCGGCGCGAACGCTGCTATCGTCGTCAAGACACCAAACGTCGCTGGCACAGCTACCTTTTTGGCACCCTTCACGACATTGTCTATTGTGTGTCCGTCCTTACGGATCTTTGTGTAGACACTCTCGCCAATGATGATTGCATCATCGACGACGATACCTAGCACAATGATAAAGCCGAACAGACTGATCATGTTTACCGTCACCGGCCACGGTGCGTGCGGCATCAGAAACAGCGCGCCAAGAAAGGTGATCGGTATGCCTATGATGACCCAGCCGGCAACCTTCATGCGCAAGAACAACGACAGCAGCAGGAACACAAGCAGCGCCCCCTGCCACATATTCTTGGTCATCGTCTTGAGCCGCCCCTCGAGATAGTGAGATCGGTCTACCCACAGATCCATCTCTACACCGGATGGCAAGCTCTCGCGTTTCTCTTCGACATAGCTCTTTACTGCAGCGGCCGTCTTGAGTTCGTTTTGCTGTCCGCTCGCGAGCACATTTAATGTCATAGTGGGCTTGCCGTCGAAACGTCCGAAGCCCTCAGACTCTTCAAACCCGTCATCAATCGTTGCGATATCGCCCAGTGTCAGCCGCGTGCCATCAGGAAACGTGCGCAGGACGAGGTCGGCGTATTCGAGGCCGGTGTATACCTGGCCCTCCGTTCGCAGAAGAATATCGCCACCGTCAGTTTTAATCGTGCCGCCAGGCAAATCGACAGACGATGCCCGGATCGCCTCGGAGATCTCTGACATCGTGAGACCGTACTGGCGCAGGACATGTTCGGACACTTCGACGCTTATCTCAAAGGCGCGGTCACCATAGAAGTCGACCTTACTGATCTCCGGCATCGCCAGGAGTTCGTTGCGAACGTCCTGAGCGATTAATTTGCGGGAGAAATCGTCAATGTCGCCATGAATAGCGATGAAAATAACTGGCGTGTCCGGCTCGACTTTGTATATGACAGGTTTTTCGGTCAGCGCAGGGAAGGTTGAAATCGCGTCGACGCGTGTTTTTACTTCGGTAAGTACTTCATTGATATCCTCGTCTCGGGACACTTCGATCGTGACGCTGCCAAGCCCTTCCCTGGCGCGCGAGTCGATTTCAACGATGCCTCCGATATCCTGAACGGCCTCTTCCACTTTGATTACGACACCTTCCTCCACCTCTTGTGGAGCGGCGCCAAGATACGGTACCTGTACCTGTATCCAATTAAGTTCGAAGTCTGGCGTCGTCTGCTTACGAATCGTAAAGGCGGAGATAAGTCCGGCGACGATGATGAACCACATTAGAAGATTTGCAGCAACATGGTTGCCTGCGAACCAAGCGATCAGCCCCTTCTCGTTACTTGTGAGTCGCGCTTTCATGTCTAGTCCCCCTCATCGCGCAACACGACTTGCTCATCGCTGCTAGCTACCTCTGCCGCCACCGAGTCCGCCGTCCGGACAGACATACCATTCGTAGGCGCTTCGATCGACGTCGTCGTAATTTGCTCGCCCGCAACGATGCCGCCGCTAAGGTAGGCGTACTGGGAATCAGTTCTAACAACGTTAACGGTTCGAATCTCTAGCTTGTTTTCGGGATCGACAACCAAGACTTGGTCAGCACCCCGCATCGCCACACGCGGTACACGAATAACATCCAATAACGTGGAGCCTGCGATGTCGGCAGAGACAAACGTACCGATTGGCAATGGCGCGCCGTCGCCGTGGAGTTGATAGGGATCCTCTACTCGCGCGACCGCGTATGTCACACGACTTCTTTCGTCGACCACGCCCTCGGAACGAACAATTTGCGCGTCCCATTCGACCTGCATGCCCTTTTGTATTGCTGACAACGTGACTGTTGGCCCTTCAGAAACGCCAGATTGGGCAATATCGGCCGCTGCGGGCATATCAACGAATGCCAAGTCCTGATCGGTCAGCGGCAACCTGACCTCAGCTTGGTCCGTCGCGAACGTCACGCCGAGAGTTGTGCCGGGATTGACGAACTGACCAATATCTGCGTCTTTGCTTAAGACCATGCCTTCATAAGGCAGGCGTATATACGTCCGTTCAAGGTCGCGTCTCGCCCTGACTGATTCAGCCTGCGCCGACGCCAAGGCCGCGGCAGACGACGCATATTCAGACTCAGCTCGATAACCCTGACTGCGTAACTGCTTGGCACCGTCGTATTCGATTTTTCGCTGTTTGACGAGCGCCTCGGCTCTATCGACCGCGACCGTATAGTTGGTCGGGTCGATTCGCATCAGCTCTTCACCTTTCTCGAAAACACCGCCAGCAATAAATTTGGGCGAAATGCTCACAATGGAACCGGAGACCTCGGCGCTGACGACCGTCTGCGTTCTTGGGCGAACGGTGCCCTGACTGCTAATTTGAAACCGTTCGGTGGCAATCTCGAGCGGCAACACCTCGACCAGCAAATCGAGCTTGTCGTCCTCCTTTTTTGGTGGTTCGGGCTTTAACTGCGCGAGTCCTACGGCAATCGCGATAGCGCCGACAACGATGCCAGGAATGAGCACAAATTTTCGGTAAACGGGCTTCACTCGAGAGTCCAGATTTCTAATCTACAGAAGATGCGTATTTTGAGGCCTTTCCGAGGAAAAAACACGCCTTTGTTCGCCATGGCTTTATCAGGAAAGAGGTTCCCCCATCGGAGCGGCACTGAGATTTGATATTAACGCGCCTAGATAGTTCGAATTTCCTGTCGCTCTTCTGCTTAGGCAACCTGAGATACGCGTGCCTCTTTCTTCTCGAGGCGAGCCAAAATATTCACGAAACGCGAATCCTCTCGCAGGCTCGCCAAGTCGCTGTCATTGCGCATCCACGGTGCGTTGATTACACCATGATCCATCGCCCGCTCAAGATAGTCGAGCGCCGCATCCGCCTCGCCCATTGTGGCCAGGCTACAGGCCACGTTGTACAGCAAGACAGAATCGTCTGGATCAATCTCGAGCGCACGATGCAACCAACGTTTCGCCCGATCGACATCGCCCATTGCGACCAGTGATCCTGCGCCGCAATGATATGCGCACGCATCGTCCGGATTCCACTCAAGCCTTCTCTCAATGACCGCGATCGCCTCCTTCGCCTCTTTGCTGGCCTCCTCGATCCGACCCAAGCCGCGCAGAATTTGTATGCGCAGGCAGAGCGATTTGTAATCTTCGGGATCCACGTCCGCGGCTTGCCGAAACAGGTCTGCCGCCATCGGCAGGTCGCCCTGGTGAAATCGCGTGCGGCCATAGTAGTAGAACGCTTCGAAGAGTCTCGGATTCAGCTCAAGCGCTTTTTTGAATTCCGCCTCGGCTGATTCGTAGTCCGCGCTGACAAGTGACGAAAGCCCGGACGATGCATGCGCCTCGGCAAGATTCGGATTCAGCTCCAGTGCGCGCTTGCTGGCCTGCGCAGCCTTCTCGCGATAACTCGGCTTCGGATCCTCATACATGATCAGCAGCGAGTGGCAATCGGCATAGCCGGCCCAAGCGAGCGCGAATTCGTCATCTAAATTGATCGCTTGACTGAACATTTGCCGCGCGCTTTCGATGTCCGTCTTGCGAAATTGCCTAAGAAAGTACCGGCCGCGCAAGTAGTAGTCGTATGCAGTTACATCCTTGCTCCAGGCCGCCCTGACGGGTCGCTTCGCCGTAATTGTTTTCAACAGCGCAGCGACAATACTTGTCGCGATCTCGTCCTGAATCGCGAAGACATCTTTCAATTCCTCAGCAAAGCTCTTCGACCATAGGTGGTAGCCGTCGGATGTTTTTACGAGTTGCGCGGTTACGCGAAGGTGATTATTTGCCCTCCTTACGCTACCTTCCAGTATCGCTTTGACGCCGAGGGCCTTGCCAATTTCTTGCACGTCACCGGCACTTCCACGGAATTGAAACGACGACGATCGTGCTGCCACACGAAGATCGGGAATTCTGGTTAGCGCGTTGAGAATCTCCTCGGCGATCCCATCGCAGAAGTAACCCTGGTCTTTGTTGGGACTCAAGTCTACGAACGGCAGTACAGCGATCGAGGGCATGTCGTCGGCAGCAATATTTTGGAATAATGGTTTGCGGTCGCGGCGGATACCGGTTGATGTGATATCAAATGTCCAAGCAAGAATTAAAACTACCGGAAAGCCAACGATTACCGTAACGATCAGCATCGTCATCGACCAGCCCGGCAGACCAAGAGGCTCAAATGTGACTTCGCCGATTTGCAGTACTATCCAGCCGATGACTGCGTAAGCACCAATCACCGCATAGACTCTACGACGTTTCAATTCTGCCGATAACTCGAACCACGAAAATCGTCGGCGCCTAGTCATCATGGCTACGCAATGTCCTCCTTATCTATTGTATCGCAAGCATTTACATGGCTGGCGCCAAGGCCCCTATTCGAAACCATCGGATTGTACGTATGCGGATTTTTCAATGCGGTATTCTTTGTGCTGACATTCAAGGTTTCCAGGTAGTAGAAAACGATGATTCGACCGCCACTGTTTGCGGCGTTGGTGCTAGTTAACATAATGCTTGCTTGCGCCGAGAAACCGGGCCAGCAGGCTGTGACGGACACCGCCAACCTGTTGTTGCTCAATGCCCGCGTTTATACGATGAATTGGCAAGACGCGGCGCCGGACGGCAGCCTGACGCCTGGCGCGCCGCACGACGACAGCGGCTGGCACCCCGACGCCGAGGCAATTGTCGTCGACGGCAATACCATCGCCTTTGTTGGCAGTAGCGAAGATGCGCTGAACTACAAGAATGAGCAAAGCCGGGTCGTGGATCTGGCCGGCGCTACCGTCATCCCTGGACTGGTGGACTCCCACACTCACGTGTTCGAGCTTGGCAAGCGAATTGATAGTGTCAGCCTGGTCGATGCGAAGACCGAAGCGGACGCGGTCGCACTGATCGTCGAGCGTGCAAAAACTATCCCGGACGGTGAGTGGATTATCGGTCTCGGCTGGGACGAAGGTGCATGGGCGGACGATTACCCGGACAAACTCTTGCTCAGCGAGGCCGTGCCAAATCATCCGGTGTTGATGCACGGACTGCATGGCTTCGCGGATTGGTGTAATCAGACGGCGCTCGACGTCACAGGCACTACGGCCGACACGCCAGTACCCGTCGGCGGCGAATTGCGGTTGGGCGAGGACGGCCAACCCAGTGGACTATTTATCAATCGTGCAGTTGAAATCGTAAGGAACGCGATGCCGGAGCTCTCCGATGAGGAAATGCGTCGACAACTACAGCTGGGCCTCAAACGTATGGCGGAAGATGGTTATGTCGCTGTACACGACGCTGGGCTAGCAAGCCGAGAGATGGAAATCTTGCAACAACTCGAAGACGAAGGCGCGCTCCCCCTTCGAGTGTACGCAATGCTATCGCTGCGCGATGAAGACCTGATGCGCCATTGGATTGCGCGAGGGCCCGATGACGACGCCGACAGCATGCTCGTGACCCGCACGGTCAAGGCTTATTACGACGGCGCGCTGGGGTCACGCGGCGCACGGCTGTTGTACGACTACAGTGACATGCCCGGACACCGCGGCATTAGCGGTGACAGTTACGGATTCAACGAAACGCTAATGGCCGAGGCGATGCGCGCCGGCTTTCAGATTGCCATCCATGCCATTGGCGATGCCGGCAATCGAGAAGCATTGGATATTCTCGAGCGCATTATCGACGGGTCGCCGGCCACCGGAACTCTTCGCCATCGAATCGAGCACGCCCAGGTGCTGCATCCGGACGATCTGCCACGCATCGGCGCCCTGGGATTCATCGCATCGATGGAACCGCCGCACGCGATGGAAGACAAAGCTTGGGCCGAAAAACGCTTGGGACCGGAGCGCATTCTCGGTGCTTATGCCTGGCGCTCACTGCGTGAAACGAACGCCGCGTTAACGTTTAACTCCGATAATCCAGGCTCCGATCACAACATCTTCTACGGCCTTCATTCGGCGATCGCCCGGAAAGATAAGAATCAGCAGCCCGAAGGCGGCTGGTATGTTCATGAGGCTGTCAATGCCGAAGAAGCCATTCGTGCCTATACGCACTGGTCCGCCTACGCGAGCTTTCGCGAAGACGAGACGGGAATCATCGAATCAGGCCGCTGGGCAGATCTAACTGTGATGGACGTCGATCCATTCGTGCTGGCGGATGACAGCCCGGGTGACCTGCTGAGCGGGCGCATACTGATGACCATTGTCAACGGCGACATTGTCTACGAGCGCTGAGAGGACGCGACCACCCAGACCGATGGTGTAGTGGCAAATACCCATGTGCTTCGGCCGCGATTTCGACGACCATCGAATCCATGGGCACCCGGAATGCTGACAGAGTCGACTTCGACGAAGGGCTGATCCGCCGCTATGACGGGCGCGGGCCACGTTACACATCCTATCCAACCGCGCTGCAATTCAGCGCGAACCTCACTGCCGCTGAATATCGCAAGAACGCACTCGACAGCAATGCGAGCGACCTGCCGCTGTCGCTGTACGTCCACATCCCGTTTTGCCAGACACTTTGCTACTACTGCGGCTGCAATAAGATCGTAACGCGAAACCAGGTGCGCGTTGGCCGATATCTCGACGACCTGTATCGCGAAATTGACATGCAGTCCGAACTCTTTTCGACAGACCGAAAAGTCGAGCAATTGCACTTTGGAGGCGGCACGCCAACCTACCTTAGCGATGAGCAACTGCGTGCGCTCATGGACAAACTGCGTGGCGCGTTCACGTTCGACGACAGCGATACGCACGAATTCTCAATAGAAGTCGATCCCCGCTCGGTGACCGATAAGTCGATCCATTCTCTCGCAGAACTTGGCTTCAATCGCCTAAGTTTGGGCATACAGGATTTCAACGCGGATGTGCAGAAGGCGGTCAACCGCATTCAGTCAGTCGACGAGGTGCAACTGCTGGTTGAGACGTCCCGCCATACGGGCTTCAAATCCGTCTCATTCGACCTGATCTACGGCCTGCCGCATCAAACAGTTGCGAGCTTCGATACCACGCTGGACTCGGTCATCGAGATGCGGCCGGATCGGCTTGCGGTTTACAACTACGCACACCTGCCGGAGCGCTTCAAAGGGCAGCGCATGATTAATGCTGACGACCTGCCGGCGCCCGAAACGAAACTCGACATTCTGCACCATACGATCGATCGACTCGATAGCGCAGGCTACGTCTACATCGGCATGGATCACTTCGCACTTCCCGAAGACGACTTGGTCAAGGCGCGACACGACCATACGCTGCATCGTAACTTCCAGGGTTACTCGACGCATCAACAGTGCGACTTAATCGGCCTTGGCGTCAGCTCGATCAGCAGCATCGGGCCGGTGTACGCGCAGAATGCAGTATCGACGATCGAATACGAGAAGATCATAGAAGGCGGCCAGCTACCGATTGCAAGAGGCATCGCCGTTGATGCCGATGACGCGCTTCGCGCTGCAACAATACAATCTCTGATGTGCTACGACGCGGTGTCTTTTGACGAATTCCGCGCGCAATACGGTTTTGAGTTCGAAAGTTATTTCGCTGCGGAGCTTGGGCGACTCGAGCCGCTGGTCGTGGATGGCCTCGTCAGTGTTGACACAAGCGGCATTATGATCACTGCTAAAGGCCGCCTGCTCCTGCGCAGCGTCGCGATGGTGTTCGATCGCTACATCAACGACGAACTGCACGACCAACGTTATTCGAAGGCGATCTGACCGAGGTAGTACCGGCGCAAAAATTGATCCAGAATAGGCGATGTTCCCGCCCGCGTTCGGAGCCCGCTTGAATTTCTTGGTCGAAAAGTTGCTGCTGCGATTGTTTGCGAGTCCGCTGCTGGTCTTCTACGCCTTTTTGCCAACGGCATTGTTGGCGGCCGGCGACGTCACCGAAGACCGACTGAAAGCGAGTGTGGCCGACGGCTCGGACTGGCTTGTCAAAGGAGGCAATGCCCGCGGCCAGCACTACAGTGTGTTGACGCAGGTAAACACGGCCAATGTTGCCGAGCTCGGGCTTGCCTGGGCGACCGATCTCCCTGCGCCAGACGGAATCGCAACAACGCCGATCATCGTAGATGGCGTTATTTATTTATCGGCAGCCTATTCGGTCGTGTACGCGATTGACGCGAAGAGCGGCGACATCCTATGGAGCTTTGATCCGGACGTGCGGTCGCATTTCGCCGAGTCGCCAAGAACCTCGTGGACTGGCCGCGCGAGTCGGGGAATCGCCGTGTGGGGCGGTAAAGTCTTCGCAACGACAGCCGACTGCCGACTGCTCGCACTCAATGCGGAGACCGGCAAGTCAGTCTGGTCAAAAAAAACCTGCGATCCCAACGTTGGCTACGCCATATCCGACTCGCCCTACGTCGGCGACAACAAGGTCTTTGTCGGCAACAACGGTTCTGAATCCGGCGAGAAAAACCGCGGCTACGTATCCGCGTATGACGTCGTCAGCGGCAAATTGATCTGGCGCTTTTACACCGTCCCGAGCGACGACCCCGCCGAAAATACGACGCCCGCGATGAAAATGGCCGCCGCCACCTGGTCGGGTGACGCGCTCGCGAAATTCGGTGGTGGCGGAAACGCCTGGAACGAGATGACGTATGACCCGGAAACGGGCCTGTTGTTCTTCGGCACCGCCGGTGCGCTGCCGTACGTGCACGCATTGCGCAGCCCGAAAGGCGGCGACAATCTGTTTTTGTCATCGATACTGGCGCTCAAGGCAGAAACCGGCGAATACGTCTGGCACTACCAGACCGTCCCGAAGGACAACTGGGATTACAACGCGACGATGAACATCGCACTGGCCGAGTTTGAAATCGGTGGCAACGTGCGCAAGACCCTGCTTATCGCACCGAAGAACGGCTTTCATTACGTTCTGGATCGATTGACCGGAGAGCTGCTGGCTGCCGACAAATTTGCACGCGTGAACTGGGCCTCGCACATCAATCTCGAGACCGGGCGGCCTGTATACACGCCGGAGGCCGAGTACTGGACGCGGGACGCGGATCCGGTTGTCGCGGTCTGGCCCAATTTGTGGGGTGCACATAACTGGCACCCGATGGCCTGGCATCCCGAGCACAAGCTTACCTACATACCCGTCATTGACGTGCCGAGCATGGTTAGCCATTACGAAGACGGCGATTTTTCCGACACGCTCGAAGTCATCACCGTGGTGGACGATAGACCATTCAGTCCTGGCAAACTGGTCGCCTTCGACCCGCTGGCCGGCGAGCCGCGCTGGACTGTTGAGCATGAGTTTCCGTTTAATGGCGGCGTCATGACTACGGCGGGCAACCTGGTATTTCAGGGCGATGCGAAAGGCCGATTCACAGCCTATGCCGCCGACTCTGGTGATGTGCTTTGGTCGGTAACGACCGGTTCATCGATTTCGGCTGCGCCCGCCACGTACTCGATCGACGGCGAGCAGTTTATTGTGATCCCGATCGGCTCCGGCGGAGGGCTGCAGTTCGTGTACCCCGAAATGCATTCGGCCAACGATTCCAGAGGACCGACGCGCCTGCTTGCGTTTCGTCTTGAAGGCGATGCCGCGCTACCCATTGCAACAATCATCTCGCGGCAGTTGCCCGAACAGCCAGAGCTTGACGCGACGCCGGAAACGATCAACTTAGGCAAGCGATTCTACGATTGGAAGTGCGGTAGCTGCCACGGCAAGGGGGCTGCGGTCCGTTTCGGCGGATCGGTACCTGATTTGCGCTATGCGAACGCCGATACGCATGCGAGCTGGCACGCCATTGTCATTGGCGGTTCGAAACGCGGTAACGGCATGCCGGCGATCGAGATCAGCGTCGACGAATCGGAGGCCGTCCGCGCGTATGTCATATCACGCGCGATGGAAATTCGACAAGCTGGCGATGAGAAAAGCGTCGATTAGGGCAATCTGCAAATCGCTTCGGTGGCCACCAAGAACAATGAGTTTCAAAACAGTTCATAAAAACGGTAATAACAATGGCAAGAGTTTTCTTAGCAGTTTTGCAAGTATTCATCGTGTCGACAACGATTGCAGATGATATGCCGATGACGGCGCGCGAACACGGGCTAATGCTCGGGTCGCCTCCGGCTGCCGGCAAACTGGTGACGATCGAGAACTTCCTGCAGCCGCCGTACAACCGCTGGTCACTGCGACATTTGCGTGAAGTCGTGCCAACTCGTAACGTCGCGGTCGGCGAATCCGTCGCAGCCCTCGGCAACCGACCGATTGAGCTGTCCGCGCTGCAAGTTTCGTTCCCCGACGGACGCACTACTGCCGTTGGCGATTGGCTCGAAGCGGCATATACGGACGGCTTCATCGTGCTGCACCAGGGCGACGTCGTTTACGAGCGATATTTAAACGATCACACCGCCACCACGCAGCATCTGATGTTCTCGGTTACGAAGTCATTCACCGGCACAATACTTCTGATGTTAATGGAACAAGGGCGCGTAGACGCGGACAAACTGGTCGCAGAATACATTCCCGAACTTGAAAAATCGGCGTTTGGCAATGCAACGGTGCAACACATGCTCGATATGACCAACTCGATTCACTATATCGAGGACTACTACAATCCCGACGCGCATATCACCGGCTTCTTGGATTCCATGTTGCCTGGCGGCGAGGGCTTGTACGCAAACCTGCAAACATTGACCGAACACCATGAGAAATTTTCGCATGGCGACGCGTTTCACTACGTTACACCGGACCCGGAAGTGCTGGGTTGGATCATTCGACGGATAACCGGCGGTAATCTCGCAGATGCGTTACACGAAATGATCTGGGCGCCGCTCGGGGCCGAGCACGAAGGCTATTTCTGGCTCGATTTTCACGGCGTAGAGATGGCAGGTGGCGGACTGGCGATCACGCTACGGGATGCGGCGCGTTTCGGCCAGATGATATTACAGGATGGTTATTACAACGACCGGCAAGTGATCTCCGAGGAAATCGCGCAACGCATAAAAACCAAGCGTAATGCCGATAAGTTCAATCGCTATTACAACGATCCCTGGTTTGAACTGGTCGCCGACTCCTACCACGATCAATGGTGGGGTTACACAGGCGTAGACGCGGTCGCCGCACTGGGCATCCACGGCCAGTTCATTTATGTCAATTCGGACGCGGACGTCGTCATTGCTAAGCATTCGTCCGATCCGGATGCGGAAAGCGAGCGCGTGGATTCGGAAACGGCTTTCATCATGCACGCGATAGCGGACTACGTTTCCAAATAATCGAAAAGGGGACATTCTGCATTTATGGATTTAACGCGTTCACTAAATCGATAAATGCAGAATGTCCCCATTTCCCGAGTCAGGCGGACGCTGATTGCCGACTCCGTTGACGATTTCCCAGCTTGGCGAGTTGCTCGGGCGGAATGTAATCAAAAATGAACGTTATCCGATCTTCCGCGCCCTTGTTCATGACGCTGTGATTCTTCTGATTGTTGATTTCATACGCCTTGCCCACCTTTAGCTGATGAGGCCGGCCATCGATCATAAAGCGCACTCTGGGATTCGTCGTTATTGGCACGTGAATGCGGTGACCACAATGAAACGATGGGTGCGTATCGATATGCGGCCTGATCTTGCCGCCTGCCAAAAGTTTTGCCGCCATCGCACGGACAATGGTGCCGCCTTTCGGGTAATGCCGGTCGATGATGTCATGCATGACCGGAATGGCCACGTCGGCGAGTCGGTCCCAGCCCGGCTCTTTCATGATCTCTATTTCAGGCCAGGACTCGAGGTTAACGAATACCAGCACCATGGACTGCGTTTCCTTATGCACGTCGAAAACCTGCTGACGGTACTGGTCTTCGTGCCAGGCTTTGTCGTCCTGGGCGAGAATCGCATCGGTCAGCGCACCGATGTCGACGTTCCCAAGATCGCGTAAAAGGGTATCGATTTCCATCGCGGACAAGAGCCTTACGAAAAAATTTTACCGGTGAGGATTGCTCACGTCCTCGGCGAGAATAGATGCCCCAAGTTCGAAATCAACGACTTTACTTGAAGAGTCGTCGATAGTTGATGCCGAACGTACGTGGTCGATTGACGCTGAGTCTTGTTTGCGCCCATCGGTCGTTGTAGAACTGCTCCGCATATTCGTCAGTGGCGTTATTGACAAACAAGGTTGCGCTCCAGGTCTCAGCGTCCAAGCCGAAACGCAGATTGACGAGCGTATAGGCATCCTGATCTCGGACCGGCTGGTTGAACTCGACCGACTGTATGCCTGACAAAGAACTGACCGAGTCCCCGGTATGTTGAATGCCAAGGCTAACGGACGGCTCCGCGCCCCATATTCTGTTGTCGAAATATCGATCAACGTTGAGGCTGGCCTTCATATCAGGCGTCAGCGGCAGTCGCGTGCCTTTCTCCGCCGTTCTATCCACAGGCGCGCCTGCTACGGTCAAAGTACCGCTCTTGGAAAGCTCCGCATCATTGAAGCCCAGGTTTGCCGTGACGTTCCAGCCATCCGCGGGTATCCAGTTCAGGAATGCCTCCACGCCATCGATCTCGGCTTCGGGGAAATTCAGGATGCCAAGCGTAAACAGGTTTGGCGTCGGGTCTTCGGCTTCGATCTGAATGTCATCCCAAATCATGCGATACGCCGTAACGTTGAACTGTACGCGTCCATCGGCTAATGTCGTCTTCATACCGATTTCGAAGTTCTGAACGAGATCGGAATCAAACTCGTTAAACGGCGCCCGTCCAAAAATTGACCTTGGCTTCGCCGCATTAGCCCCGCCACGACGAAATCCTTCCGAATAAGTGCCGTAGACCATCCGATTATCATCAAAAGCGTAGGTCAACGTTACTTTCGGCACAAAACCGTCCTCACTCGACGATGACAGCGTGTCCTGATAGCAATGATCTGCGATAACGTAATCCGTCCCGTTGAGAAAAGTACCGGTCCCGCTTATAACTGAGCAATTCGACTCGGGTCCCAATGTTCGGTAATCGGAAAGTCCACCGAGCAATGTCGACTGCTGCAGACGCCGGTCGATGTCGACATCAAACCAGCGACCACCGGCCGTGATGCTGAAATTATCCGTGATATCGAAAGTGGCCTCGCCGAACAGAGCGACCTGCTTCAGCGTGTTGTCGTAGACGCCGGTCCACCAGTTATTAGACGGCGCCACCGGATAGGTGCAATCATTTGTATAGGTCGGCCCGGTGCCGCAATTGTAGTAAAAGGCGACGTAGTTCAGATAGCAATGGGCGCCGCACTCGTAGAGTATGCCGTTGGCATAATAAGCCCCCGCTTGATCCAGGTCTTCGACATTCGAGGCGAAATGCGCGTGGTTTTCTACCTTGTTATAAAACACACCAATGATTCCTGACCAGCGACTATCGGAATCGCTCGGCGTTGCGACACGTAGTTCGACACTGGTGCGATCCGTATCACCAAGACTGAACACTTGTGCGCGCGGATCCTGATTGAAGAAGTCATAGATAGCATAGTATGGAACATTGCCGTCATTGAATTTGTTCGGGTAACGTTCCTGCCAACCGCCGAGATAGGTCGTCGCATCGGCCCGGAAAAAATATTCGCGATTCATGAAAGAACTTGCGAGCACGACGTCTGCTCCGCCAAGGCTTCCTTCGAGTGTTAGCGCGAGCTGATACCACTCGTCCTCGAAGTCTTCCTGCTCGTAGCGCATCTGTTCCCATTCGCCGAGACTGCGCCCGTCCAGGAAACTCTCGGGCAAATCTGTGTCGCCGAAGCCATCTTCCTCGAGTTTCTGGTAAATGGCGCCAAAATCGACGGTCCACTCTTCGGTCGGGAGCCAGCGAAGATTGCCTCGGACGCCCTTGGTTGTTGATGAATTGACGTCGTCCTCAACAAACTCGGCGTTGTCGAAGGTACTAACGCCGCCAACAGGAAATAGCGGGCCCGTCGGACTCCCGCCGAGGACGTTGTCGATGTAGCCGGCCTCATCGGCATAGAATCCAACGAGACGTATCGCCGCTTTGTCGTCGGCGAGCGGGATGTTGACCATTGCACTGACGTCATAGCCAACGTCACCGTGCGCCACGCTGGACGCACCAAGGTCGACCCAGCCTTCGAACTCCGTCGTGTCCGGCTTGTTGGTGATGATACGCAGCGTCCCGCATTGCGAAGCGTCGCCGAATAACGAGCCCTGTGGTCCACTTAACGCTTCGACGCGTTCTATGTCGATCAAACGGGGATCGGGGTTAAATCCGGCAACCGTGATTGGCTGTTCGTCCAAATAAACGGCGGTCGTTGGGTTATCACTAAAGGCGATGCCAGACACCGCGCAGCCACGCATGATTACATTCGAGCCACCCGGATGCCGGGTGCCGAATGATAGCGCGGGTATCCGTCCTGCATAATCATCAAGCTGCTTGAAACCTTCGCGGACGATATCGTCATCGCTGAAGGCCGCAATCGACATTGGTACATCTTGAATACTGGTCGCACGCTTCGTGGCCGTAACGACGATCTCTTCGATCCCCAATTCCTGTGCCTGTGCAACAGGAACGGCCGCGCAGGCGGCCGAAACGGCGACGGCGAGTGAACTTTTGGAAAACTGCTGCGGTGCGTGCTCGTCAGACATTCTTGTCCCCCATTAACAGAAATATCTCGTGCTGGCGAATCGGTTTTTGACCCAGCCCCCGATACCGATTACGCCTGATCGTACCTCAGTGTGCAGCGCCGATCCACGCCATCGGCAAGTTATGTCGGCGACTCGCTACCTACGCCCGACAGCATTGATGCATCAGCCGGGGGTAACGAAGGTAATGTATAGTATTCATAATGTTAGCTTTGTTCGTCTCGACCCTCGTCAATTAATGTTGATTTCACAATATGAACCCTTCCGGCGCTCTGCGTCACGCGAACTGTGACCAAACTGGTCGCAACATCGGTTGTTCGCGGCAGTCGCCAGGGCGAGAGCCATGGCGGCATCTATCTCATCGATCTCGACCGGCAGCGGGTAGCACAGCCCGTTGACTGGAATACGGCCAATATCGACTGGCAAGGGCGTGGCTGGGATCGCGGCTTGCGCGGTATCGCGATCGACACGGACAAAGTGTATATCGCCGCGAGTGACGAACTGTTCGTATACAGCCCGGAGTTTAAACAGATCGGGTCTTTTCGGTCGCCGTACCTGAAGCACTGCCATGAAATTCACTGTTACAAGCGCCGGCTCTACGTTACCTCAACCGGTCACGATGCCGTACTAGGTTTTGACCTGGACGAACAGAGGTTTTCCTGGGGCCTGCACATCACTAAAACCGTCGACGGGTTTCAGGCGACACCGTTTTTGCCGAGTGGAACTGATGGACCGCCGCTACGCAATGACCTGCACATAAATAATGTCCATTGCACACGCCACGGCATGTTTATTAGCGGCCTCAGGACCGGCGGTCTCCTGCGTTACACGGGTAGTCAAATCAATATGGTCAGCCCGTTACCAGCCGGCGCGCATAATGCGCGACCATTTAGAGACGGCGTCCTGTTCAATGATACGGAGTCCGATATCGTGCGCTTCGTGTCTCCGGATAAACAGCGCATGTTCCACGTGCCGCGCTACGAGGATAAGCTATTGACGCACACCGATCTCGACGATTCGCGCATTGCGCGGCAGGCGTTCGCTAGGGGACTATGCACGATTGATGACAGCCTGGTGGCCGCAGGCTCGTCGCCATCTACCGTGACGTTGCATGACCTGGAATCGATGAAGACGACACTGAGTATTAACCTGACACTGGATATCCGTAACGCAATACACGGGCTGGAAGTCTGGCCATTCGATACCACCTGAGGGGACATTCTACTTTTAGCGGATCAATCCGCTAAAAGTAGAATGTCCCCTTTAACTTGCTAGGTCTTATTAATGTATTCGTATTGCTCGTAGCGACCCAGCACCGGCTGCAGCACTTCAACGAGTTCATCGAGACGCTTTTCGTGATTGCGCCAGAAATGAACCGACTTCGAGTAAATCGGCTGGCGAACTTGTTCTGAGCTGGCCGTGCGCACCGGCCGATCCGTGTCGTGAAACCGGAGACACGCGTTCTCCCAGGGCAATTCACAATAATCGAGCAGCCGACGTACTTGGGCCTCGAAATCCGTCACAACGTCTTCGTACTGAACCGTCAACACCCGGCCGGGCAATACCTCATGCCAATGGTCCATCAGACGTTGATATTGCAAGAAATATTCCCCAATGTCGGTGAGGTCGTAGGTAAACGGCTGACCTCTCCCGAACAGCTGTCGATAGCAGCTGAGACAGGAATCGAGCGGATAGCGTCGAGCGTCGATGATCTTTGCGTTCGGCAACATCAAATGGATAAAACCGACACTGGGATAATTGTTCGGCATCTTGTCGATGAAGTGCGGTGTTTGCTCGAGGCGATGCATCTGCGCACGATCCAGGTAGTCTTTGCCGAGCGCCTTGAAATGTTTTTCTTCGAGTTCGAGTAATGCCTCCGGATAGTTGATACCGTCGGCCCGATTGCGATCGAGCGTTCTGGCAACCTGCTGCACGTACGGCAGCTCCGAGGTCCCTTCGACTTTGCTATGACTCGCCAGGATCTGCTCGATTAACGTGGATCCGGAACGCGGCAGGCCGACAACAAAGATTGGCGATCTATCTCGATCACCGCGTCCGTCACTTTTTTCCATGACCTCTTTGCTGAACACCTCGATGATCCCGTCATTCTGCACCTCGGTGCCGACCGGATCGTATTGCTCGAGCATGCGACGCGTGGAATTACCCTTTTCGTAATAGTCCCACGCGCGATCGAAGTCCCCACTGTCCTCATGCGCCTTCGCTAGAGCAAACAAGAAATTGACGCGCGATTCGTCGCCAATGTCTTCGTTGTCCACCCAAGATTCCATTTCGCGGATGTCGTCGTCAGTCAACGAGTATGTCTTGAGATTCGCAAGGCTCCAGTATGTCTCTCCTTTGTTCGGCTTCAACTCGATGCAATCCCGGTAGGCCTGCACCGCCTCTTCTTGCCGGCCAACCGTTTTTAACATGTGGCCGAGTCCGAGCTTGGCGCCGGCATGTTTGGGTCTCAATTCCAGTACGCGCTCGTACGACTCTATCGCTTCATTGCTTAATGCGGCGGGGCTCAGTGTCGATGCCAGCAAAAAGTGCGCCTTAACACCGGTCGGCTCGAGATTGATGGCCTGACGGAAACAATCAATGGCCTCCTCAAAGCGATTCTGATCTTTCAGCGTATTACCGAGGTCGATGATCGCGTTGACAAAATCTGGAGCGAGTTTGACGGCACGCCGGAATAGTCGTTCCGCCTCATCAATGTCGGACACGCTGTACGCAATGATGCCCAACATGCGCAGCGCGTCGACGTTATTCGGATTGTCCCGTAGTACTTCTTTATAAAGTTCTGTTGCGTCCTCGATGCGACCGGCTTTGTGGTGTTCGGCTGCGTGCGCGAGCTTCTTGCGCTCCGGATTCAGTTTGAATGATTTCTCGAATGCCTCGTCAGCTTCCTTGCCTTTGCCCAGCATCGCCAGCCCTTTGCCGAGATTTAGCCATGCCAGCTCGAGCGACGGATCTAATCGGGTTGCCTTCTGCAGATACGACACGGCTTCTTCTGCCCGGTTCTGCTGCAGCACCGCAATCCCCATGTCTTCGTGCGGTTTGGCAAACGTCGGCGCCAAGTCTATCGCTTGTGCCAGCCATTGTTCCGCGTCCTTGAATCGCTTGCGCTTAATCTGGATTGCGCCGAGCAGTGCCAGCAGATTGACGTTTTGCGGATCTTTCTCGATCGCATTCCGACAAATATGCTCGGCGCGGTCGACCTGCCCTTTACCGACAAGTCCTATTGCCTCCTTGAATTTGGCTCTATGTGCGGCCGCAATATTCATTGTCGTTACCGGCGTCTCTTCTCAATATGATGGCCGTCGAATTCTACAACGGCTATCCACGGCATCACATTGACATTCGCAGCCAATTGATCCAAGACTTGCTGCATCGTTGTGCCGGACTACGCCTTGAAGACTTTCCAAAAAGCTCTACGGACCCAAGACTTTACACTCAGCGCCGAGCTGAAGCTGGATTCCCAATCATCCCCCACGTCCATCGTCGAACAGGCACAAGTCCTGGCCTCGACGGTCGATGCGATCCAGGTTACAGACAACCCGGGCGGCCGCGTACACATGTCCCCGCTGGTTGCTGCCGGCATTCTGCTGGATCACGACGTCGATCCTGTGTTGCATGTGACCTGCCGGGACCGCAACCGCATTGCATTGCACAGTGATCTGCTAGGCGCGGCCGCACTTGGTGTGACGAGCTTGCTGCTGATGCGCGGCCAAAAGTTTCCGGTGGATTTTCCGTCGAAGGCCGCCACCGTGTTTGACTGGGGCGTAAGAAAACTCATCGCGGATGCGCAAGCATTGCAATCGGATCCGGAAAATGCGAATCCGCCGCAATTCTTTATCGGTTCAACCGCCACCGCGTTTAAACCAACTCGTGGTTGGCAACCTGAAAAGATCGCGGTCAAAGCGGATGCAGGCGTCAAGTTCATACAAACTCAGCTTTGCTTCGACATCGGCCTCATCAAACGCTATCTCGCCGGACTTGTGGGGGCGAAACTGATTGAACGTGTCAATGTCATCATCGGAATAGCCCCGATTCCATCAACCGACATCGGCGAATGGCTCGCGAGCAATTTGCGTGGCACCGTCGTTCCCGATGCCATCATGAAACGCTTGAAGCGAGCGTCGAACCCTGAGCGCGAAGGCATTGAGATCTGTGCGGAGATGCTGCAGGAACTCGCAGCCATCCCGGGAGTGTCGGGCGCAAACATAATGTCTTTTGGCGATGCGCAGGGGATTGCTAAGGCCATCGAAATATCCGGGTTGCGAACGAAATAACAATAGGACATTTAAGAGCAATGACGCAGTACATACACCGCAAAGTAGTGCTTTCTTTCTCTTGAGGCTTCACGACAGTCGTCGTCTACTCTTCTCCTGCAGCCAAAGCAAAATTGTAAATACCGGCTTCTCGCGACGCATTCATTACCTGCACCAAGCTATTGTTTGACGAGAGTTTATCGGCCTGAATGACGACTGTCGCATGTGGATTTTCAGCATGCAGTCTTTCGATATTGGCCCTCACCGCGCGCGGGTCGATCAGTCGTCTGTCCATCCAAATTTGGTTGTTTTCTGAAATAGCGATCAATATGTTCTGAATTTCCGGCGATAGAGGTTTGGATACGTCCGATCGATTCACGTCGATTCCAGCCTCTTTGACAAAGGAGGCGACCATTATGAAAAAGATCAGCATGATGAATACGACATCAAGCATCGGTGTCAGGTTAATTTCGTCGTCCGCCTCGTGCTCCGCATCAGCAACAATAACTCTGCGCATTGTATTACCTCCAGCAGCCCGCCTAGAGACCATTCTCACGGGGTAATTATATATACCTTGAACTAATAGGTATATATCGAATACACGAAATTGTGTTGAAAAATTTCATCAACAACAGCCTACAACACGCGCTTAACCACCGTGATTGTTGTCAGTAACAAAATAGTGACAAAACGCAAAACCCTAAATGCCAATCTCGAGCGTTGCCGTTGAAAAGAGTTGAGCTACCGAAGGTGGGGTGGCGCGCACCGGCTCTCCTTGCCCCGCGCAAGACTCGCAACTCGCCTGGTCAACCGGAATGTGTTCCGTGCGAAGAAATGTTCGCGTCGCATGGCCGAGCAACAGACCGTCGCTCGGCACTAAGGGTCCAGCCATCAGGTCGAGTCTTCTTATGTAAAAACGTTAGATATGTCAAAGAGTTACTTGCTGTCGCGTGGCTCAGTTATGTGACGCCCATCACACCGTGCCGGCACCGTGTAGCTAGACTTCGACTTACAAGATCCCGCTCGATAACGGCAAACCCCGAGTAATCGGGGGACGCAAAGCCACGGGTCCCTGGGCATAGAGGGACGGCCGGGTTACCGAAGGTGGGAACGCCTGAACGTACGGGTTCGGTGTCGGGATCTTTCCTTGTTCAGTAACAGGAAAAGGGAAGTCCTATGAAGATTCGATACCTTGTTGTACTAACCTGTCTCATTGGCGCAGGCGCCCAGGCGGACGACATGGTCGTCTATCGCTGGGATGACGTCTGCAATTACTCGACGTCCACCAATTGGTTCAGCGTGGCGCCGGGGCAAAGCGCGACGATTGAAGTCGATCTCACCGGCTGTACTGAGGAGCAGATCGGCAGCCTGCTATTCTTCGGCAATTACGCAGCCAGGAACAGCGGCAAGCAGCTGTCGTCCAGGCATAAAGTGCGACTGCATCTAACCGCGCTCTATAGCTCCGGCAACGTGGCAGGGCAAATGACCTCCGATTCGGGCTCGATACTCGCCGACGTCGCGCACCTCGACGCCCCCACCTGCATTCTGACTGCCGAGAATACGAATCGTAACAAGACAGTCACGATTCGTCTGCGCGCGCATCTATTCGAGGCTGCGCCTTAAGAACGATCGATGGACCCGGCCGCAAGGCCGGGTTGCACAAATCTGTGCGGACCATCTGAAGCCTGCCGCCGATGTGGGCGTGTAGTGTCACAAAAATTTGACACAATACAGCGGTTTATTTCTTTTAACATAAGCTGTTGTGCTTGACTGTGCGTTCGGACACAAGGAAACTGTCAGCAATATCAGAGGGCAACTGTGATCACGTAAATCCGATCCGGTGACGCGCTTAGCTCTCGTGCTTGAACAACAACATACCGCATGAAGCGGCAAGAATAAGACGAAGAACGACACACGATTGATGCAAGACCGCATTTTTTGTAATCCAGACTGTAACGCGAGTAGGTTCGCGTGCGGTTTCGTGCGGGCAGCACAAGCCGGTGTGATCGGGCAGAATTCAAACGAACGCAAACAACAATAAATTCAAAAAAAGCTGATTGAGGGGAACGGCATGATCACTTTTAAACCTATAACAATTCAACAAACGGCACTGCGCGGTCTCAGGCAGGCGATGATTTTCGCGGTGCTTCTGCCCGCTATCATTCTTGTCGCAGTGCCGACCGCGAGTGCTCAGGATGGCACCGGAGAGACAATCATAAACCAATGTATGGATGACCTTTTTCCGGGTAATCTCGGTTGTACAGCCAACGATGTCCGCGTTTCCGGCGTCGCCGATGTGACGGGTGACGGTATCGTCAACGAGGATGACATCACATTCGAGCCTGTTTGCGATATCGGAGCAGATCTACCTGGGCTTTCCTGTGACGGCAATCCAGGTATTTGTACGGTTAATAACGTCGCGACGCCAGGGCTCTGCGGCGACCGGTGTGCATTTCCCGGCGACACGACCAGCTTCGCGGCCACGTTTGAGGTGGAGCTGAGTGCCCAGGAGCGTTTCGACATCGGCCTGTACTTCGACATCAATGCGGATCCGGAGGGTGATGGCGCCTTGACCGGCACCTGTTCCATCAGCACGCTGCCCGAAGTGGGGTCGTTCACCCGACCCGATGGCAGCACCGGCAACTTTGTCGACCTCGACACCAACTGTAACGGCGGCAGGTGCCCTCAGCCCGAAGATCTGTGTGGTGATATTGACAACGCCAACAACCCGATCTTCTATGATCTGAGCCAGACAGGAAATTTCATCGCGGCAGTATGTGTCGATCCCGACGGTGACGGCCAGCTGAATCTGCCCAACTGTACCAGCTGGCGCCAGTCCGGTGCGAATGAGGTCTGTACAGACCCCGACGATGCCTTCCCGGGCTCGCCATCCAAGTGTAACTGCGATCCCGAATTCCAGGTGCCGATCAACGTACCGCCCGCTGAGCTGCTAGTTGTAAAAACGGCGAACCCGACTACAGTAGATGAGCCGGGCGGGGTAGTGACATTTACTGTCGAGGTTACGAACACCGGCATTGATCCTAACAACGACGTAACCCTGAATGCGATGGTGGATGACGTCTACGGTGACCTCGACGCAGACGATCTCAATAGCCACACCTGGTTAACCAGTGACTGCCTGGATGACAATGATCCACCAGTGGTCCTTACTCCTAATGGTGGTACATACACTTGTATGTTTACCGGTACGGTCAGTGGCAACGGAGGTGAATCACAACGGGATATAGTGATAGCGTCGGGCGTCGACGACAACGGCAACCCAATCAGCGGAGATGATTTCGCCGATGTGGATATCGTGGACGTGCTGCCGGCTATCTCCGTGACCAAAACGGCTAATCCGGACTCCGTGACTGAGCCGGGCGCTAATGTGGAGTTCACGGTTGTGGTGAGTAACGATAGCACGGCCGACCCGCTGACCATCACCTTGCTGACGGATGAACGACCGCTCGGTGGTACCGTTACTGACATTGGCAACCTGTGTCTCGATGGGAGTGACAACTCACTCATCGGTCAGACAATCCCGCAGGGCGGTCCGCCCCTCACCTGCACGTTTACGGTATTCGTGGATGGCAATGCGGGCGAGCCTGCCGAGGTCGACAAGGTCACTGTAACAGGTGAGGATGACGAGCCGCAGCCGAACTCGGTGAGTGCCTACGACACAGCCTCCGTCTCCATCAGCGATGACGAGGCCATGATCAAGCTAACCAAAACCGCGAACCCGACCTCGGTGCCCGAACCAGGTGGTGACGTGATGTTTACTTTGGTGGTCGACAACCTGTCATTGGTTGACCCATTAACTATTACGTCGCTGACGGATGAACGTCCGCTCGGTGGTGCCGTTACTGACATAGGCAACCTGTGTCTCGATGCGAGTAACAACTCACTCATTGGTCAGACAATAACGGCCGGGGGCTCGCTCACTTGCACGTTTGTGATTCCTGTCACAGGTGACGCCTCGGATGTCCCGCCCGGTGAGACCGACCTGGCGACGGTCGAGGCCACTGACGATGACTTGCCTCCCAACACCGTCAGTGACGATGACGATGCGACGGTTACATTTCTCGACGTGCCGCCATCTGCGTCGCTCACCAAAACCGCGACCATGGTCGTGGCGACCTTCGACGTGGTAGTGACGAACACTTCGTCAGCGGAAGCGATTAGTCTCGATGCGCTGGTTGATGATCAATTCCCCGGAGGTATTCTAATCGGGGATATTGATGGCGTGACGATTTTGAATTCAACTTGCAGTGTACCGCAGACACTTGAGCCCAATGATGGCCAACCAGGTGGCTTGGACGAATACACCTGTTCGTATGACGCCAAGATCAACACGTCACCGCACGTAGATACCGTGACTGGAACTGTATCGGATAACGACGGTGGGTCTGTTATGCCATCCGACAGTGCCGAGGTGACGTTCGGCGATCCCTGATCGGGTAAGTCTGACGCGGCAGCTTTCGCTTGCAAGGAGGCATGAGTAGCAAGCTGCCGGATTAGCAACAACAGGGGCCGGAAGGATTTCCGGCCCCTTTTCTTTGTCGCTTGCACACCGTATTGTCCTTGCAAGTTGTGATGGCGTAAGTTTATGAAGATCTATCGATTAAAAGAAAATGCGTTATCGTCACTGTCGCTGATTGCACTGGTCGCGTATGCGCATGTCGTAGTCGCACAAGGCGCAACGGCACAGTCGGCAACGCACGACGGCATGCCCGTGGGTTTCACGGACGAGGGGCATCCCTACATCGGCAATGCCGATGCGCCGGTCACGCTCGAGGAATGGAGCGATTACCTGTGCCCGTTCTGCGGCCGGCATTTCCGGCAGACGTACCCGCAACTACTCGATCAGTATGTGCGTACCGGGCAGCTCAAGCTCGTGTTCCGGGACCTGCCGCTGGCAAGTCTGCATCCGACTGCCGCGCTGGGACATGTGGCTGCGAACTGTGTCGGCAAGCAAGGCGCCGCGGCCTACTGGGCCATGCACGATGACTTGTTCGCGCGCCAGGGCGAGTGGAACCGACTGCCAGACCCGAGCGAATTTCTGGCCGGCGTGGCCGAGGAGCTCGGCGCGGATATGGAGGCCTATGCAACCTGCGTCGCCGATGGCGCGACGGCGGCACGAGTCGCGGCTAGCGTCGAAGAGGGCCGCGGGCTCGGATACAACGGCACGCCGAGCTTTCGCTTCAGCTCGGCCGGTAGCGACAAAACCTACCCACTGAGCGGCGCGCATCCGCTAGCGCGATTCGCGCGTTATGCTGATCCGCTAATCGCCGGCGAAGAGCCGCCCGAGGAGCCGAAACCCAAGCCGCCCGAGCTGCCGCTCTGGGCGAAAGCTGAAGGATTGGCGCCCGATCCCGAGCGGCCCGGGTTCACCGTGGCCGGCGACGCCTACAAAGGCAACCCCGAGGCGCAGCTCGTGGTCGTGGAATTTAACGACTTCCAATGCCCGGCCTGTCAAAAGCACGCACTCGAAGCGCAGCCGATTATCGACAAGGAACTGGTCGACACGGGCAAGCTGCTGTGGGTTGATAAACAAATGCCGCTCAGGGTGCACGAGCATGCGATCGTTGCGGCTGTTGCCGCTGAATGTGCCGGCGACCAGCAGCAATATTGGCAGATGCACGGTTTGCTGCACGCCGAGTCTGAGCGCTGGGTAAACGACGACGCCGAGAACGCGTTGCTTTCGCTCGCTGAAGAACTCGGACTCAATATGCAAGAGTTTCGCAGTTGTTTCGACAGCCGCAACGGCCTCGAGCGTGTAGTCAACGATCTTTACGATGCGCAAGGCCTGATAACTCGAGCGCCGACCTTCGTCATTCTGCAAGACGGCCGCGGCGCTATGACCGGACCACTCCCCGGCGATCAATTCGTGACGCTTCTATCAGAGCGGCTTGAGTCCATCGAAAATTCCAGCGATTAAGCCGAGTCAGCTCCGACTGAATCGCGAACTGTATCGCATGGTCCTCGGTTTAACGCTTCGTAATCGAACGCGTTGTTGAGTCAATCCGTAATTCTCTGTATACGCAGGCAATTCTGATCGCCCCACAACCCGGTGTGGCGCTGGTATAGTTTCACGATGTTCAGAACGCGGCGTAGGAAAGTCGCGGTGTCGATTCTGGCACTGTTGCTGGTGGCAATCGGCGCCGCCTATTGGTGGCTAATCAACGTAACGTCCGATCACTATCTCGGCGAGCCGCAGGTTGTCGGACTGCCCGCCGGCTATGATCCCAGGGCGCCAGCAAGGCCGTACTCCGGTGAGCACCCGTCACAGAAAGTACGGCCGCCGGATCCGTACCAATACCCGATTCCGATTGGTGAGCCCGGCCCAGTCGAGCCGACCTACACCGCCGACCTCGACTATCCGCATGCCTGCCGTAGTGAGGGGTCCTCCCTTGGACAACCGCTGGTCGATAACCAGGAAGGCGCGGGTATCGCTGTCTATGCCGTTAACGAGGCCGGTGAGAAAACGGATCAGATCATCGGCTACAGCAAGGACTGCAGCGTTAAGACGGCCGTTTTCTACTACTACCGGAGTGACGACAGCGGGGGTTTTCGGCCGTACACAACAGCATCGCGCGACGTCGAGATGCTCTCCATCGACGGCCAGTCCGTACCGTTCGTGGTTCGCCTCGAAATGGGCACGATTAATCGGCACATCTACGTTATCGCGATGTTACGGGGCCCGAACGATCACTCGAACGCGCCCGACCTGGCGTACTGGAATCGCAAGTTGATTTACCAACTTCGCGGCGGCGTCGGCATTGGTCGCCGACAGGGCCGCATACCGATGGATTACATACCCAAACGAAATCAAGAACAGCTGCGATCCGGTTACGCGATCGCGTTTTCGACTGCAAATCAAACGTCGAATGGTTACGACATCGAGCTGGCCGAAGATACGCTGGCCCGAGTTAAACGGCAGTTCGTTGCGCGTTATGGCGAGCCACGCTACACGATCGGTATCGGCAAGTCCGGCGGCGCGTTGCAACAGTACCTGATCGACCAGAACAGACCCGGTCTATTGGACGCCGGCATCGCGATGTACTCGTACCCGGACATGGTCACGCAGGTGACGCGCGTTATGGATTGCGAGTTGCTCGAGTATTACTTTGATGTTGTCGACGCGGATAATGACAAGTGGCAAACCTGGTCGCAGCGAAGTTGGATCGAGGGATTCAATGCGCGTGATGATCTGCCAAATGAATTCAATCAACTCAGGGCATTGCAGGCACTCAGCCGCGGGGAATGGCCGACCTGGGCCGACGGGCACACCGAATGCAGTCGCAGCTGGCGCAATCTGACGCCACAGATCGCGAATCCGAATTACACCTACTTCGCGTCATTGTTTGCGCCGGACGTTGCAGAGCAAGTGCCGTGGACGTACTGGGACAATTTGAAGCGCGTCTATGGCACAGACACCGATGGTCTAGGGCTGCGCACCTACGACAATGTCGGCGTGCAGTACGGACTTCAAGCGCTTAAACAGCGCCAGATCACCATCGCCGAGTTTCTGAAGCTGAACGACAACATTGGCGGGTGGAAGCCGGCCAACGAAATGACGCCGGAACGATTCTGGCGTTCGGGCGGCGCCCAATCGAGCCTGGCAGACATCTCTGTCTGGAGTAATCACAACATGACTGCCAAGCCGTCCGCGGACCGACCGGCGCCTCGCAACGAAGGCAATGCCGACGCGATAGCGGCGGCGTATCGATCCGGCCAAGTATTTTTGGGCCAGCCGTCCATGCCGATCATCGATTTTCGCCACTACCTCGAGTCGGAGCTCGACATGCATCACAGCCTGCAGTCGTTTTCCGCGCGCTTGCGGATGTTGCGCCAGCAAGGACATGCGGACACGCAGATCATCTGGTCTGCGAATGATCCGTACACGCCCCTGGAGGACGCGTTTGACCTGTTGGATCGTTGGCTCGAAAACATACGTGCCGATGCGTCATTAAGTGCCGCCGACGCGAAGCCTGTGGATGCGACCGATCGATGCTACACCGACACCGGACAACTCATTGCCAGCGGCGACGGTGTTTGGGATGGAATCTGGAACAAAAAGAAAGATGGCGAGTGCATGAAGACTTATCCCATATTCAGTAACCCGCGAATCGTGGCCGGCGACGATTATGCCGGCGACATCTTCAAGTGCCACTTGCAATCCGTTGATGAGGCCATCGCCCGTGGCGTTTATGCACCCATCGACGTTAGCGCACAACGCGACGAGCTACAGCGTGTGTTCCCGACAGGCGTCTGTGATTACTCGCTCGGCGACGCCGCGCGACCACCGGACGTGATGCTGAATTGACTGCAAAAGCCGTGGCGTTGCCATACGCGACCGACGACGATGTAGTAAGCGCACATAAACGCCGACGCATTCCATGCCACGATGTTGTTCGCCGCATGACGTGGCGCACCTACCCACTTTGCCACCTCGGCCGCGAACCCAAGCGCGGGTAGCGCGACGCTGAACGCTACTAGCCAGCGAAACAACCTGCGCGTGTCATCGACGCGCATGGGCCGGTAAGCAATGACGAACAATACCTGAGCAGCCAAGCTGCTCAGCGCGAATCCATCGATAGCCTTGCGTCGCAAAGCTGGATATGGCTCATCGCTGAGACCTAATGTCACGGCATGCAGGACGAGTGACAAACCGACCAGTATCGCGATCACGCGCAATGCGATAGCCCGGGACCCCGCCTGACCACCGAGCTGCAGGAACGTGGAGCAGCGAAACCAGAACAGTACGAATATCACAGCAGACGGCAGTGCGCCTGCTTTGAATATTAGACTTTCAGGCGCGATGCGTCCGGTCGAGCTGATGCTGGTACAACCTGCAAGATACGGTATGCACGCAGACACATGTTCTAGGCTGACCGCGACCAGGTAACAAACATTGAACGTTATGAACGGCAGAAGCGCCGCCCAAAGCGGCAAGGCGCGTAAGCCGAATTGAGACATAAGGCTGCTCGTCAATTACACATTAACTAAGAGATAATCTTTTGGATGAAGATGGTTAGAATGGCCGCCGGACATACGTACCGAATATACGCTGGCCAAATCTTCCAAAACCATCCGTGCTCTGCGTTTTCAAAGCCATTCTTTAGCTCCTGCAAAACGCTGTTACGCTGCCATATCCAGCCGGCGAAAATACACAGCATAAGGCCCAGCATTGGTTGGCTATAGCGTGTCGCTACCGCGACTGCCAAGCCGAACAACGTACCGAAATTAAGTACGAGTATCACGCTAACTAGGGTGATGATGCCGCCTATAAGATAAGTCGCACGTTTGCGCTCCATTTGATGATTCTCTACCGCATAGGCCACCGGCACTTCCAACATAGAAATGGATGAGGTCAAAGCGGCGATCGTCATCAAGATAAAAAACGCGAAAGAAGCGATCAATCCAGCGCCACCCATAGTGTCAAACAGCGCCGGCAACACGGCAAAAATTAACGTGTCCTCGGCAATCAGATTGCCGGCGGCGTCATAGATCTGCACCCCATTCGCTTGCGCCACGTACATTGCTGGAATAATCAAAAGGCCCGCCATGACGGCGATACCGATATCCACAAGCGTCACCGAACGCCCTAAAGAGACTAGGTTTCCTCGATCACTGACGTACGAACCATAAATCAGCATGGTGCCGACGCCTAAGGACATGGAAAAGAACGCCTGGCCCATTGCGCTGACGATGAGATTTGGATCTGTAACACGCTTGAAATCAGGCACCAAATACGCCTTGACGCCTTCGCCGGCGCCATCCAATGTCAGCACATAAACGACCAGCAGCAAAAGGATGACCAGTAGCGAAGGCATTAGCCGCGCAGACCACTTCTCGATACCGTCTTTTACGCCACCGCAAATTATCGCCACTGTAAGAATCATGAAGAAGCCAACGAACAATAGATTGCGTGTCACGCCAAAATCAGTCAGCCAGGCAGTGGCTTTTGTCATGCCAGCCAATTCAGTCGCAGGCGCCAGAGAATAGGCGACCATCCAACCAGCAACGATCGCATAGAAGCTAAGAATCAAACTCGCTGTCGCGATACCGGTAAAACCGGTTGCGGCCCCGATATGTCGGGTCACGTTGTTTCTCGAAATCATGCGCAACGCGTTGACGGAATTAGCCTTTGCATGACGACCGATAATGAGTTCTGCCATCAACGCCGGATAGGCCAGACAGAAGGCCATGATCAGGTAGATAAGCAGAAACGCCGCCCCACCATTGCTGGCTGCCTGTGTCGGGAACCCCCAAATATTTCCGAGACCCACCGCTGAACCTGCGGCCGCCATGATAAATCCAAATTTGGAGCTAAATTCGCCTCGTGGGGCACTCATCGATGGTCGCACCTCTTGTCAATGCGGAAACCGCAGTCAATCTCATTGGCGGACACATCATAGATTCTTCTTATAATGCCGTCGAGGAAGTCTTAAACAAATCACTCTAGCTATTCCTCAGTCGGGTCATTTTCCGGGCACTTTTCCATAAGCGTGCTGACCAGATAAGTGTCTGTGCGATATTGCGGTACGTACGGATAATTATTGGGTGGGTCGGGTACAAGCCAGAAGCGCCCGCCACTGGCATCGGGACCGGGCGGATAAACATCGCCGCTTTCAATGTGATGCCATTCAACATCGACCAGTAGCGCCTCCACGGCGGCGCCATCATGATGCAAAGTTTCGCGATCTGCGATCGTCGCAATCGTTCGATATGTGCCGTCGAAAGCAATCATCGAACTGGCAAACTCGACCGGGTAACGGGCGGCATCGACCGTCACCAGCGGAAGACCGAGAGCTCCACCATGCCACATCGTGGAATTGATGCTGCCACCAATTTCGGTCACCTGATCGCTCTGTCGGGTCTCTCCGCTATAGCCCTCCTCACTTAGGGCGCGAGTAATCATCCGCAAAACCTCGCCGTCGGGTCCTGTCGCCTGCTGCTCCATGCGAAGCGGTGCCAAGGAACTGCGATCCAAATAGGTGGTTGAACGACTCTCTATGCCGTTGGCTTGCGTTGCCCGCTGCGTGAGACGCAAGACCTTGCCTATCGATACCAGCGATTCGGTCATCGGACCTGCGCTGACCCAGCCGTCCTCTTGCTTCAAACACTGCAACCAGGTGAATTGGTAATCATTGAGGCTTTCGCCCTGAACAGTGCCATCGCCCATTCGCATCGGCGCCGCTTCCGTCGCCAACGCGCTGGACATCAACAACAAACCGAGCAGAATACCGCCGAGAGTCATTTCTCTGTTCATTACGCAACACCCCCCTGAATCGCATGCAAATGTCGACAGATAAAGGTATCAGACCGCTGCGCGGGTCCAATCGTTCTGTCTTTTTTTGGAATTGACACACCAAAAACCCCGCCGATGCGGGGTTCGGTGTATATGTTACTGACTAACCGTCAATCATTTTCGTCGTACTAGTTGTCAACCGTAATTCTGTCAAAATCAACCGTGCCGGAAAACCTAAAGACCTCACCAATCGCCGGATTCACAAATACCGTCTCGAAAGGACCGGAGGCAGTAGCACCATCATTACTCACGGTAATTGTACCGCTGACCGTCAGCTCTGTGCCCGGCGGAAAGTCTGGATTATCCGGAGGAACAAGCCCTAAGAATTTGATGGCAAACCTGCCACCGCTAACTCGTTTCCAAGCGCCGTGTCCCGATCCAAAAACTGGGTCCGAGTTGATCACGGCACCATCTCGAGTAATAGTGCCGAGATTGGTAAATTCTGGAAATGCATCAGAGCTTATTGTGATGACCCAGGATCCAACAAGGGTTCTTCCGTGCCTGTCACTAGCAACAGCATCCTTGGAAATTATGGCTGCAACAGAAAAAATCAAAATTCCTGAAACTGCGATTAGTGGAAGCAGTCGTTTAAACATAATTATTCTCCTTTTTTATCCCTAGGCGGGTTCGTTTTGTTATTGGTACTCGTCAAATATAGTTCAGAATTTGCGTTCTTGCGAATCGTCGTCGACAAACCGCCAAATCAGTCTAGGTTGTTCTGCATAGGCTTATCAGCGACACACCCGGGGGGATCCTCCAAACGGATGCGGCAACATGCGTAGAGCAAGACGCCATCGGTCAGGGCATACTACCCCCTAATATAGTTGCGAAATTTCGTTGCTCGAAAAGGCAACTGGACCTCAGTTGTCGAAATACAGGTGTGTCATGTCTCATCGTAATCCTTCTTACGCATGCTAGGCTTTGCAATACGCCGTCTTTTGGCAACGATTCCCGTGATGGGGATCGTCGCGATTATCGTTTTCTCGCTTCTGTACCTGACCCCAGGCGATCCCGCGGCTGTTCTTGCCGGTGAACAAGCAACGGCTGAAGACATTGAGCGACTGCGTATAACGCTCGGTCTGGATCAACCGTACCTGGTTCGATTCGGTCAATGGATTGGTGGTGTACTGCAAGGAGACCTGGGCACGTCGATATTTTCGAGGCGGCCTGTCATGGAGCTGATCGTGCAAAGGCTCGAGCCAACCGTTGCGCTCACGTTGGCATCGCTAATCATTGCAGTGGCTATTGCCATTCCGCTCGGCGTCGTCGCCGCCTGGCGATCCGGCGGGATAATTGACCGGATGGCGATGAGCTTGGCCGTGTTGGGCTTTTCGGTACCTGTCTTCGTCTTGTCGTACCTGTTGATCGCCCTCGTGTCCGTCAAACTGCAACTCCTACCCGTGCAAGGCTATGTGCCGATCGCATACGGCATTGGACCATTCGCGCGGCACCTCATCCTGCCAGCCGTGTCACTCGGCATTATTAATGCCGCATTGATCGCCCGTATAACACGCACAACAATGTTGGAAGTCCTAAACCAGGATTACATACGAGCAGCTCGCGCCAAGGGCCTGTCGGTCCGCAGAGTTTTGATAAGGCATGCTCTTAAGAATGCTGCCGTACCCATCGTTACCGTGATCGGAATTAGTTTTGCACTATTGATTAGTGGTGTGGTCGTGACCGAGACAGTTTTTAACATACCTGGGCTCGGTCGCTTAACGGTCGACGCAATCCTGCGCAGAGACTATCCGGTCATTCAGGGCGTGATCCTTGTTTTCTCGGCAACGTACGTCGTCGTCAATCTGCTTGTCGATCTCAGTTACGGTCTGTTTGACCCGAGGATCAAGTATTGAGCGCCGTAGCGACAACGATACCGATACCAGAGGTGCGCGGCGTGCTGCGACTGTGGCGACGTCATCCGAATGTCATCATCGGTGCCGCCATGTTGGCGATTGCGGTGATTGCCGCTGTTGCTGCGCCCTGGCTTGGCACCGTCGATCCGCAAATGATTGCGCCATTCAATCGCCTTGAGACACCCGGCGCGGAATTCTGGTTCGGTGGTGACTTGGTGGGCCGCGATGTTTACAGCCGCACCGTCTATGGTGCGCGCGTGTCCTTGGCGGTCGGGCTTGGTGTCGCGATTGGCGGAATCCTTTTTGGCCTGATCGTTGGTTTGCTGAGTGGCTTCGTGCGCTGGGTAGATCAGGTGCTGATGCGCGTAATGGATGGATTGATGGCGATCCCATCGATTCTGCTCGCTGTTGCGTTGATATCACTGACGGGTGCAAGCCTGCAAAACGTGATCATCGCCATTTCGATCGCCGAAGTACCGAGGGTTGCGCGGTTGGTTCGAAGCGTCGTCCTGTCGTTAAAGGAACAACCCTATGTTGAGGCGGCGATAACCTCCGGGACGCCCTTTGTGCTGATCCTGTTGCGTCATGTGTTGCCCAATACGCTCGCGCCGTTGCTTGTCCAGGGTACCTACATCTTTGCTTCCGCGGTATTGACCGAAGCCATACTCAGTTTTATCGGCGCCGGCACGCCACCTTCCACACCGAGTTGGGGCAACATCATCGCCGAGGGCCGCACAGTGTTTTCGATTGCGCCGCACATCGTGCTCTTCCCCGGACTGGCATTGTCGTTCACCGTGCTGGGTGTCAACTTATTGGGCGACGGCCTGCGCGACATTTTCGATCCGCGCTATGTGAGTCGAACATGAACGACAAGCAAGCGTTATTGTCTGTCGATAATCTTACTGTCACGTTCCGCACCGATCATGGCGTCGTTCCCGCGGTCTGCGAATTTTCGTACGCGCTCGATGCGGGTGAGACCCTGGCCATTGTCGGCGAGTCCGGCTCCGGAAAGAGCGTCGGTGCGCTAGCGCTTATGCGACTCATCCATGATCCGCCCGGTCGCATCAGTGAAGGCAGCATTCAATTTGATGGCCGCAGTTTACTTAGCTTGCCGGAAGGCGAGATGCAGAAGATTCGTGGCAATGAGATTGCGATGATCTTTCAGGAACCGATGACCAGCCTAAATCCGGTGCTCACTATTGCCGAGCAAATTGTCGAGGCTGTTCAACTGCACCAGAACCTGACGAAAAAGAGCGCCCGGGCTCGAGCGCTGGAAATGCTGCAACTGGTACAGATTTCAGAGCCCGAGCAGCGCTTGGACCAGTATCCGCATGAACTTTCTGGCGGAATGTGCCAACGCGTCATGATCGCAATGGCTATGGCGTGCACGCCGTCGATATTGATTGCGGACGAGCCGACTACTGCGCTCGATGTCACGATTCAGGCTCAGATACTGGACCTGATGCGAGATCTGAAGGCTCGCCTCGGTACCGCAATCCTGCTTATCACCCACGACCTTGGCGTGGTTGCAGAGATGGCCGATCGGGTTCTCGTCATTTACGCCGGCAGGAAAGTCGAAGAAGCACCGGTTCGCGAGTTGCTGCGTTCGCCGCGGCATCCCTACACGCTTGGGCTACTTGGCGCCATGCCGCGCCTCGGCGACACAAGTACCGATAAACGACTCACGGAAATTCCTGGTTCGGTGCCATCACTGCTCGAACCCATCACCGGATGCGCGTTTGCACCACGCTGCACGATGGCCGTGGAGCGCTGTCATGTTGAGGCGCCGCCGCTGGAGCGTCATGGCGACGCCGAGCATGTTGCCGCTTGTTGGCGCAGCGACGAAGTCGGTACGGTTCGATGACCGCGGTGCTGACAGTCGAGGACCTCGCCAAGCATTTCATTGTCGGTGGCGGTGTCGTGGATCGTGTCTTTGGCAAGAAAGCGCAGGTCGTTAGGGCGGTAGATGGTGTCAGCTTTGGCATCGCCGAAGGCGAGACCTTGGGTCTGGTCGGTGAGAGTGGTTGCGGAAAATCCACCGTTGGCCGGTCGATACTGCGGCTGCTCGATCCGACTCGAGGCAAAGTCGAGTTGGATGGTCAAGATATATCACGCACCTCCAGGCGTGCCTTGCGGCCGTTACGCCAATACCTGCAGGTTGTGTTCCAGGATCCATTTTCGTCGCTTAACCCGCGGCGCACCGTTGGACAGTCGGTCGCAGAACCGATCGCAAATTATGGTCTTGCAAAGGACGCCGCATTACGTACTCAGCTGGAGGACCTGTTCAAGCGCGTCGGTTTGCGCGCCGATCAGATCGATCGTTATCCGCATGAGTTTTCCGGTGGGCAGCGCCAGCGAATCGGAATCGCTCGAGCTTTGGGAACGCGACCGAAATTGATCGTGCTCGACGAACCGGTATCCGCACTCGATGTCTCGGTGCAAGCGCAGGTAATCAACCTGCTCGTCGATTTACAGCAGGAATTCGGCGTCGCCTACCTGTTCATTGCTCACGACCTCGCCGTGGTCGAACACATTTCAGCGCGCGTGGCGGTTATGTACCTGGGCAAGATTGTCGAGATCGCCGACAAGAAGAGTCTCTTCGAGAGTCCGCGTCACCCGTATACAAAGGCATTGCTGTCGGCCGTTCCCAGCGCTGACCCCGATGCCGCAAGCCAGCGCATCGTCCTGCAGGGTGACATTCCGAGCCCGACCAATCCGCCCTCCGGTTGCCGGTTTCGCTCGCGCTGCCCTATCGCGCAGGCCATTTGTGCCAGCGAGGAGCCGCCACTCACGACTCAGGCGACCGGCCACAAGACGGCGTGTCATTTTGCACAGTCAGGGCCATTGGTGACTTCGCCACCCACGGCAGCGGATCAGATCGGGCGGTAAGGCCCTTTGTCGACGTTCCACAATACCGTGCTACCGGGGACGGCCAATACGCCGGAAATGCGCGGGCTGTAGGCGACCGGGGCAAACCACTGGCCGATAGGAACATACGGCACCAATTTATACGCGCTTGCCTGGATGCGGTCGGCCAATTCGCGGCGTGAGCGGTCGTCCGGCGCGAACGGATAAGCGTCGATCATCGCCTGATGCTCAGCATCGCAGGGCCAGCCCGGCCAGGCCTGATCGCAATTCGCCTGCATCGGCACATTGCCGACGGGATCTGAGACGTTGCCACCGGGCCAATAGGTCAGACCGATGTGCCAGCCCCCAGCCTCGGGCGCAGAGCGGTTGACGCGGCGTGAGCCCATGGCACCGAAATCCATCGCCTGCAGGTCGACGTTGACACCGATCGATTTGAGATCCTCGGCTAAAACAAGGGTGGCGAGATTCATGAACTGAATGTCTGTGGGATGCAGTATCACGAGTGGCCGACCGTCGTAACCCGCCTCCTTCATCAGTTGTCGCGCTTTGTCGCGGTTCTTGCCGATGCCGTCCGGCAAACCGACTTCGCTTTCGAGCGGCGAACCGCAAACAAAAAACGCGGTGCAGGCTTGCGTTACTTCCGGATCGCCGAACATCGCCTGCAAGTAACGTTCCTGATCGATGAGATAAAGCAACGCTTGCCGTGCACGTTCGTCGTCGAACGGTGGATGAAGGTGGTTCATCCGCAGCATTCCCTGAAAACCGAGCGTGTCCGTACGCTGAATGACGACGCCGGCATCGCGTAGCAACGGCAGAAATTCCGGCGACGGATTTTCGACGAAATCGATCTCACCGTTCGCGAGCGCCAGCACCGCCGACTGCGGGTCACGGATATTGATCCACTCGACGGTGTCGACGTACACGTTCTTGCCGCCGGCGGTGCCATTCGGCGTTTCGTCACGCGGCACATACGCCGCATTCCGTCGATACACGACCTTTGCCCCGGGCACCCAGGCATCATGATCGAAGACGAATGGGCCGGACCCGATGCTCTCTTCGATCGGTGTTGTCGGGCCGGTCGCCGCGATTCGCGCCGGCATAATGGCCGCCACCGGTCCACCGGTTTTGGACAACGCATGCAGCAACAATCCGTACGGCTGGTTGAGCTGCCAAACGAATCGCTGGTCGTCAACGGCGCTGAGCCTCTCGGTTACCGCGAAAATCTGGCGGCCGTAAGCGTCGCGCGCAGCCCAGCGGCGCAGCGACACCACCACGTCTTCCGCGGTCACCGACGCGCCGTCATGGAATTGCAAGCCTTTACGTAGCGAAAACTCCCATGTGAGCCGATCTTCGCTCATTGACCATCGATCGACCATTTGCGGCTTCGGCGTACCAGCCGCATCGCGACCGAACAGAAAGTCGTAAGTCATCAGTGCGTGGCGTTGCACGATACCAATCGTCGTTACGATTGGATCTAGCGATTGCAAATCTGCATGCAGAACAGCGCGCAACACATTCGTGTCGTCCGGCGGTGTGCAACCCGCGACGATGACTCCCGTTAACGACGCAGCTCCCGCCAGGAATTCTCGTCTTTTCATGCCGACACTCGGCTTTTCTCCGGCGACTTGTCGCCATACAACCAATAGCCGATACAGTGTCGCTGCGTACCGGCTGTTGCGTGTTCGAGAGTGACGTTTTCCGCGTTTAGTTTTTTCAATTGATCGGCCATTGCATTCGCTGCTGTGTCATCCAGCGCCGCGTGCTGCATTGCTTGAAGGCGTTTCGACTGCGCAACAAGCAAGTCGCGAATATCGTCCGTCATTGCGAGCAGCGTCTCGAGGTTTTGTGACTTTCTCATTCCTGGGACACTCCGGACCGCGGCGAATAAGTTGTCGACGAGGCTGCGATTCTCGCTATTGGCAAACTGTCGTTCGAGATCGTCGAAGACGACCTTCAGTGCCACGATGGCTTGTTCAGCAGCCGCATGCGTCTCCGCTGTATTCTGCGACTCCGCCGTGACAAATTTCTCGAGCAAATCGGCAAGGGCTGGAAACAGATTGCTTTCGAGTATGCTTTCGGCCTGCTGCCACTGCAGCCGGCAGCGATCTTTAAGCACGCCATCGTCCGCGTGTAGCAAGAAACGAAAACGTCCGCCGGGCTTAAGAACCCGCAGTGCTTCCGGCAGACTTAGTTCTGTTTGCGAATACTCGATCGCGTACTGGCTGGCAACGGCATCAAAGTGATCATCAGCGAATGGCAACTTCTCGATCGGCGTTTGCGGATGAAAAGTAATCTCCTCCAGCAGGTTTGCGGCGGACGTAACGAATCGCGACGGTTGTATATCCGCGAGATCGACACCATGAATTGAAAACCGCTTTCGTTTTGTTCGTGAGACCGAGACCGCCTGGGTCGCCAAGCTGCCGTTGCCGGTACCGAGGTCCAGGATGCGCGCACCCGCCGGTAGAGCATCGAAAAACTCCCGCCAGCATGAAAATAGCTGATCCGATGCTTCGGGTTCGTTGACGGGCATGCAGGACTGCAGCTGATCCGATTGCCAGAACACGCTCCATTCCCAGAGTGCGTCATCCCGTTTCTGCATTGCAGACTCTAGTTGTCGAACGGGGCAAGACTACGCGGGGCAAGCGAGCGGAAGACCATAATGGCCTGCCGCCGCACAGTGACATCAGAATGTGTACGAACCACCGATGAAGAATTCTGTTCCCGTCGGAGTAAATGTGTCCGGACTGGTGTTAGCGCGAACCTGCCGCGATCCCAGCAACGGCGGGTCCTCATCAAAGACGTTGATGATTCCACCCCAGATCTCGAAATTTTCGTTGACGTTATAGTTGGCTGAAAGGTCAACATAGTTCGCACCGTCGAGTTCCGGAACAGCCTTGGTGCTGGGGTCGTCTCCGAATCGCACTTCATCAAGCGTGGTGTCGTCCAGCCACCGATGCCGCAGGCCCAGGGTCAGATCGCCCGTGGTCCAATTGATCGCCGTATTCGTTCTTGTTTCCGATTTGGGTTCGCCGCATGTTCGACCGAAGGCACCAGAACAATCGTTGACGGTGTCTAGATCAGCGATCGGAATCAGATCGTAATCATTGAGAAACGTTGCGTTGAACAGAATGCTGAGCTCGCTACCACCGGCAATATCGAGGTCCATGCTGTAGCCGACCTGCAAATCGATACCCGACGTTTCCAGTCCGCCGACATTCACATTCGTCGCCAAAACCGGATTCGGTACATCGATGGCCCCGGACGTAGTGTTACGGCCAACGGCCTGACAGGCCGTACTATTGATGTCCTGAACTTGCTCATAGCAAACGCTCAGTATGTTATCCACCGAGCCGCCGAATACGCCGATGGCGTCCTCGACGTCAATATCGAAGTAATCGATCGATACGCGCAAGTTCGGAATCGCCTCCGGCGTGATAATCGCGCTCAGTGTAAACGTGTCGGATTCCTCCTCGCCCAAATTCGGGTTACCGCCGAACAATCCCGGAATTTCATTGTTGGGCTGAATGGTTGGATCACCCACAAGTGCTGTCGGGACGCCGGTTGCCTCACAAAGGGCACGAATGGTCGCATCCGTCGCGGCAGACGGGTCGGCGCAGGGATCCGATGCGCTAACCGGGAACAAGCGCTGCCCACCGAACGCTTCGCCGACACTCGGAGCACGAATTGCACGCTGGAATTGTGCACCAAAGGCCAAACTCTGGTTAACCTTCCAGTCCAATCCAAGCAGGAACGTATTTACGCCGCCGGTTTGATCGAGGTCGTAATCCGAGTACCGATACGCGGCCGTTCCGTCTAAGGCCTCAATACCTGATACGTCAGTCAACAGCGGCACGCGAAACTCCGCGAACAACTCCCAGACATCGATTTCACCAGACGCCGGGTCGATGGCGTTGAAGCCAGCCACGTCTCCAGTTAGCAAAGCCTCATCCGGAGTGAAGTCAACAGAGCTGGAACGCCACTCGGTCCCGACTAAGGCGGCAAACTGACCTGCCGGCATTTCGAAAACATCGCCACTTATTGTCCCACCAAATACGTCAAGCTCTGTCGCCTCGACATTGGTAGCCGCGATATCAATAAAGTCGACACCCGCCGCAGAAATATTCGGACCGAACGGATTCACGATTGGGTCTGCGCCGCCGCTGGATAATATGCCTGAGGCAAATGCCGCTCTCGACACATTACCTTGTTGGATCTGCGTGTTGTCCGACCGCGCGTACGAATAATACGCGTTGTAGTCATAGTTGTTAAAACTGCCTTCAAGGCCCACCAATGCTCTAAAGGCGTTGCGGGTATCTTGATTGCGACGTGCCCCCGTTTCGACTAGGCGGCGGCGGACGCCGAGACCAACCAGTCCGTCATTGGCAGCCGCACCAGCTTCGCTGCCATCAATGAGCTGCAACACATCGCTAAGTTCTGTACTGATGTACGGGTTGGCCACTTCGATTGGCAACACCTCATTGATGAATGCGGGTGCGAAACCTGTGGTTGTTCGGTTATGCGAGTACGCTCCCTCGAAGAAGACTGTCGCAGTGTCGCTGACTTCGATGTCTGCGAGCATCGTCAACGTATAACGTTCCTGTGGAATGCGCAGGAAGTTGTCGAGAGTGTAGTTATAAAGATCGTCAGGACGAACAAATGGTCGTTGGGTCATGCCACTGCTGTCCGGAATAAATCCATTGCCGTCGATGCCCGTGAGTCCGGCCGCGGCGTACGCGGCGTCCAGCCCAGGGATAGCCGCAATGTCTGCAGGGTCAGTCGGAAGACCGGTGAAGCGTCCGTTCGGCACAAAGCTGCTACCGCCGGGACCTAGGACCCGATTGCCACTCGTGTCGGTCACATCGGTCAGCACGCTTTCTGAGAAACTGCGATCGGTCGTCATGATCGGATCGCGGTCGAGATAATTGAATGCGACTACCGCGTTGCCCCTGTCGCCGGCAAAATTGCCGCCGAGCGTCAAGGAAACATCGAAAACGTCGCCGTCGCCTTCACTCGTCTGATTGAGCTGCGAGCGTATCTCAACGCCTTCAAAGTCATCGCGCAGAATGAAGTTGACGACGCCGCCCACAGCATCGGATCCATAAACCGCGGATGCACCGCCCGTGACAACTTCCACGCGCTCAATGAGCGAGGCTGGAATGTTGTTGATATCGGTTCTCTGACTGGAATCAAAGAACATGTAGCGTCGACCATTGACCAATACAAGGGTGCGCTGCCCCCCGAGGCCCCGAAGGTCTAGAGTGGCTGCGCCGGTCGCATTCGGATCCGCCGTGGAGTTTGTGGACGCGGTTCGCGAAGGCACGAACTGCGGCATGTTGTTCAGCACTTCCTCGACATTCTGATAACCGGAGAGTTTTATGTCGTCCGCACTTACCGTATCGATCGGTATTGACGGAGCCTGTCGACCTGTTCGAATGCGAGATCCCGTTATAACAATCTCTTCTAGTGTGCCCTCGTCATTGCTGTCCTGTGCATAGCCTTGCGGCGAGCACGCCAGCGCAACCGCGATAGCGACTGCGGAGGTGCCTTGCTTATTCTTTAACATAGGAATCATGCTAACTGCCCCGCTCTTCGAATTATTAATTCCAGTTGAAACTTTCGGCCCCACAATCCGGATGGGAATAATGGAAACTACCCAATTAAAGTCACATTAACCAGAGAATAGTTCAATCTGATCGAGTTAATGCGCTTTACCGAGTGACACGATATCCCGGCACCCTAATTCAATCGTGATTTAGTCAATGTCAGGCATGCGACCAGTTGTCAGCATCCGTCGAATCTCCGGGCGACAAACCAATAATGTCCCCCTTCTTGTCGATGCCAAGCCCTAGCACGGTCCTATTGGCATAGCAGAAATAAGCGGTCACCTGATTGATTTCGAGAATCTTACCGTCGTCAAGGCCTGCCTGTCGCAACGTCTCGATATCGAACGCAGTCACCTGATCTGCGGTCAGCGTCAGCTTGCTTGCGTAATTGAGGCCGGCCAATTCGGCTCCGTCAAAAGCATCTTCCGGGCGCTGCTTTTCCAAGGCTTGTCGCATGGCATCAGCACGCGCCGCGTCATCAAGTAGACGCGCCATACCAGCGAAGTGGTGTTCAACACAATAGTCGCAGTTGTTCAGTGAACTCACGTACACACCGATCGCCTCGAGATACGCTTTCGGTAGAGTATTGCGCGGATGATGTAAGACATATTTGTACAGGGTCATGTGACCTTGCATCGAATGCGGGCGCAAACTGTGCGCGAGCATTATGTTGTCGACGTTGTTGTTTGGGCCCTTTATGCGATCGTACAGTTGCCTGAGCTCGCCCGCGGAGTCGTCATACGTAATAGTGTGGATCCAGGTCATTGATACATTGCCGTCGTTTTTACTATGGGGAAAGTCTACCGAATTGCTGGCCTTCAGACCCGGCCGGTTTCAGCGCATCATTCGTCGATAAAGATACTGTAATCCCAAGAGCAACATGCCGATCAGGCCTGCAACACTGTTAAGCGGTGCAAAGATCAGCGCCAGCCACTCGTTCTCAACCTCGATCAGCGATGTACTCAAAACCTGAGTAATAATACCGACGGAATTCTGCAGCGGAGCAGACAATAGCAACTCGAGGGCAACAAAAAGTGCAACGATAGCAAGCCGTCCAATCAACACATTTCGGCGACGTTTTTCAACTTGCGCCATCACCTGCGCCGTGAAATCGTCCTCCACCAATTCGCGCTCCACCTGCGCAAACAATGTTTCCAGCAGGGGATCCCGTTCGTCATTCATACCACGTCCTCCGCATTGGCAGATTCGTTATAAGCGGACAGCAACTCGCGCAGGCGCTCGCTACCGCGTCGAATATGTGATTTGACTGTGCCCAGTTGAAGATCGGTTAACTGCGCAATCTCGGCGTGGGACATGCGCGCGTAATAGGACAGAACGATGCAAAGACTCACGGGCCTAGGCAGAACCGCCATTGCTTGGTCCAGGTCGATGGCAACGGACGTTGCGTCGTGCCGCGACATTTTGATGTCCTCCTCGCCCTCAGCACCTCGCAAGGCATCGTTTTTCCGTCGGTGCTGTAGCCATTCGTTGATGGCAAGTTGCTTTAACCAACTACCGAACTTGTCCGCCTCTCTGAGTTGCCGAATCTTGCGCCACGCTTGCAGGAATACCTGCTGTGACAAATCGTCTGCCAGGCTTGCGTCGCCGGAACATCGATGCATCAGGTTGCGAATCCAGGATTGACGTCGCCGTACCAGTTCCGCAAATGCATCGCGATCGCCTTTCAATGCAAGGCTCACCACAAGCGCTTCCGGACCTTCGGCGTAATGACCGGGTGCTACCGGCATCAATCAGCCTTGGTCTTCGCGGTACCAACGTTCGGAAACCTTGCCAGCCACTAACAACCCGGCCCCGACAAAGCCTACCAGCAGGGCAACGCCCAGCATCACCCCCAGGAGCTCCTCCCGCAACGCGGACAGGAACCACCCCAAAAGCGCAAGGCCTGGTGCAACGAAGATGACAATCAGGCCGGCTACCTTTAATTCCCGATCAATGCGGTCCCGCCCTGCGCCGGCAGCCAATAACTTGTCGACCATTGCCGGATCAATGTCCTGGCCACTTTCTACGACTCGGCGCAGGGTTTCTTGCTGAGATTCGCGTTTTCGCGAATCAAACCAAATTCCTGCAACCACGACGGCCGCAAGAAACAGCCAAAATCCCAAGGCGGCGAGGCCCGCTGCTTCACCCATTTTTCTGCTCCAATTTTCGACGTTGATACTACTAGAGATGCGAAGAGGCCGTGTTCAGATGCACTGGATAACAAAATTGCGAAAATGAAAAGGCGCTGCGCAGCGTAGATTACGCGTCTCGATAGGTCGTTGGCTTAGAGCGTAATCTCTACTCGCGGTCCTTCCTCGCCATCACTCTCGACAGTTGGCCGACAGCGAAATAGGCGCTCGCCGTCCACTGCGTGCTCAACCGTAAGATAATCATGAATTGCCGCGCCGCGTGCCTGGGCAAGCTCAAAGCGTTCGGCCTCGAATGTCGGCAAATCGGCAATCTCTTCGGTCCCAGCCTCTGCAACCGGCGGCATTTGAGCCCTGAGATAGTCCAAGTCTTCCGCCGTAGATATGCCGCAGAAGGTGATGCTCAGACTCGGACGTTCCGACAACAGCTGTGCGATTTTCTCGAGATATTCGCGCGCTTGCGCCGTAAGTTGCTCGTCTCCTGCGTCAAATAGCACCGGTTCGAATCTGGGACGTGACGCTCGCCCAGCTATTTTTGCAACGAATAAGATCGTCCCAAGTGGCTGCAGCGTTTTTGTTACATAGCTTAATGCAGCCTGCTGCACCGCTTTTTGCGTGGCGGCACGGAGAATGTCGCCAGTCCCAAACTTGGGATCTTTGATGCTTCCGGAGATCGGTAGCTCGAGCTGAATGCGATCATCGCTGTCTCGCAATAAGTCAAGCGCGACATCCAGCGGCATCGCCATACCTTCGCCCAGCAAGTCTTTGTCACCGGCGGACTTATCCGACAGCTTGAGCTTCTCCAACAGCACTGAATTTTCGACATCCAGTGCATCGCCGGCCATTTTGGCGTGAGATTCGAGTGACAGCCGGCCGCGCTGGACATGGTAGCGAGGCAAGTAGGGGGACAGCTGAGTAAGATCGAAGCGCTTCAAGGACATCGTTAAGTCCCCGCTGCGCTGTTTGTCAAACCAGCGGAAATCGCCCTCACCGATGAAGGACGCCGAGTCGTCCTGCTCCACATCAAACACGATGTGCGCGGATTGCTGCGGGTCAACGTTGCCGAAGCCCATCAGCCGCAAATTCTTCACCACGAACTGGCTCGAATGAGGCGGTGCGACCGCCGTATCGCGAAAATGAACGCGGCTATCACCGCCGATATCAAGTTGATCGATAAGAAATCGAAAGTCCGTCGTATCCGCCGTACTGACTTCCCCCCGTGGTGCTGCAGATTCGTCTGTGCCCTCCTTCGGTACCTGCGCGAAATCACTGAGAATTTCGGAGACCAGCTTGATTTTCCCGCCTTGTTCGCGTTCCACCTGTACTACGGCGGCGTCAAAGTTCGCTCGCTCGATCGTAACTCTGGCCTGACTCGCGAACTCGATATTGTCCAGAGTGCTATGACGGATATCGATCGTGGCATTGTCCGCGTCGTCGCTTTGCAGAAGCTGCAACGACTTCATTGTGATGTTTTGAACGTTGATTTGGTCCAAGCCATTGATGACGGCATCGTCAATAGTGAGTTCCTGGGCGGACACGAGACGAATCGGTTTGTCGCGATGCCGAATCGTCAGGCCTTCCACAACAACGCCATATGTACCGGCATAAACCGGCTCGATGTCCGGGTCGCCTGATATTGTCGCAGATACATTACCGGTCCAGACATACCGATCGTTCTGAACGTTCGCCATCGGCAAGGTGACTGCAACATCGTTGAGGTCTACCGTGCCCGCGGTCTCAATATGAACGGCGCCATCCTGTCCGCGGCGAACCGTCGTTGACAGATCCAGAGACAGTGCACCGTGTGCATCATTGATCTCGACGGTATCAAGGACTGCTGCGTACGCATCGAAGAGAATTCGGTCAACCGTTACTTTAGAGCTAAGGCTCGATTCCAGCGCAAACGGCAATGCGTCGGCCGAGATGGTGATGTCGGCGCCGTCCAACTGGAAGTCCGCCACAAGTTCCGACGTGCGCTCGGTTTCCCATGTCGCCAGACTATCGAGTGCAATCCGGCGCAATGTCAGTTGGCTGTTTAGAAGCTCATCGCGATAACTGATCTCGACATCTTCAATGGTGGCATTCCTCAATCCGAGGCCCCAATCTCCGCCCTCATCATTCGGTTCCGAAATCGTTTCCTGTTCCGGTGTCTCGGTTAGCGGAAGACGCAGCCCACCGAACGCGTATCTATCGTCCGTTAGTTTGCGGATATCGATCTGGCCCCCATTGATCGCCACGTCCAAAAGTAAAAGCCGACGAGCCAGCAGCTTCGTCCATTCAACGTTCGCCACCACAGATCCGATTTCGCCGGGCGCACCTGCCGGATCCGAGAATGAAAGTGATTCGATCCGCAACACACCAGTGAACGGGTTGAAGTCTACGTCTTCGATAGCGGGCTCGGGAACACCCTGAGAACGTAACCAGGCCTCAGCGTATCGCTCGATGCCCATTGGGGCAGTAATGATTAGAGCCGCCACAAATGCGACGACGCAAAGCGTAATCCACAGTGTCTTATTCACTGAGTGAAAGTCTTCGGCGTTGACGACGGGCGGTCATATCGCTGGCCTGCTCGTTATCCATGACGGACCATCGTATTGTGAGATGGCCCTACGAGCAATGCCCTCGTTCGTCCCGTTAATCAGTCGATATCGAGGTCGGTCCAAGACACAACAATCGTTTCGTCGATCATGCCGTCCAGGTCGAGATCGATATCAAGCTGGATATTGATGTTGTCGAGCACAGTAACCAGAACACTGGAGCTACTGTCACTGATCAGCATCTGACCTGAGGACGGATTATCGTCACCAATCACGACGAAGTCCTGCAATGTGTCAAATGTGACAGTGCCTTCCAACAAGGAACTGGTCAATGTACCGGCGGTGTTAATGACTTGGGTCAAAGCGTTCTGATCAAATGTCTCCGTCAGCACATAATCGCTTAGCGTTGCGGTGATGCCGGATTCTTGTACGCTTAGTGAGGCAGTGTCAATAGCGAGATTAACGATCACATTGTCATCGCTGCTCAAGTCAAGATCTAGGCTACCGTCTATCGCTGCCGGGCCCGAGATGTCCGTAGCGGACAGATTGTCGAAGCCGAAAGTTATCGCCAGTCCCCAAGGCGCGATCTGGTTGAATGGATCGCCAGTAACAACCAAGTTGGTGAGCGACGATGCACCGTCGAGCGTCGCACCTGCATCGGCAAAGAAACACATGCTGAACGCGACATCGAATGTGTCCCCGGTGGATATCGTTAGGTTGTTATCAGCATCATTCCAAGTAACCGTGGCCTCACCGGTATCGCAAGGCACGATTTCCGTGAATATGTCGCTGGGCAGCGTCTTTGCGAGGCCGGAATCCGTACCGGCGATAACAGGAAGTCCAATGACATCGACAATTTCGATTAGATCTATGGTCGCTGTAATCGCTTGCAGAACGTCTGCGGTGATGTCTTGAGCGTTATCGGCTGTGATCGGTAGTGTTACCGCAGGCTGGGGTGGTGGTGGTGGTGGAGGCGTTCCGCCGCCGCTGCTGCCACCACAGGAAGCCAATTGAACGAAAGCCGCGCTGGCAATGAGCACGGCAACCTGTCGGGTAAACATGAGTTTTCTCCTTTGCGGCAATACGTCACTGACTGCAGTCAGGTTTGCCAATTTCGGACGTAAAAAAAGCGTAAGCCCCAAGACGGATCGCGTCAATTCGGGGATTTACCTAGCACTCGGATCGATTTCCCGACCCACTCAATCGATGAGTTTTTGTCAGCCGATGACATCATCTCAAGTAGTACCAGGTTCGAAGCCAAGTACTCTGATTCGTCACGTTATAGGGCTCCAACTGACATTCGTCCTAGTCGCTCCCCACCACGGTCTGCCAAGCTCGGAAGAAATTACCGCCCATGATCTTGCCGACGGCCTCGTCGCTATGATCACGCTCAAGTAATTCCATAGCAATCGCACGGAAATTAGCTTCATTACCGAATCCCTTACTCAGCGCCGACGTGCCACGCAAGTCCGAACCTATGCCAACGTGATCGATACCGCCGATGTCGATCACATATTCGATGAAGTCGACCAGCGCTGCGACGTCTTCGATGTAGCGACCGTGTGGCCAGATACCAATAACACCGCCGCGGGCCGCAATCGCACGTATCTCATCGTCGCTGACCGCGCGATCCTGTTCGAACATACCGCGGGCACCGCCGTGGCTGAATATGACTGGGTGCCTGGAGAGCTCCAGTACGTCCATGATCGTCTCAGTATTCGAATGCGCAAGATCAATGACGATGCCGAGCGTGTTCGCCTCGCGAATGACCTCACGCCCGAATTCTGTAAGGCCACCGGGTGAATACGGATACGTCTGTATGTGTCCCAACTCGTTGGCGCGGAAATGCACAATCTGCAACAGTCGCAGTCCTTGCGCATGCATCGCGCGAAAATTATCGATGCTCCCTTCCAGTGCATCCGCACCTTCGAGCGCCGGTAAGACGGCGACATGTCCAGCCTGTCTTGCCTCAATAACTTGAGTCGGACTGGCCGCATGCACGGCATAACCCAGCTCAATCGTTTTATTGAGTCGCCCCAACCGGTCCATTGCCAGGCTGAACGCTTCGCCGGGTTCGGGCTTGTATTCCCCTTTGTCAATCCGGCTGCCGTCGCGATTCGTGTAGCCGCCACTAAACGCCATATCGCTGCTGATATTGGCCACCACCAAATCCATGTGGTTGCGACGGTAGATATCGATTTCCTCCGCCGTGATGGTCTCGATATTCTCGCGATGAAAACGGCTTGGGTGGGCGTGCATATCGGCAAATACGTAGCGCGCATTAATCGCTGCGATGCGAGTATCGACATCGTCGGGAATTTCGATTTTGCCGGTGGCGCAGCCACACAGCACGACGAGCGCCAAAACCAGTAATGTGTCTCTTGTTATTGTCATTTTTTCGATCACACGTTTCGACGCGTCGAACATTACACAAGATCGTGACCATAATTAACGTCAAAGCAAAGTGCTTTTAAACGATTTCCCATTACAATGCAGTTTGTTGCGCCCACAACAGCAGGTCAGTAAATTGAAAAATAAAACTAAATCAGTGCTTTGTACCGTATTCCTCATGTTACTTCCGGCCCTTGCTGGCGCCGAAACGGCAATCCACAACGTCGTCGGCTACACCTCAACGAACGATGGCATCCGCGAATTCTCAGTCCTCGTGTTTGACGATGCAGGCCGAGTTGTTGTGACCGGCGACAGCGCGTTGCTTTCAAATTACCCAAAGGCCAGTCGGATCGATGGCTGGGGCAAGACCTTGCTGCCGGGGCTCATCGATGCACACGCGCATCTTTATTGGCAGGGCTTTCTAACCGTTAGCCTAGATATAACGGGCACGCCGAATTTAGACGACGCGGTTTCACGAATCGCGGCCTACGCCGCGGCGAATCCGCGTAAAGCTTGGATACAGGGCCGCGGTTGGAACCAGGTGCTGTGGCCGGTTAAGGAATTTCCGACAGCGTCTGATATCGACGCTGTCGTTGACGACAGACCGGTATGGTTGGGGCGCATTGATGGTCATGCCGGCTGGGCGAACAGCAAGGCACTTGAAATTGCCGGCATTAATGACGATACGCCCGATCCCATCGGCGGCAAGATCATTCGCGACAGCAGCGGGCACGCAACCGGTGTGCTCGTCGACAAAGCAATGGACAGTCTCGAGCGGCACCTGCCGACACCGACGAAAGATAACATTCGCGACGCGTATTTAAACGCGATCCAGCTGCTCACGTCGCTCGGCATGACCGGCATGCATGATGCCGGCATCAATATTAGCGAGGCGGAAGTGTTGATATCGATGGCTGACGACGCCGAACTCGATATGCGCATCTACGCGATGATCAGTGATGCCGGTAGCAATCTCGACGCGATTGGTAAACCGCTCCAAGGCTACGGTAATGATCGACTCGACATTCAGGCCGTCAAAATTTACTCGGACGGCGCGCTCGGCAGCCGTGGTGCTGCAATGATCGAGCCTTACTCCGATGACGTCGAGAATCGCGGCTTGCCGTTTCACACGCAGGACGAACTCGATCGCTACGTCGAAAAATCGAATGCAATGGGTTTTCAGGTAGGCATTCACGCGATCGGCGACCTCGGCAACCGCATGGCGCTCGATGCGTTTGAGAAAGCTCAGAACGGCACGCCCTCGCCGCTCAGAAATCGCATTGAACATGCGCAAATTATTTCACTCGAAGACATTCCGCGATTTGCCGAACTTGGCGTCATTGCCTCAATGCAACCGATCCATGCGACCAGCGACATGAACATGGCCGAAGATCGTATCGGACCGGAACGTATCAAAGGCGGCTATGCGTGGCGGCGCTTACTCGAATCCGGCGCCGTTATCGCGAGTGGCTCGGACTTTCCGGTCGAGCTGCCGAATCCATTCTTAGGATTGCATGCCGCCGTGACACGCCAAGATCGAGATCGGTTGCCGGAATTCGGCTGGTACGCCGATCAAGCGCTGACACGCGCCGAGGCATTGCATTCATTCACGCTGGCGGCGGCGTACTCCGCGCATCAGGAAGACCGTATGGGCAGCCTCGAAGACGGCAAATGGGCCGATTTTATTATTGTCGATCGCGATTACTTCAATATACCGGCGTCCCAAATCGACGACATCAAAGTGCTGCAGACCTGGGTCGGCGGCCAGCGTGTTTACGAAAGGCTCGTGGAGGACTAAGCCGTGCTCGTTGAACAGGTCTGGACCGGCAACGCGTATCGTAACTTCAATTACCTGATCGCCTGTCCCGAGACCGGCGATGCGCTGGCGATTGACCCGCTCGATTACTCGAAATGCCTTGCGGTTGCCAAGGACAAGGGCTGGACGATCACGCAAATCTTAAACACACACGAGCATGGCGACCATACCGGCGGCAACTCAGGCATGGTCAAAGCAACCGGCGCAAAGATTATTGCTCACAAGAACGCCGGCAAGCGTATTCCTAACATGAGCCGCGGCGTTGGTGCTGGTGACGTCATTCGGGTCGGCAAATCGGTGGACCTTGAGTGCCTGGATACGCCCGGCCACACGATGAGCCATATCTGTCTGTTGTCGAAAACGGACCAGCCAGCGCTATTCTGCGGCGACACGATGTTCAACGCCGGCGCCGGTAATTGTCACAACGGCGGACATCCGGAAGAGTTGTATGAGACCTTCGACCGGCAGCTGCAAACGCTCGATGACAACACGCTGATTTATCCCGGCCACGACTACCTGATCAACAATCTGAAATTTACGCTGGACCGCGAGCCTGATAACGCGACGGCAAAACAGATGATCACGGATTACGAGGATCAGGATCCAAACGATGCGCTGGTCACGACCATCGGCAAGGAACGCGAGATAAATACGTTTTTTCGTCTCGACAGCCCGACCGTTATCGAACGCCTGCAGCAGCAGTTTCCGGAGATCGGCGACACGCCGGATCAGCGTAGCGTGTTTCTAAAACTGCGCGAGCTTAGAAATAGTTGGTAACACGCCGTGTAATAGGTGGTACGGTCTCTGAATTCAGCCACTAGTGGCCAAAAGAAACCGCGCTATTGGAGCCGCGGTTTCCAGATTTGCTGACATCGCGTGTAAATCAGCCGTCATTATCATCCATCGTCGAACTTCGCAGCAAACGTTGCCGCTATGACACCATAGCCGGTCGGATTAGCGTGGATGTTCGGGCCGACAGGCGGTGGGACGCACATGTACGTCAGTTGACAAATGATCGCAACGTTAAGCGGTATCATGAACGGACTATCCGGAGTCGGAAAAGGAACCAGCGTCGCAAACTCATTCGACTGGTACGCCCCAGCTACGTCCGCCACAGGAATACCGAAGGCCCCGTAAACACCGAGGCCGGTGTCAGCCGAACCGAGCACGAGGTCATTCAGAATGCTCGCCAGGCCCGCTGACTGCATGGCCAAATCCATGCCATCCGGTCCGGTTAACCAGGCGGCCAGAAACGTATTGTAGTAATTCATGCCAATGATGGGTGTTTCGGGATCCGCGGCCTCGCGTAATGCTGCCAGGATCACAGGCATGTTGTTGGAGATTTGAGCAAGCGCGTCGAATATGCAGTTGAGATTCACTTCGGTGCCATCAATGCAGTCGGCTGAAATGACATCATTAATGCCCATATCAATCGTGATGAGCTCCACCTTGTCCTTGTGGGCGTGTAAGAAATTGACGGCTTCTGCAAGCTGAGCTCCCTTCGGATAGGTGCAGATCCCACCTGCCATCATGGTCACGGTCGTCTCTCCGGGGCAGCCGAGCTTAACGAGCCGAATCTTGCGAAATTGTGGCTCAATGATGTCAAATAGCTGGTCCGGATAGCCGTCATTGGTGCGCTGATTGTCGCCTTCGGCATCGGGTTGAATCCCGACGGAGAGCGACGTGCCTACTGACACATAGTAACGAACTCCTTCGTTTTCAGCCGCAGCGATGGCTGGTATTGCCAGGAGCAATACTGCCAGCCAACTAAATCGAAAATTTTTCGTCTTGATAGTCATGATGCTATCTCCCCTTGGTTGAGCGCCGATTGGATTTCGGCGAGGCTCAAACTTATGAAATCCAAGCGCAATATTGATGATCCTAGGTTGATTAATTCCTAATGAATCTATGCCGGAATTATGATCGTCGCTAAGACGTGGCGAGGATCGCCGTTCTTGTCGTACGAAGTGGTATTCCCACACGCGCGGAGAAGACCGTCAATCAGAGGAATATCTGATTGTTGTAGGGACTTTTATAAGTGTCCGCGTCAGGTCGACAGCGGACGCGCCTAACGCACTATCGATGCTGATCGATAAGAATCTGATTACCGTCGGGGTCGGCAAGCATTAAACTCGCTGGACCGGATGTCGATTCGTCAGCTTCACTACCGAGCGCAATGCCTCGATGCTTCAACTCGCGTTGTAGCTCGCGCACGTCGGTGAACGAGTCGAGTTCGTTGCCGCCTTGGTCCCAACCGGGATTGAACGTCAGTATGTTTTCTTCAAACATACCCTGGAAAAGGCCAAGTACGTGATCGCCATTTTTGAGAATCAAATAATTTTGTTCTTGATCGCCGCCAAATGATTCGAACCCAAGTTTCTCATAGAAATCCTTTGATGCGGCCAGGTCTTTGACGGCAAGACTCACCGAAAACGCTCCCAAATTCATGTTTCACCCTCTGGTTCTAAGGAATTAGCCCGTATCTTAGCAGGTCGGATTCTTGAAGGACGACTCCTTAAGCTAACGTACCCAATGGTAAGTTCAAGGATCAATTTGGGGCTTACGCCGCCATTGGAATAAGACTAGATCACGCCGAGTGGAATGGCCGTTTTGGGTTGCAAACAGACATGAGATCCAGTCCAGACGATAGCCGCAACGTGTCCGCTAACGGCCAGAAGCGATCATTGTGTGGCTCTCAAATTGCGCAGCCTCCGCAAGACGCCGCTGCCGGCGAGCAATAGCAACTGCGATCAGGCCAAGAATCAACAGTGCCGCCAAACCCGGATATTTGATCGTGTATACGATCGGTATCAGCATTCCTCGTACGATGGCACGCAACCAGTCACGGTCCGCCATAAGATCCGCCAATGGTGGTGAATGAAGGTAATAAAAGCGCACTAGGGCACGGCCGGGGCGGTTGGTCACCATGAAGCGGTCGCGAAAATCCCGTAGGCTGTCGAGATGTGGATGCAGAGGAGAGCCATAGGCTGCTGTAGCAACAAAGCAGCCACCACCACCGGAGAACGGGGTAGGAATATCCGGGAAGTCAGGTTCCACGCAACTGGAGAAGCCTCCTGCCGAGCCGCTAGCGCTTGGATTGTTGTTCGACGGATAGTATTCCGAATCGCTCGTTATTGCGCCCACAGAAATAGTCTGTGTCAAGGAGTTGTGACTTTGATAAAGATCCGACGTCACATCTATCGTTACCGTTTCTCCTACTGCGATCCCGGTGATGTTGCATTGGGCGGCAGGAGCGTTGCTGCAGTCGGCATCATCGAAGCGTAAATTTGGGCCGACGACTGGATTTTGCGTAATCGTCACGACGACGTTTCGGGCCGCGTCGGGTCCATGGTTGGTAATTTCAGCGTCACCTTGATATCGATCCTCTGAATTACAGGACGGGAAAATCGGATGCGAATCACTAGAGATTCCGAAATTCACCTCAAGATCTACACAGTGGACGATGTCGTTCTGGTGGATGACAGCGAGTGCCACATCGTTGGCATTATTGAGATCTCTTGGATGGCTTGCCACTGCGGAATTTACAACACAGGCAGCCGCTTGAAGATCGGTCACAACCGCCGGCACAACGAGAACCGCTTCGACGCCCACGTCCAAATCGCCGATAGCCCATTCTCCAGTGGCTGGGTCGTAGCTGCCAACACTTGTAAATGGGGCCGTGCCGGACGGGATACTCATCTCCACCGGCAGTTGATCGACAACTATTAAGTCTGAAGCCGTACCAATTCCAACATTGCTTACCTCTACGGTAAACTCGACGGGCTCATTCGCCATCGGATAAAGGTTATTAACTGATTTTTGAACATTGACATCAGGAACAGCGCCAGATACCACGGAGAAGGAAAATGCCGTGATTTCAACATCTGCGTTCTCATTCGACGTCCTGTCACCGAAGGAGATGAAATTCTCTCCACTTTGGATAAAGCTATTTCCGGATGTCAATAAAAGTCCGTCCACAAAAAATTCGTAATCGCCGCCAGGAAGATATTCCCATACAAAGTCATGGAAAACCGTCGTATCCAAATTGAAGCTTTGGCCATTGACGATTACAGCGTTGTCGGTCATTCCGAGTCGAAGAATCGCCGCAAGGTCATAGATTTGAAAGTAAAAGCTCCAACCAAGGTTCCCCCCGGTTAGTATCTCGTGGCTAAGAACTCGCGAAGTAAAAGACAGCGTCATTGGTTCGCTGGAATTTACGATATTGTCCATTCGGTAACTCGCAGTAGCGCTACCCGAACCGACGGTTGTTTGTAACAGGCTGGAACCATCCACGATATACGTTTCTTGTTCCATCAAGGGGCTTCCGCGATACGTCCAACCCTGATTGCTTGGAAGTGAGTTGAAGTCAAGCGTGAACGTTTCTGCCCGTACTTCCGTTACTAATCCCAGAAAGACAACTGAGAACGCAAGGATAGAGATCCAAATTACTTTCAGGGAAATGCGTCCAGTGATCATATTCATGGTTAATCTCCTGCATCGCCAAATAGTGGCAGCCCTGCGATCTCGGAGACTTTCGTGGCATAGGAATGTCGCTGAGGAAGCGAGGATCCGTTGCTTTGGCATCCCTGACTATTGCCAAGTTTGCCTTTGTCATCCTCCAGATATTCCCATGCGGGAAGATGTGGTCAATCCTGGGATGTACTTAGCAGCAATGTCCGCTTTCACCCGAAGCGGTCATTCAGACACCATTGAAATCACGAAATTGACAGCCGGCTAACGGCCAGAAGCGGCCTGTCACCTAGCCATTACGCCGCGACCTCGTGAAAGATCTGATGAACTCTTTCTTGAACGGCGCCAATAAGGGCGTCATCACTATTAAAGTCTTTGCGATAAAGTGGCTTACTAACAATCATCGTAAAATGGCCGCCTGACTTAAACATCACCGCATCACGAGGAAGATATTCGTGCGTGCCGGTGATGGTGACTGGTACGATCGGCCAGTCGTATTTGCAAAAGAGCGCTAGGCCACCCCGCTTGAACTTCCTGGGCTGACCGTCCGCAGAGCGCGTACCCTCCGGAAATATCAAAATGGGGGTTGGATCACTGTCGGTAATGCCCTGCTCGATCTTGGCGAACGCCGCTTTGCTGCCACCGCGATCGATTAGGATGCCTCGTTTTGCCGCATAGGATCCGAGCGCCGGAATGTGGGTCAGCTCCTTTTTGGCAATGAAGCGCAGGTGTGTGGGAAAGTACGCGAGTAACAGCGGCCAGTCGAGGTAGCTGGCGTGGTTGGCTGCCACAACGTAGTTGCCTTCCAGCCCGTCAAGGTGTTCGAGCCCTTTCACCTCGACTTCGTGCCCCATGTAAGCGAGCAAGGCGCGACCATAGAGACTTGAGGTGCGGTACTCCAACCAGCCCTCTTTATCAATCCAACCACCAACCAAAGCGCAAAACCGGTACTTGTAGCTGATAAGCAACATTCGGAACACGTGCCACGGCAACTTGAGCAGATTGCCGAGACTTTTCTTTCGCAATTGTTCCACCGACACGTCCGCCAAATCTATCTCCGTGTGCGAGGTGTCTGCCAATATAGGTAGAGCATTGAACCGGGCTCACTCTGTTGATGCGCAATATAATAGCGTATGGAGGAAACGGTCCTTAAGAGTAGTACTGAGGAATGATTTTCATTGCATTTTCGGCGGTGGTCATATTCAGAATCTCAAAAAGATCGATTGGCGGTAACAACCGTAATAAAACGCCAGATATTCGACACTGCCAACCTCAGACCGGTGCCGAAATCTCCCACACACGCGCCTCCCAGAAATACCGTGAACCTTTTGGCGATATTGATATGGTGCCGGCGCCGACAAGATTGGCAACCACCTCGCTTTCAGCAAGATTGGTGGGTAATGGGATGCGCCGTTCATTGAGGATGCGAACTCGTTTGTAAAGTGAACGTGCAGTATCCAGAATTGCAGCCTCATCCTGCAGAGTACCGGTTGGCAGAAGAAGCCGACCTCGCCTGGATAGGCGACTGGCAGCATTCTGCAACATTCGGATCGGAAGTTCACTTCCGCTTACGCCACCACCCCTACCTAAGGGAAACCATCCACTGCTGTCGGCAAGGGCATCCGGTATGCCAGACACGTCACCGATAATAACGTCGAATTGGATATCATCCGAAAACGGGCCAAACAAATCGCCGTTGTAGAACATGATTTGATCAGCGACTCTATTCAATTGGGCGTTGTGGGTCCCAACCTCGACCACGTCAGGACTCTTGTCAACTGCAGCGATGGATTTGGCGCCGAGTTTGGCAGCAATGATAGATAGGATCCCCGCACCGCACCCGACGTCGATAATCGAGTCGCCTTTCTGTATGTCCAACTCGTTCGCTATAAGGGCCGAGACCGTCGACGGTGTAAATGTCGCATTAGAGATCGAAAGCATGATTGGCCCGAGACGGCCATTCCAAATGAAATATTTCTCGTCCATATATCGCCCCATGATGCCGGGCCAGTGATAGTCCACCGTCAAGGATTTTGAAACCAGCGCGCACTGGCCCTCTATAGTCCAGCTCGACAAGAGCGGCAATAGCGGTTAACCGCAGGAACAACGAAAGTCTGTTTTGGGTCATTTCCGACCCTTCAATATCCTATCAGCTGAACGACCGCTATCGGGAGTAATGGAGACGTTCGATCAATCAGAAAAATGCCTTCGCGACGGGCAGCTTTCGGACAAGAGCCGGCGCTCTCTGTAGGATTGTCCCAATCTGGTGATTTAGCGAACGATCAATCTATCTTTCGACAATTGAGTGACGATCGCCGCTGCCTCATCCTCATAGATTGAATAGTCCCTTAGGTGATCATAGTCCCGACCGAACTTGGACTTTGACTCGATCGCCCAAACGACGTCTTTGGAGAGCGCCGAGTAAACTTGCGTCGCCAACACCAACGAAAATTCGTAATTCGTAGCCTGTGGTTCTACATACTCCTCCAATTCGACACTCCAAACATTGTAGTAATAGGTCGGCCTGAAATTGTAGGTGGCCTGGGGCCTCCTATCCTTTTTCTTGGCTTCAATGTCGAGATTCACCAACTGCGTAACCAACACTGCGTCGGCACCAGTCGCCTCCACCATTGCCAAAAAGGTCTCTCGCGTTGCCGGTGTCTTGCTATCCATCATGGACGTACTGGCGACTGCCTGAGCGCCACGTTCGGATATCCTCTTCACTACTTCTTTCTCGAGGTAACGACGCGAGTCAAACGACGAGGCCAGACATATCACCAAAACATTTTTGTACGGCGCATCAGTAGGCTCCGATAGTGTCGGAGTTCTAGATACCTGTGGCGGTGCGGAGCAGGCTCCGAAAAAAACGGCAATGCAGACAATCGGCACAGCCTTTCGATAGAAAGTCTTAAACCTCATCACGAATCCCTTTGTTTTGACCAATTCTGCGACAAAATGTAACGGCCATGAGCGAACACCTCAATTATCGACTAGTGGTGGTGAATCTCCAGCTCATTTGATAAAAACCCAGGAAAACGAGTTTTCGCGAACGCCGCATGGCACACGGTACAGCTTTCTACTAATCGGTAGTACTGAAAAGCGACGATCTCAGGGTCGCGTGCGGCAGCCGCCAAGCCGAGCTTTTCTGCTCGTGCATGGAATTCCATGTCGAGTTTCTTGAAGTGTTCGGGCAATTGCTCTTCCAATTCTCGTCGCTGAGAGGCCGAGAGCTTTCTTTCCATCACGTAGCTGGCACGAATTTTCTCGCTAATATGCTCTATAGACTTCCAGTCTCCCGTCGCCAGAGACAGAACCACAGCTTGACTCGCAGTCGCGATTTCCTGCATTTCTTCACGAAGCAGAGCACGAAGATCTTCGGACAAATGAAGTTCTTCGGACAGAACCGCTGGCTCTTGCGCATATGTCGATATCCAGCCGATAGACAAAATTGCCATTACAACTATTATTATCTTTTTGCTATTGAACATAATTCCAAATCTCCAATTAATGAGCGATGCAAGCTTGGAAATTATTAGACAGATATGTTTCATGATTAGAGTGAGATCCTTGGGTATCGAGAAATCCGATTTTGGTCGAAATCGGACACGAGTTATAGAGTAAGTCGGGACCATCCCGTTGTCCGAGTCCGGCAATAAGCAGACAAGTCGGCGCGGTTTCCCATCCTCTGGCCGCAAACGTGCTTCGCGACAATCACTGCCCCTAAGTACCAATGCCTATATCGGATCGCTGAATTGCTCCTAAAATTAAGCCGCACGGGACTTTTCGGGGCGGCGTGATCGTCAACCCCTCGCGTCGCCTCTCTGTAGGAAAGCCATCCTGCGTTTCACAGACAGGAGGTGACACCATGAAACTTAACTCAATTGGCAGACTGTTCATATTCGGAGTCTGTCTGCTCTTCGCATCCTTTACCCACGCTCAGACGCCGAACGACGATGGATTTGCGTTCGGCTTTGGCCACAGAGTAGCTGGCAGCTACTTGATCGAAAACCTGGCCATTCCAGAGGCCGGGTTGGACTCGTTGCAAGCGCTCGCAAGCATGACGTCAGACGGCGTCGTGATCGTGACAGATACTGACGACTTCGGTCTCGCGGCAACGGCACCCCACAGCCCGAAGCTCGGCGCGTGGAAGCCGACCGGCCATCGTGACATCGCAATCACGATCATCGAATTTGCGTACGAACCCATAATGGGCGAGCATATCTTTACGTGGAGGCTCGAAATGGCGGGTCAATTCGCGGATCGCAGTTTCAATGCCGGCACTGGAACGCTGGTGGCGAAGCTCTTCCCTCCGGTGACATTTGGCGGGTTTGATCCCTTGGATCCAAACTCGGCTCCACTGCTGGAGATAGGAGGTACGTTCGACTTCCGACGCATCAAGCCCTAGCGTGCCAATAATCGCGTGGCTTCTGGGCTACTTGATCCGTTTGGTGAAGAGCATGAAGAAATGGGGCGCCGACAATGCGCGCGCCTAGGTAATCTATACGACGCTGTTACCGTAGATCAGAAAATATCTTACTTCAAGAGTTGGCATTCACGTCCGCTTCCGGGAGAAAACGGACATTTTTTGCAGTCATTCTACTTTCTCGCGATCGAATGCGTGGTTTGTAATCACTCGCGGTAGCGTTCGAACCACGCAAGAATATTCGCCGCTTTTGCAATGAGATGCGACGGCCGACCCACCAAGTTGTGCGAGCGCTCCGGCACTCGCACCAATGCCGTATCGATGCCACGCAACTTCAATGCCTGGTAGAACTGCTCAGATTCGGCAATCGGCGTTCGAAAATCCTGCTCACCCGTCATTAACATAGTCGGTGTTGCGACGTTGCCAACCAGTGACAGCGGCGAACGCGCCCAGTACGCATCGGGATCCTCCCACGGCGGTTCCGCAAACCAGTAACGCGTAAAGAACGCGGAACCGTCCGATGTCAGCACGAAGCTGCCCCAGTTAATAACCGGCTTTTGCACCACGGCCGCGCGGAAGCGGTCCGTTTTGCCAACGATCCACGACGACAACACACCGCCGCCGGAACCGCCGGTGACGAACAGCGCGTCTTCGTCAACAAAGTCTTTCGCAACAACAGCGTCGACGCCCGCCATCAGGTCATCGTAATCCTGGCTTGGGTAGTTGTGATGAATTTCGTTCGCAAATTCCTTGCCATAGCTCGACGATCCGCGTGGATTGCTATACAGCACGACATAGCCTGCGGCCGCGTATAACTGAATCTCCGGTGAAAAATGCGGTCCATAGGCTGCGAATGGTCCGCCATGAATTTCCAATATAAACGGATACTTTTTGTCGGCGTCGAAATTCGGTGGCTTCACTAGCCAGCCTTGGATATCGTAATCGCCAATCGAGCTCTGCCACACGATCTCCTCGACCGATGCCGCTGTGCGCTTCGCGAACAAGTCACCGTTAAGGTCTGTCAGCGTTCTCGCTTTGGAGCCCCGACGTACGACACCGACATCAGCCGGGCGCAGTGCACTGCCTCTTGTATAGGCCAAGGTGCCGTTCGTCGACGTTGAAAACGCGCCGGTCGTGTACGGACGGCCATGATTGGCGCTGCCAACGTCATCGACAATGTCGTCAAGCGCTCCATTCACGGACAGCTGTGAAATTTTTGTGGCGCCACGATCATCATAGGCAATGAATAGCCGGCTCGATCCTCCGGCCCACGCCAGCTGGTCAATCGAACGATCGAGTTCGTCCGTCAGACTACGGCTGACGCCCGATGCAATATCCAGCAGATAAACACGGGCATTGTGATAACTCAATGATTCATCATCGAAGCCCAGGTAGGCAATGCGTTTGCCGTCCGGTGAATATTGCGGCGAGAAATCCGGACCGTTGCGGTCGGTCAGTTGCGTCAAATCGCCCGACTCGACGTCGACGCTCCAAAGCTCTGCTTCGAGGGGATCGTCGATTGGATTGTCGACGCGGTTGGCCGCGAACACGATATTCGCGCCATCAGGCGACCAACTCAGTGGGCCATTGTGGTTGTAGTCACCGTCCGTCAAACGCCGCGGCGTTCCGCCGTCGGCCGGAATGACGAAAACATGCGAATAACCTGTATCGAGGTAACCGGCTCCGTCGGCACGATACGGCAACTGATCGATAATGATGACGGGCGCAGCCCATTCGGCACCTTCCGGTTTCGACGGTGGCGTAGCAAGTTCGAGGCCGGCGCTATCAACGAACATTTCAAACGCGATAGTGTTGCCATCGGGCGACCAGGTGATTGAGCTCGGATTGTTCGGCAAGTTGGTTAACAACGCGGTCTGGCCCGTGTCCATCCAACGAACGTGCAGCTCAGCGCCCCGGTCCCCCGCTCCACTGACGTACAGCAGTCGATCGCCGGACGGTGACCATCGCGGGCTCGAAAAGCTCGACGTACCCGACAACACCGGCCGATGATTACGCCCGTTGGCATCGACGATCCAAAGATTTTGCACCGCCTGGTCCGACATGATGTCCATTGACTGACGCACGTACACGATCTGCGAGCCATCGGGGGACATTTGCGGGTCGAGCGCATACTCGAGCTCAAAAATGTCGAGCTCCTGCAATACACGGTCGTTATCCTCTGCCACCACGCTCGTGCTGATCACCAGCAGCGCCATTGTCCACAGTTTCTTATTCACGATGTATTTCCCAATCTTGTTATTCTTTCTGATACCGCCAATTATGAGCGCGATGCGCGCCATAGCCAATAGAGCGCTTCGTATAGATGTACCTGTTCGACGAGCTGCGCCTGCCAGCGGGCGCCGTCGCCGTTAAAATACGCATCTAGCAGCGTGTTCGTCTGTTTCCGGGATAGTCCATAATGCGAAACGATCGTCGCGAGGTCGAATAGCGGATCGTTGTCACAGGCGTATTCCCAATCCAGAAGACGCAAGCCGTCAACATCGAGAATATTCTCGACAACGAGGTCATTGTGGCAAAACGTCAAGTCCCTAGGCAGCTGCACCGACTCGATGATCCCGAGACATCGATCCGCGATCACCGGATCGGCATCGCCGATGTTTTTTATATATTGCCTGGCCGCTCCCGGCGCGTCGAATTGCCGCCCGGTCAACGGTAATGAATGAACTCGCTGGAGTAAACGCGCAAGCTCGATCAGTCTGCGTTCGTCGGCGACCTGTCGCATATTCCAGATATCGCCGTCGACGTATTCCGTCAAATAGACCGTTTCGTTGGCGAACAAAACATGATTGGCGAGATTCTGCTCGGCCGCTATTCGTTGGATTCGGGCCTCTTCGTGGCGATCGTTAAAAGGCGTGCCACGGGGCTGCGCATCGACTTTCAAAACGGCGCGCCGACCATCGGCTTCGACGAGCCAGGTCCAATTCGTCTGGCCGCCATCAAGCCTCGACCAAGTTGCGTGTTCCCAGCCTGGAATCTGTTGCAGCGCCGCCTGTGGCGAATTCTCGTCGGTCATTACGTTATCTGCGTCATCGAGCGTCGCCAGCTCAAATACCCAAACGGGATGATGGCGACATACGTGATGAACAGCAGTGCGGTCAGTTCGAGGTCACGATGCCAGTAAATGACGATTGATGCGCTATCGATGACCAGCCAGTACCACCAATTCTCAAGCACTTTCTGTGCGACCAGATACGTCGCCCAAATCGCGCCCCAGGTTGTCGCTGAATCAACGTACGGATAGGCGGCTTCCGTATAGCGTTCAAGCATGAAACCGTTTATTGCGGAAATACCGAGGATCACAGCAATGGCGAGCGCATGACGATTGACTGGCCAGACCGTAACCGGAAGCTCGTGACCGTCGGTCCTACTGAAATACCATACATACCAGCCATAAATAGCCATCCCTAGATAGAAGACGTTGAGCACGGACTCCATATACAGTCGTGCGTCAACGAAAAGATAAACGTAGATTGCCGTGCTGATCGCCGCACACGCCCAACACCAGATGTTTTGTCGAATTGCCAGTAGCAAGTAGCCGATCGCCGTCGCAACGGCGATCAGCTCCCAAACAGAGAATGCACGCGCTTGATCGACAAGCGCCGTGAAAAACTCCGACATTATTCGTTTCGCACCGTCGGATTGTTCAGAATACGGATCGTAAATATCGCTTTTGGTAGCTGCTCGAAGGTCGTGCCGATTTCCTGCTTTAGCGCCTGCATGACGACATCGAAATCGCCGAAAAGCTGCGTACTCATTGCGTTCGTCCAAACCTCAATGCCGTCATGCTTATGTAGGCGCTCAATGACGTCCTTGATGGGCGGAACAAAATCCGCGTCCAGCGGATAGAGACTGATATCAACAGCGACTTCCATACTCTAAAACCTCTTATCAAACGTTATACCCAGCTGGCGTGGATCGCCGAGCCGCGTATAAAGTGTGTTTGGAAAATTCGGCGGTTCATTGCCGAAGAAAAAGCCACGCACCGCATAATCTGAATCGAGCAAGTTGCGTGCCCACAGATGTGCTGTCCAGCTATCCGTTTCAAAGCCGATTCGAGCATTGACAAGTTCGTACGCGGATGACTTTTGGTCGTGACTGACGTCGAAATAAAATTCGTCTTTACCCGAGACGTCTATGCGCGCAAACCACCCACTAGCGTGATGATAGGCCCCTCCGGCGGCAAACGTATACCGTGGCGCGTGCGCCTGGCCACGGCCGCTTAAATCCACCTGCGGCGTTACAAATTCATCGAAGTTCGCGTCGAGTACACCGACGTTTGCGTAAATCTGCCATTCGCTGCTGATCTGCCACTGCATATCGGCCTCGAATCCCAACGTGTCACCTTGTGCCGCGTTATCGGTAAAGAAAACAAACGATGCCGGGTCGCCAGGGACCAGCTGAAACGACGTTCGCACTTGCTGATCGTCGCGTCGGCTAAGAAAGACGGCAGCGTTGATGCGCAGTGAGTCGTCCAAGAACGCCGACTTGATGCCGGCCTCGATATTCCACAGTGACTCTTCGCCGAATTCCCGGCGGCCATCGGGGACAATGCCTAGATTGAAGCCGCCCGCTTTGTAGCCTCTGGACAAGCCGACAAAACTCGTCAGTGCGTCACTGTGGTCGTGACTTAGGCTGATCTCACCACCCGTCATGGTCTCGGATGGGTTCGCCGACAAGGCGGCGGTATCATTGTAATCAGCCGAGCGACGCTCGACGCGAAGCCCGATACTCAGCCGCGTATCAGCAGAGAGCTTGCGGCCAAGCTGACCGAACGTGGCGACGCTGGTCGACTCGTAGGCACTGCCGAACTGATCATCGAGACCGTCGGCGAAATCGAAAAACGGATTGACGTAGTCGCCCCGATTGATAGTGATTAGCTCGTCCTCCAGCCGCAGCGCATACAAACCGACGAGCCAGTCGAAAGACTCGTTGCCATCGGAGGCCAGTCGAAACTCCTGACTGAGGGTTTTTCGCTTGCGATCGTTGACAGAAATGTAATCGTAGGTAAAAGGGTCCCAACTATCACCGTTGCCCCAGTCAGCATCGAAACTGAACTCGATGTCGGAATCGGCGAATGCAGTTATTGACGTCAATGTCATGTGCGCGAGCCCGAAGTAATCGAGTTTTAGAGACGCGCCGATACTTTCCTGGGCGTCTTTGCCGGGCTTGTTCGACAACGTCGTATAGGAGTTATCCAGTGCGAATGCGTCATAGCCGTTATCGACGTTGGTGTACAGCGCGGCGATGTTAATGTCGAAAGCGTCGTTGGGCTGCAGGTGTAGGCGTCCACGTACGACTGTTTCGTCGCGGCCGTTACTGTCCTCGCGACCAAGGAATGTATTGTTTCTATACCCATTGCTCTGATAATGGTGCGCGCTAAGACGGAACAGCATTCGTTCATTGGCATCCAATGCGCCGCCAAACGCGATGCCCGCCGAAAACGCGTCGTCATCCGCCGCCGACAGCTGCAGTCGGCCATTGCGCTCCGCGCTTGGCTGAACACTTTGCATATAAACGAGCCCGGCCAGTGCATTCGCGCCGTAACGACTACCCTGCGGCCCACGCAACACTTCGATGCGCTCGATATCGAATAAGGTCGCGATCGTGCCGATACCGCTGAAATCGATATCGTCGATCAGAAATCCGACGGATGGATTCGGTGCGCCCTGATACTGTTCCAACTCACCCACGCCACGAATCTGAAAATATCGCGCACGATGGCCGTCGCCCGACCAATTCAGGTTCGGCACGACATTGATCAGTTCTTCGAAATGCTGAACAGCCAGTGCGTCGACTTGCTCGGCATCGATCACCGAAATGCTGGCCGGCAGTTCTTCAATGGTACGACCGCGCAAATCGGCGGTAACGACAATTTCGTCGATATCTTTGCTGGCTTCGGCGGCGACCTGACCAGCCGCAAAAACAACGAGAAATATCACGGACGCTTGCCGTAACAGACTAAATGAGTTCATGCTTTCCTTCCTACGCCGGAATTACCCGGATCAGGTTCTAAGGGTTTTCGCACTTAACCGACCGCCGGCTGCGAATCTCAGGTCCGAAGACCACCCCTGTGTGGAAACTAAATTATAACAGATCCAGTGTTCTGTTCGTTGTGTCGCACAATGAAATCATGCGACACAAGGGACAGGACACTATATCTCGAGCCGCGCGATCAGGCTCGAGGTATCCCAGCGATTGCCGCCCATCCCCTGGACTTCCGCGTAATAGCTATCGATCAGGCGTGTCATTTCGAGGACCGCGCCGTTCTGCTCGGCCTCTTCGAGGGCAATGCCCAGATCTTTGCGCATCCAATCGATTGCGAAACCAAAGTCAAACTCATTGTTGACCATCGTCTGCCAACGATTTTCCATTTGCCAGGACTGCGCGGCGCCGGCCGACAGTGCGTCTATGACGACACCGGGCTCCAACCCGGCACGCTTGGCAAAGTGCAGGCCTTCCGATAAACCCTGGACGATTCCAGCTACGCAGATTTGATTGACCATTTTCGCCAGCTGGCCGCTGCCTACCGGCCCGATATGCGTGATCGCTTTGGCGTAGCTTTGTAAAACAGGCGTGGCGCGGCTGACAACGTCGGCGTCGCCACCTAGCATGATCGTCAGCTGACCGTTCTCGGCACCCGCCTGACCACCGGATACGGGTGCATCGAGAAAATCTACAGATCGTTTGCCGGCCTCTGCGGCGATCTCCCGAGCGATAGTTGCAGATGAGGTGGTGTGATCGACGATGACGCTGCCGGCCGTCATCGCATCGACAATACCGGTGGAGCAAAACATGACGTCGCGAATGTCATCGTCATTGCCAACGCAACAAAAAAGGATTTCGCAATCAGCCGCCGCCCGACCCGGCGTCGGCGCGGCGGAGCCCGAATACTGTTCACACCAGGCGGCCGCTTTCGCCGCAGTTCGGTTATACACGACGACGTCGTGGCCGCTTGCCGCGAGGTGGCCCGCCATCGGATAGCCCATGACGCCAAGACCGACAAATGCGACCTTCATGGCACTGACCTATAAAACAATCACGCGCTTTTCAGGGCGCGAGAATTGCGTGAGCTTGCGTCTTTGGACTTCTTGCGGGGATCGAGTCCAATCGAGCGCGCAATAATCTCGCGCATAATCTCGGAGCTGCCGGCGTAAATCCGTGACACACGTGCATTCGTGTACAGGCGACTGATCGGGTACTCGTCCATGAACCCGTTGCCGCCATGCAGTTGTACGCATTCATCGGTGACCCGCCCCTCCAGCTCGCTCGTCCAGAGCTTTGCCTTGGCGGCATCGTCGGCGGAAAGCCTGCCTTCATCATGCGCCTCAACGCAACGGTCAACGAATGCGTAGCCGATGTCGATTTCGGTCCGCATATCTGCGAGTTTGAATCGCGCGTTTTGAAACTCGCTAATTGTCTTGCCGAATGCTTTGCGCTCGTTAACATAGTCGAGCGTCATATTGAACGCCGCTTCAGCGTTCGCGACGTACCCACAAGCGCCCAGCAATCGTTCTTCCGCAAGAAAATGCATCAAATGGTAAAAGCCTCGATTGAACTCACCGAGCAAATTTTCCTTCGGCACCTTGACGTTATTGAAGAACAATTCGGCCGTATCCTGGCTCTTGAGCCCCATCTTCTTCAGGTTCTTGCCGCGCTCGAAGCCTTCCATGCCACGTTCAACAACGAATAATGACAAGCCATGCCGATTATCCGAGTCCGTCCGTGCAACAACTACGACGAGATCGGCATTGATACCATTCGAGATGAAGGTCTTGGAGCCGTTCAACAGAAAGTGATCGCCCTTGTCTTCAGCTTTGGTGCGAATGCCCGCGACATCGCTGCCGGCGCCCGGCTCGGTGATCGCGACGGCGAGTATCGATTCGCCAGAGACGCACTTTGGCAGCCAGCGTTGTTTTTGCTCGTCGGTTCCGAGCTCACCGAGGTAAGGACCAACCAGGCGGTTGTGCAATGAGACGAAAAAACCAGCGTCACCAAAGTGCGCGTTTTCCTCAATCAAAATCTGCTCATAGCGAAAGTCATTGACACCGGCACCGCCGTATTTTTCGTCCGCCCACATCAGCAGTAGACCCATCTCGCCGGCTTTCAGAAACGCTTCGCGATCGACGATACCGGTCTCGTGCCACTTGTCACTATGGGGTCGAATCTCGTTCTGCATGAAACTCCGCACCGAGTCGCGAAACATTTCATGTTCTTCGTCAAAAATATGTCTATCCATTACGTATTCCTGAATAACGTGGGCTACTTGCCCTGAAATTTTGGCTCTCGTTTTTCGAGAAACGCGCTCACGCCTTCAGCCGCGTCCGCCGATTTTTGCAGCTTGCCCTGCAACTCGGCTTCCATCGTAAAGCAACTGTTCCAGTCGTAATCCATTGCATGTCGCATTACCTTTTTGGTCGCAGCGATCGATAGCGGTGCACGTTTGCATAGTGCCTTCGCCCATTCGATTGCAGCGGCGCGCAGCTCGTCTGCTGGCACGGCTTTGTTGACAAGACCCAGTTCGACGCAACGCGTTGCAGGAATGCGTTCGGACTCCACGCTTAGCTGGAACGCACGCTGGTACCCAATCTGGCGCACAAGCAGGCGGTTGAGCCCGCCGTCCGGCAACAGCGAAATCGTCGTAAACGGCGACAACAAAAATGCATCGTCCGCCATGACGATCAGATCGGACTGCAATACGAAGGACATGCCGATGCCTGCCGCAAAACCGGGCACCGCCGCTATCACCGGTTTCGGGATCTCCGAGATCGCCGTTAGTACAGGCTTATATTCCCAAAGTAATTTGCCCTGGGTCGTGCGATCACCCTCGAATCCGGACTTCAAATCTGCACCGGCGCTGAATGCTCGACCTTCGCCGGTAAAAACGACGGCACCAACGCTGTCGTCCAGGTGCGCTTTCTCAAAAGCCAACAATAAATCTGAGCAGACTTCGGTCGTAAAGCCATTCAATGCGTCCGGTCGATTCAAAGAGATGACCGCGACGGCATCCGTTTGTTCGTAAATGACCGTACCACTCATATTATTCTCCTAGAGCAACTGGTGACGTTACATGTTGCGGCGGTATTCGCCACCGACATCGTACAGCGCGCTTGAAATCTGACCCAGCGAGCCTGACTTCACAGTTTCCATTAGTTCCGCAAAGGTATTGCCGCGGTCTCGTGCGACGGCTTGCAGCTTCGCCAGCGCGGCCTTTGTATCATCACTGTGCGCTGTTTGGAATGCACGAACATGTCTGATCTGGTCTTGTTTCTCGTCGGCGGATGACCGAATCAACTCGAGCTTGTGCACTTCATCTTCCTGCCCCTTTTTCGGCAGGAACGTATTGACGCCGATCAATGGCAATGAGCCATCATGTTTCTTGCTCTCGTAGTACAGGCTTTCGTCTTGTATTTTGCCGCGCTGATACATCGTGTCCATCGCGCCGAGCACACCACCACGCTCCGAAATGCGCTCGAACTCCTGATAAACAGCTTCCTCGACCAGATCAGTCAGCTCATTGATGATGAATGAGCCTTGCCACGGGTTCTCGCAGAAGTTAAGGCCCAGCTCGCGTGAAATGATGAGCTGAATCGCAACGGCTCGGCGTACGGACTGTTCTGTCGGCGTCGTAATGGCTTCGTCGAACGCATTTGTGTGCAGGCTGTTGCAGTTATCGAACAGCGCGTACAGTGCCTGCAGTGTCGTACGAATGTCGTTGAAGCTGATTTCCTGCGCGTGCAGACTCCGGCCCGACGTCTGTATGTGGTACTTCAGCATCTGCGATCGCGCGCTGGCGCCGTATCGTTCCCGCATCGCACGCGCCCAAATACGGCGCGCGACCCGTCCAATCACTGAGTATTCGGGATCCATGCCGTTCGAGAAAAAGAAGCTCAGGTTCGGCGCGAAATCATCGATGCTCATGCCACGCGCCAGGTAATACTCGACAATCGTGAAGCCATTGGACAGCGTGAACGCGAGCTGACTGATTGGGTTCGCACCGGCTTCGGCGATGTGATAACCACTAATCGACACGCTGTAGTAATTGCGAACATTGTTATCGATGAAGAACTGTTGCACATCGCCCATCATCTTCATCGCGAACTCCGTCGAGAAGATACAGGTGTTCTGCGCCTGGTCTTCCTTCAGGATATCGGCTTGCACCGTGCCACGAACCGTCGCCAGAGTTTCCTTGCGAATGCGGCCATAGGTTTCCGCATCGATGACTTTATCTCCGGAAATTCCCAGCAGGCCGAGGCCGAGGCCATCATTGCCTGGCGGCAATTCACCGACGTAATGTGGACGTTCCCGATTCTCGAAATAATGGTCGATCGTTTTCTGTGCAGAATCCCATTGGCCGGTCTCGCGCAAGTGTTTCTCCACCTGTTGGTCGATGGCCGTATTCATGAAAAATGCCAGTATCATCGGGGCCGGACCATTAATCGTCATCGATACCGATGTGGTCGAAGCACAAAGATCGAAACCCGAGTAAAGCTTCTTCATGTCGTCTACCGATGCGATAGAGACACCCGAGTTGCCGACCTTGCCGAATATATCCGGCCGTTCGTGCGGGTCTTCGCCGTACAGCGTTACCGAATCGAACGCCGTCGACAGACGTGCCGCGTCTTGTCCTTGCGACAAGTAATGAAAGCGGCGATTTGTACGCTCCGGCGTACCCTCCCCGGCAAACATACGTGTTGGGTCCTCCCCGAGTCGACGATACGGGTAGACGCCACCGGTGTAGGGATAGGCACCCGGCAAGTTTTCCCTGCTCAGAAATTTGAGCAGCTCACCCCAATCGTTGAAATCAGGGGCGGCGATCTTCGGAATCTTCTGATGACTCAAAGATTCGCGATAGTTGTTGCCGGTAATTTCACGACCTCGAACTGTGTAGCTGTGCTGATCGGCCGTAACACCGGCCTTCCTCGCTGGCCATTCTTGTAGTAGCCGAACGGATTCAGCAGCAAGCTCATTGAGCGTTTCCTGGTAGCGCTGCCGCAATACACTCAGGCTCCTGTCGCCAGATTCGTTCAGCACATCTTTGGAATAGGCTTCAAGTTCGGCTGGCAAGGCTGGGTCCTGCAGGAGCTTTAGTGCCTCGTATAAATGCTGCAGCTGGCTGGCAACTTCTGCCTGAGTATCGCAATGGCGGTTGACGCCTCGGCCTTGCTCGGCTATTTCGGCGAGATAACGAACACGACTGCCGGGAATCATTGCTGCGGAACGTGGTTCTTTGATAGTGACGTCGATCTCTGGCCGCAGGGCTTTCGGATCCAATGCGAGTTTTTCTGTCACGCGACGACACAGCTCGACAAACATCCAGCTGATTCCGGGGTCATTGAACTGACTCGCTATCGTCGGATACACCGGCACGTTATCGTCAGATACATCGAATGCGACGTGATTGCGCTTCCACTGTTTGCGAATGTCACGCAGAGCGTCTTCCGCGCCACGTTTGTCGTATTTGTTCAAGACGATTAGGTCAGCATAGTCGAGCATGTCGATTTTCTCGAGCTGACTGGCCGCACCGTAATCGCTGGTCATGACGTAGGCCGAGAAATCAACGAGGTCGACGATTTCACTGTCGCTTTGCCCGATACCGGCCGTCTCAACGATAATTAAGTCGTAGCCGAGCGACTTCAGAAACAGGATGTGATCACCCAGCATTTCGCTGGTTGCCAGGTGTTGCCGGCGCGTCGCGATCGAACGCATGAAAACGCGTTCGGAGCGCAGTGAATTCATTCGTATGCGATCGCCCAGTAACGCGCCGCCCGTGCGCCGTCGCGTTGGGTCTACGGCGAGCACAGCGATATTCATGGCCGGAAAGCTGCTTAGAAAACGATTCAGTATCTCGTCGGTGACGCTGCTCTTGCCGGCACCGCCGGTGCCGGTGATGCCAATGACCGGTGCCAGCCCGGCCTGCATGTGCCATTCCTTGCGCAGTTTCGTCAGCGCGGCTTCGTCAAACAATCCTTCCTCGATCGCCGATATCGTTTCGGCAACCTCAATCGTCGCATCGCGGCCATCAGACACAGCAGCACGTGTTGGCCGACGTGCTTTCATTGTTCGTTGCACCAGGTCGTCGATCATCGCTTCGAGACCCAGTTCCATTCCATCGTGTGGGTGATAGATACGCTCGACGCCGTATTCCATCAGTACTTTGATTTCCTCCGGCGTGATCGTGCCGCCACCACCGCCGAACACTCTGATATGTTCCGCGTTGAGGTCTCGCAATCGATCGATCATGTATTGAAAAAACTCAATATGGCCACCCTGGTACGAACTTATCGCGATCCCATCGGCATCTTCCTGAATGGCCGCACGCACGATGTCGTCGACACTGCGGTTGTGCCCGAGATGCACGACCTCGATACCACGGGCCTGGATCAGGCGCCGCATGATGTTGATCGCCGCATCGTGGCCATCAAACAACGACGCCGCGGTGATAAATCGTAGCGGCACGTTCTGTGTCTCGCCCGCTACCAGCGGATCACTGGCTACCGTACTCATCATCCGATCTCCGGGGCCTGACAGCAGAAATCCTCTGTCCTGAAGACAGAAAACGGTTGAAAATCAACATCTTCCACTGTTGCAAAAATTTTAATCTAGATTAAAATAATGCACTTTCAGCGGAAACTCAAGCGCCGCGCTCGCACAATCAGGATCCCGTATGGCCAGGACTGCCGAAGACTCACGATTTCAGCTGCAAAAGGACCGAATGCTCAAGGCGGCCGCCCACTGTTTTAACCAAAAAGGCTATAGCGGCACATCGCTGAAGGACGTTGCGGACATGCTCGGCCTCACGGACGCGGCGCTGTATTACTACGTGCGCAACAAGGAAGAGCTTGTGTACTTGTGCTATGTGCGCGCCGCGGACGTCGGTCGCGAGGCGATGGCGCAGGCCGTGAAAGACGGCCACAATGGCCTCGATAAAGTTATTCGATACCTACAAAACCACGTTGAATTCATGGTTGGCGATCACGGCCCGATCGCCATCATGAGTGAAATCCCGTCGCTAAAGCCTGTGCATCGTGACGAGGTATTGGAGTTATCACGCAAACACAGCACGGCGTTTGAGGCGTTAATCGAAGAAGGCATCGCGGATGACAGTATCAAGGATTGCGACGTTCGAATGACCGGCAACGCGATCATGGGGTCCGTAAACTGGATTCCGAAGTGGTACCACGGTGACCCGGCCGTCGCCCGTAGGATCGTTAATGAAATTCCGCAGATTTTGGCGTCTGGACTGACGCGTTAGCGATCAACGCTGAAAGACCGCGGGTCGTCAATCGTCGCAACATGCCGCTGCACAAGGTCTTCGAGGGCGTCGATATCCAGATTGTTGACATTCAGATTCAAGCCGCTTGGATCGAGTTCCCTAACAAGATAATCAACACGGGCCTGGTGACGCTTCTGTATTCGCCCAAAGTAATCTTCGCCTGAAACACCAATCCCGGCGCGTGGATCGAGGATTGTCACGGGCCCGCCGCGCCCCGGAATTCGAGAGCCCGTGCGCGACGCAATCGCATCGATATCTTCACGGATCAGGCCTAACAGAATCACGACATCCGAATACTGTTGTCGAAGCTGCAGATACAACTCATCTGAGCGACCCTTGTCAAACTCGCTGAGGTCGCCGACAAGTTGGTCACGAACAGCGACAAACAACGAATTCGAACGCTCAGCCGCAAGCCTGTACCAGGCTGATGCGATTACCGGATCCTCTGCGACACCGGTACCGGTCAGGTACATATATCCAACCATGTACTGCGCGTATTTGTCGCCGAGCGGCGCCAGTTCGTTCTTGTAAATAAACAATGCACGCTCGTACTCGCGCTGCTCGAAAAGCTGATCGACCTTTTCCTGGATTCGGTAGGTTCTGGAGTCGACGAGATTTCCGGGAAAGGACTCCGGTTTCTCCGCAACGGCGACGGATACCGCAAAGGACCACAAGATGGCGACGGACAAGGCGAGTTTGTTGATCAGTTCACTCCTGATTCTGTTCCGATTGCTCGGTTATCTTGTTGGAGTTCCGTCCGGTATGCAAAGTTCCAGACCTAATCCGAAAAATCGGGGGTCCGTTTTTGTACATTGGCCTGCACCGCTTCGAGCTGATTGGCGCCCCCCAGCAGACCCGACTGGAGTCGTGCTTCCAGGGCCAATGATTGCTCTTCGGCGAGTAACAGACCCTCGTTAAAGAGCTTCTTCATCGATCGAATCGCGTCGGGAGATTTGCCGGCAATCTCGGCCGCCATCTGCTCGGCATATGCCAGCGGATCGTCGTGTATTGACGTGACGAGACCCAGCGAAGCAGCCTCACGAGCATCGACGATTCGGCCGGTGAATGCGAGCTCCTTCAGCTTGTCGGCCGATATTACATGGCGCGCCGTCGTGGTTATCGCCATATCCGGAATAATCCCCCATTTGATCTCCATGATGGAGAGCTTGGCGTCCGGGTGAGCGTAACGAATGTCGGCGCCCAGCGCTATTTGAAGCCCGCCGCCGAATGCGACGCCGGTGATCGCGCATATGACCGGCACCGGGACTTCGCGCCAAACATAACCAGCCCGCTGGAACATGTTGGCCGGCGACGGGGCCTGAGGCTGCAAACCCTGAGCAATCGCATCGTAGTTTGAGTCGCTGAAGACCGCCGTGTCGATGCCGGCGCAAAAGTTGTCGCCACTACCGGAAAGAACGACTGCTCGCACTGATTTATTTGCGGCGATTTCTTGCCCTGCGTCGCCCAACGCTTCGAACAGCTCGAGACTAAGCGCGTTGTGCTTTTCGGGACGATTCAGCACTATTTTTGCGACATGCGCATCGATACTGACGTCTAACACGGTCCCCACCATTTTCCTTTAAGTTTCTAAGTTGTTCGCTGCTCAGGCCGACAACGTGCACTTGCCGTTTTTCAGGACAATAACTCCGCGCTCTTTTGCCGAGCATTGGAAGGACACGATATTGCCCTCCTGCCACATATCGGTGGTGATCGTATCACCGGGCATGACCGGAGATGAAAATCTCGCGTCAAGACCCGAAATCAGCGTGTGGTCATAGGCACAGATCGTTTTCAGAATTGCATGACAGGCAACACCATAGGTACATAGGCCATGCAAAATCGGTGCGTCAAAACCGACTCGCCTCGCGAGATTGGGGTCAGCATGTAAAGGATTGCGGTCGCCAGTGAGTCGATATAGCAGCGCTTGGTCCGGGCGTGTTTGCAAATCACAAGACAGGTCCGCCTCGCGCCGCGGCACCCTGTGCGGCACCGGACCTTTACCGTTGGGCCCGCCAAACCCGCCGTCGCCACGAGCGATAATTGTGTTGCCTAGGGTAAAAAGGACGGTGCCGTCTTTGGCGGAACGTCCGTCGGCCTCAAACATGACCATCGCGCCCAGTTTTGGGCCGCGATCAAATACTTCGACGATGCGTTTGTCGATAAACAAATCGCCGCTCGGGGGCAATGGCCTAAACAAGGTCAGACGCTGCTCAGCATGCAGCACCTGGCTGTAGTCCCAGCCAAGATCGGGCGGGAACATATCCGGTATTAGCACCGTAGCGAATGCGGGCACCGTCTTGACCATGCCACCTGTTTCGGACACGTACGGTAGTTCGTTTTTGTCCAGCGGGTCGCGGCCAAAGCCGATACTCAACGCGTACAGCATCGTCTCCGTGTCACGATAACTGAGAGGAAGGTCGACGATCGTCGTTGCCATCAATGTGTCGTAGTCGAGCGTCATATTTCTGATTCGTTGACCTTTTGGGTGACAAGCGGAGGCGGAATTCTAGTGGCGCATGGACACCCGGGGCAAGTTGTCCCCGACTTGCCGATTACGCCTGTCGCTACATTCGGAAGATACCGAGCAGTGCCTCCTCGTCATGCGGCCGATTTTCGGCGGCGGACAAAGCCAGCGATAACACCTCACGGGTATCGACGGGATCTATCACGCCATCGTCCCAAAGCCGCGCGCTGGAGTAATAAGGATGGCCCTGCGCTTCATACTGATCACGTATGTTGGTCTCAAATGCGACCTTGTCGGCACTCGGCCAGGTCTCGCCTCTCGCCTCAATGCCCTCGGCCTTGACCGTCGACAAGACACCGGCCGCCTGCTCGCCGCCCATTACTGAGATGCGCGCGTTCGGCCACATCCACAACATTCGTGGATTGTAGGCACGGCCACACATCGCATAGTTGCCGGCGCCGAAAGATCCGCCGATTACAATTGTGTATTTGGGCACTGTTGCCGTCGCAACGGCATTGACCATTTTGGCGCCATCTTTGGCGATGCCGGCATGTTCAACGCGCTTACCAACCATGAAACCGGTAATGTTTTGCAAAAACACCAATGGTATTCCGCGGCGATTCGACAGTTGGATGAAATGCGCGCCCTTTTGTGCTGACTCCGGAAATAAAATACCGTTGTTGGCGACGATGGCGACCGGAAAACCGTTTATATGTGCGAATCCACAAACCAATGTCGCTCCGTAGAGCTTCTTGAATTCGTGAAACTCTGAGGCATCGACGATACGCGCGATGACTTCGCGAACGTCATAAGGAAAACGATACTCACGTGAAACGATGCCGTAGATGTCCTTCGCCGGATAAATGGGGTCTGCCGGTTCGCGTAGCGCTAGGTCGGCATGCCTACTTCGATTAAGATGCAAGACGATCTCGCGCGCGATTGCGAGCGCGTGTGAATCATCGTCGGCAAGATGATCGGTCACTCCCGAGATGCGCGAATGCACCGAGCCGCCACCAAGCGTCTCTGCATCCACGACTTCACCGGTTGCCGCTTTGACCAATGGCGGCCCACCCAAAAAGATCGTGCCTTGGTTGCGAACAATGATCGCCTCATCGCACATCGCCGGCACGTAAGCCCCGCCCGCCGTGCAAGAACCCATTACAGCCGCGATTTGCGGGATGCCCTTTGCGGAAAGTTGCGCCTGGTTATAGAAGATTCGGCCGAAATGATCTTTGTCCGGGAATACTTCGTCCTGCCGTGGCAAGAAGGCCCCGCCAGAATCGACCAGATAAACGCAGGGCAGGCAATTTTGCGCCGCTACTTCTTGCGCACGCAGATGTTTCTTGACCGTGATCGGATAGTACGTGCCACCTTTGACGGTCGCATCGTTTGCAACGATCATGCATTCGGTGCCGTGAATGCGACCAATTCCAGTAACAATTCCGGCTGCCGGCACATCGTCGTCATACACTTCGTGGGCTGCGAGCCGTCCGAGTTCGAGAAACGGCGAGCCCTCGTCGATCAAGACGGTGATGCGTTCGCGAGGCAATAACTTTCCGCGTGACAGGTGCTTTTCTCGTGCCCGATGCGAGCCGCCGCGCATGACCTTTTCATTTAGCGCCCGCAAGTCTGCAGCCAATGCGACATTGGCCTCCCGATTCTTGTCAAAGTCGCTCGAGCTGCGGTCGATCTTGGTTTTGATCACAGGCATATTTGTTCACTTGTTATTAGGTGATGCTACTGCGTTGCATCAAACAGTTCTCGACCGATCAGCATACGCCTAATTTCACTGGTACCGGCGCCGATCTCGTACAGTTTCGCATCTCGTAGCAGTCGGCCTGCCGG
>JAOTZC010000057.1 GCA_029861535.1 Gammaproteobacteria bacterium
GTTGCCGTCTGACGAGGGCTGAATTGTGGACCAGGTAGTAGAGTAAGGCATGTGTGGCGTTGTTGGAATCGTTAGTAAACGTCCAGTCAACCAGGCGCTGTATGACGCATTGACGGTGATGCAGCATCGCGGCCAGGATGCCGCCGGTATCGTTACGTGGAGCCACGAAGGGCTGCACAAGCGGCGTGGCAACGGCCTGGTGCGCGACGTGTTTCGCCATCGGCACATGCTCGAACTCGACGGCAACGTCGGCCTGGGCCATGTTCGCTACCCAACCGCCGGCGGTTCGACGTCGTCCGAAGCACAGCCGTTCTATGTCAATTCACCGTACGGCATTTGTCTCGCGCACAACGGTAATCTGACCAACCACGACGAACTGACTGATTTGCTCATCCGCGAGGACCGACGCCATTTGAGCACGTCGTCCGATTCCGAAGTGCTGCTTAATGTCTTCGCGCACGAGCTACAGCTGCGCGCCAACGGCAGGCCGACGGCGGAACAAGTTTTCGGCGCTGTCGAGTCTGTACATCGTCGTTGCCGCGGCGGTTATGCCGTCGTGCTGATGATCGTCGGCTTCGGAATCGTCGCGTTCCGCGACCCGAACGGCATACGACCGCTAGTGCTGGGTCAGCGGGAACACGAGGATGGCACTGATTACATGGTCGCGTCGGAAAGCGTTGCGCTCGACGTCCTGCAGTTTGAACGTATGCGCGATTTGCACCCGGGTGAAACGGTTTGCATCGAAAACAGTGGCACATTGCGCAGCCACGCGTTTGACGGCGAGGTGCGCCACACCCCGTGCATTTTTGAATATGTATATTTCGCAAGACCCGACTCGATTCTTGACAAGATATCGGTATATAAGGCGCGCCTCAGGATGGGTGAGGAGCTGGCCGGCAAAATAGTGCGCGATTTTCCCGATCACGATATCGACGTTGTTATACCGATTCCGGACACGAGTCGAACGTCAGCACTACAGGTTGCCTATCATCTTGGCGTCAAATATCGCGAGGGCTTCATCAAGAATCGCTACATCGACCGCACATTTATCATGCCGGGACAGGAAGAGCGCGCCAAATCGGTCAGACGCAAACTTAACGCGATCGATCTGGAGTTTCAAAACAAGAACGTTTTGCTCGTCGATGACTCAATCGTGCGCGGTACGACTTCACGGCAAATTATCAAGTTGGCCCGCGAAGCCGGCGCGCGGAAAGTGTATTTCGCATCCGCGGCCCCGCCGGTACGCTGCCCGAACGTCTACGGGATCGATATGCCAGCCGCGTCGGAACTGATTGCGAATGGCCGCAATGTTGAGGAAGTGCAGGAGCTGATCGGCGCCGATCGGCTGATCTATCAGGATCTGCACGGGTTGATACGTTCTGTCCGACACGACAATTCGGGAATTACCGAATTTGATACCTCGTGCTTCTCCGGCGAATATGTCACTGGAGATGTCACGGACGAGTATCTGGATGAGCTCGAGAAGCGCCGCAATGACTCTGCCAAGCAGGCACGTGAGGAAAAACACAAAGGCGTCAAATCTGCCGTCGGCATGTAGTCACGGCATGTCGCATAGAAGCGGTCGCCGATCTGTGGCCATCCTATGAGCATAAGAGTCATGATTATTGACGGGCAGCCGGACTTCCGTTCGCTACTGATGCATCACGTAACGACTCATTGGCCTGACGCCATTATCTCCGCATACGACCCGACGACAGCTGGACACTTGCCGGACGAATTTTCCGGGGCAGGCAACGATATCGTATTGCTTGGCAGCGAACTTGGCGATCGCGATGGCGTCGATGTGCTGATGAAATTCGTGAATGCGAAGAATTTCCCCCCAGTTGTCTATTTTGGTGACGAGGCAGAAGAAAAAGCGATCAGCAAAGCAGGCGCTGAGGCTTTTTTTACGCGCGATATGATTCGGCATGACGCACTCATCGTGCGCTTAAGTGACGTTTTGGCCAAACGCAATTACACCGCCACCACCGGTTCGCTATTCGTCGGCGACCGGCTCACGGGCATAAACCCGCTAATTCGGGGCTACCGTTTTATCAAGAAGCTGGGTTTCACGGAACATTCGGCCGTGTATCTCGCGGAGCGCGAATCGGCACAAATGAAGGTCGTGTTAAAGGTCCTGCGGCAGATTCCTGACGTCGAGGACAGCGTCGGCGCATTCGATCGATTTTTGCAGGAATACGAACTTATTGCCGAGCTGGATCATCCCAACATCGTCAAGATTTACGACCTCGGTGTCGGTGACGATCACGCGCATATCGCGATGGAGTATCTGGACGGCGGCAATCTGAAAACGCGTATCGAGAAGGGCATCAACGAGCACGATGCGGTCGCGTATATTCGCCAGATCGCCAGCGCTATTGCTGAAATTCATAAGGTCGGAATTCTGCATCGCGATCTGAAACCCGGCAATATCATGCTGCGCGGCGACGGTTCAATTGCACTGATCGATTTCGGCCTCGCGAAGCGCATGCGTCTGGAGATGGAGATCACAGGCAGCGGTGAAATCTTCGGCACTCCATACTATATGAGCCCGGAGCAGGGACACGGAAACGTCGTCGACGTACGTAGCGACATCTACAGTTTGGGCGTTATTTTTTACGAAATGTTGACCGGCAAGAAGCCGTTCACGGCTGGTTCGGCAATGGGCATAATATTCAAACACGCGAAGTCACAACTTCCATTGTTGCCACGGCGACTCGCGCGTTTCCAGGCGTTGATGAACATGCTGCTTGCCAAAGATCCGGATAACCGGCTGCAATCGGCCGAAGAGGTGCTCGAATGGCTGTAACGGTGCCGCCGGCCGTGCTTGCATTCCTCGGGGCACCCACACCCGACGCGTGGCTTGACGAAGCCGCGGGGCGCATTTCTGAGATGTTGCTCGATCACGCTAACTGTGAGCTCAAAGCGGCGTCCACGGCGCTCGGTTTCTTGTACCGCTATCCGGAGCGCAGCAATCTCGCGCAGCGCATGTCTCGCCTGGCGCGTGAAGAACTCAGGCATTTCGAACAGGTGCGCGCGATCATGAGCGAGATGGGAATATCATTCGAGCGCCTGACCGCATCTCGCTATGCCGGCGCCTTGCGCGACGCGGTCCGCGACGATGAGCCGCAAAAGCTTCTGGACTTATTGTTGATCGGCGCGCTGATCGAGGCGCGTTCGTGTGAGCGATTCGCCCGAGTATCGCCAAAGTTGCCACCGACACTCAGCAAGTTCTATGGCGGATTGCTTGCATCCGAAGCCCGTCACTTCGAACATTACCTGGCGTTCGCCAAATCCGAATGCGATGTAGACGATGACGAATTTGACGTACGTCTGTCGCAGCTAAGAGAACTTGAGGCGAAACTGGTGTTGGAACCCGACCCGCAATTTCGTTTTCACTCGGGGGTGCCGGCGTAGCCGATACAATATCTACAATCGCGGCAACACGTCCAGCGAATAACCAGCAGCATCCCAGCGCAACACGCTGCCTTGCTTGTACCAGTCGCCAAGCACAATGCGCGTAGCCTGCAGCCCGCCTATTGCTAGCTTGTGTACAGCGGGCCGGTGCGTGTGCCCATGCAACAACACGTCGGCACCGTATTTGGCGAAGGTCTCTTTCACCGCGCCCTCATTTACGTCCATGATTTTCTTGTTGGCCATTGCGTAATGTTGTTTGCTTTGCAGACGTGCCTGGGCCGCGAAAGCGAGTCGTTCGTCGAGCGGTTTTTCGAGCATCGCCGCTTGCCATTTGGGATCACGTGTCTTTGTGCGGAATTGTTGGTATGCAACGTCGTCGATGCACATTGCGTCGCCATGACTGAGCAGTACATCGGTACCGTATAAGTCGATTTGATGTGGGTCTGGCAGGATCGTAATGCCGGTTTCTGCCGCGAACCTTTCACCAATAAGAAAATCGCGATTGCCGTGCATGAAGAAGACGGGGACACCGCGGCCGATCAGTGCATGAATCGCGGCCTTCATCTCCGCGTAGTATGCGTTTGGGTCATCATCGCCAACCCATGTCTCGAACATATCGCCGAGAATATATAACGACTCGGCTCTACTAGCCTCGCCGTGCAGAAAAGCGAGAAACTGTGTGCCGATGTCCGGGTGATCCGCCGCGAGGTGTAGATCGGAGATAAAAAGAGTCGTCATCAGTCGTAGCTGATTTGAGCCATTTTCTTGATCACAATAGGTATCAAGGGCGCGTTTTGATGCTCACCCTGTGGCGACGTTTGTGCGGCCGCGATCTTATCGACAACTTCCATACCTTCGAATACGTAGCCGAACACTGTATATCCCCAGCGTCCGCTGACAGTACTTTTCTGCGGATCGAGGCGTTGGTTGTCGACGACGTTGATGAAGAATTGTGAGTTAGCCGAATGCGGATCGTCGGTCCGCGCCATCGCGATCGTGCCACGAGCGTTGCTCAATGAATTTCCCGACTCATTAATCACAGACTTATCGTCTTCGCGTAGTTTGAAGCCCGGTGTGTAGCCTCCGGTTTGCACCATGAAGCCGGCAATAACACGGTGGAAAATCAGGCCGTCGTAAAAGCCGTCATCGACTAGCCGCAGAATATGTGCGACGGTCTTTGGCGCTTCTTTTGTAACGAGCTCGATTTTGAATGTGCCTTCGCTCGTTATCACCTCGATGTGCGGATGCGGCATAATTTTGTCCGCAGCGCTTACATCCGGGCCGGACAGCAGAATCGCGGCGCAGAGGGTGATGGTCAATATCAGGGCTTTTTTCATGGCCTATGAAGTCCTTGCAAAGGTGAGCGCGCACGATACCTAAGTCATTGACTGCCCATCAACCCCACCCGTATCATTCAGCCGCCGCGAAATCCGGCTTTTTCGGATACCGCGGGGCGAAAACTCTGAGACGGGGCATGGCGCAGTCTGGTAGCGCATCTGCTTTGGGAGCAGAGGGTCGGCGGTTCGAATCCGTCTGCCCCGACCAGGAGTTTTCTCTTCGGAAGGATAGCCTCGGCAGGTAAGCGATGAGTATAGCGCCCGTAGCTCAACCGGATAGAGCATCGGCCTTCTAAGCCGAGGGTTGCAGGTTCGAGTCCTGCCGGGCGCACCAGAGCGAAAGGTTAGAGTAAACTAGAAAAAAACTGTGGTGGGCGTAGCTCAGTTGGTAGAGCCCCGGGTTGTGATCCCGGTCGTCGTGGGTTCGAGTCCCATCGTCCACCCCATTCCCAATGCGTGACAGCGGCCTTAGCCGCGAACGGTCGAGCGGGCCTCTAGCTCAATTTGGCAGAGCAGTGGACTCTTAATCCATTGGTTCGGGGTTCGAGTCCCCGGGGGCCCACCAATTCCCATCGGCAGCAGACGCTTCGCAGTGACGTTGGTGCCTGATTCACAGTAAGATAGAGCACCTAAAGCTCAAGAATAAGAAGCCAAGTTACGATTGGGAGAGCGATATGAACCGTCTTGTGCGTATTCCATGTGCGTTCGTCATAGGCGTTTTTATGATCAGTGCAACGGCCAGCGCCGACTTCGTTGGTTATTCGGTTGGTAAGAAAGACCGCGCGCCGTTGCCCAGCAGGCTCGACGACGTCGACACCGAGTATCTCGTCAACATCGAATGGGGCGACTACGCGGGCCGCAAGTCGCGCCTCGGCGTGCTCCAGGTCGATAATACGAGTACGACGACGTCTTTTACGGTTAGCGCGACTGGCGGCGACATTGACTATTCGTCATCGGCCAGCGGCGTTCCGGTGAACGGCATCGAATCGATTGTGATCGATTCATTGGCGCGCACGAATCGTTTTCGGTTGGTCGAGCGCACGGTATTGGGTGACGTGTTGGGCGAGCAGGACCTTGCGGCGTCTGGGCGTGTCGCAGCTCCATCGGGGGCAGCGACCGGCAGTGTCTTGGGCGCCGAGTATTTGGTACAGGTCGTCGTCACCGACTACGAATCGAAGACATCCAGCTCCGATAAGGGAATCGGCGGGTTACTGGCTGGCAAGGTGCCGGTGTTGGGTGGCGTCAAGATGGGCAAAGGAACTGGTCGCGTGGGTTTGAACTTTCGGCTTATCGATGCCGTAACCAGCGAAATTGTGTTCACCAAGCAGATCGAGTCAGTCATCAATGAGTCCGATCTGTCACTCGGCGGCATTGGTTTTAGTGGCGACGTCGCGCTTGGCGGATTTATCTCGAATTACTCTCGAACACCGAT
>JAOTZC010000058.1 GCA_029861535.1 Gammaproteobacteria bacterium
CTATAAAAAACCCGGCCAACCCAGTCGGGGGTAGCGACCCGGATTCCGACTATAAAAAACCCGGCCAACCCAGTCGGGGGCAGCGACCCGGATTCCGACTATAAAAAACCCGGCCAACCCAGTCGGGGGTAGCGACCCGGATTCCGACTATAAAAAACCCGGCCAACCTTTAACGGTTGGCCGGGCGGGTCCGCACGGAGATTGCGGATTGCGTGACCGAATTGCCGTATGGGAATACCCAGCAACTCAGTCCAGCTCTTCAACCTCGGCACTTTCAAGCTTTTCGGTGGCCGGGGCTTCAACTATCTCCGGTTTTTTCTTGCCATACCGGATTAACAAATCGTCATGTTCTTCGGGACTCAGCGCGCGAATGCTGCGAATTCGGATCTTTTCGGGACCGAAGTTGTCATCGACAACGATGTCGCTGAATCCTGGACAAATGCGGCTTGTCGGTGACGTAAATCCGATGTGCCAGCTGGATTTGAGTCCGTAAGCACGTCTGAGAAGCTCTATATGGTATTTGCGCTTCGCCGAGGCAGTCACGACGAGATTGCTTTCGTCCAATACCTGATAGTCTCGGATAGTCCCCTCAAAGATGCAATCCGAAGCCCTCGGCGCATCGTCATAATCTGCCCCTGGGTCCGCTACTTCGGTGCTAGCACATGCTATTAATCCACATGAAATAAAGGCGATTAATAGCTGTTTCATAAGTATTTTTCTCATTGGAATTCTCCTTCCCACTGCGCCGCACGGGGGTACTTAACTGGCGAAATATTAATCAAAATAACGCGCCAGATATGTATTAAGTTGACGCCGGTTCCGCAACCGTCCGGCGGCGCTGGCGGGCGTCAGGGGCCGGTCGCGACCGGCCGGTCGGAATTCCTAATCCACTCGCTCCAGGAACCGACATACAGCCTCGGCTCGTGAAGCCCCGCGAGCTTCGCTGACAGCGCCAGATGGCAGGCCGTGACACCAGATCCGCACATTACGCCCCAATCGCCGTCTGTGCGCTCGCCGAGTGTCGCTGCCCAGAGCCGGCGAAGTGCTCCTGGCGCCTTCCAGGTGCCATCGGATCGCAAGTTCTCGCTAAACGGAAGATTTGTCGACCCGGGAATATGGCCTGCCACCCGATCGATGGGCTCTACGTCACCGCAAAACCGAGCCTTGTCTCGCGCATCGACGAGGCCAACGGATTTGCCCTCCAACACCCAAGCTTCGACCTCATTCGTTGTCAGTAGCCAGCCATTATGCGGCGATGAAAGAAACGTCTCCGGCGCCACGTGAACTTCGCCTTGTTCAACCACTCCGTCGTGCCGAACCCAGCCTGCATAGCCGCCGTCCAACAAGGCGACTCGCTCATGTCCCAGCCAGCGCAACAGCCACCAAGCGCGTGCCGCTATCGCGCCACTACCGCTGTCGTAAACCACAACCTTGGTCTTGGCACCGATACCCAAACCGCCAAAAAATTGTGCCGCTTTCTCTTCGTCCGGAAGCGGATGTCGGCCACTAGTTTCGGTAATTGGTCCCGCGAGGTTTTCATCCAGGTCGGCATACAATGCGCCGGGAATGTGTCCATCGAGCCACTCAGCGCGGCCTGCGGACGGATTCATCAGGTCGAACCGGCAGTCAACGACTCGCCAGTCCGGCCTTGTAAGTCGCTGTTCAAGCTCACTTGCGACAATTAACGGAGCAAAGTCCGACATCATTGTTCCTCGGCGCCCGGTGCTCGTTATCGCCCTTGTACACGGGGAAATGGTCGTAGACAATACCGGGCCGCGCGAGAATTCCGCGCTGCAGTATTACTTGGAGAAGTTTGAGTGGAGAAGATTCTTGTTGGCCTGAAACGCGCCATTGATTACAACGTTCGTGTCAGGGTAAAAAATGACGGCAGTGGCGTCGAGACCGACGGCGTAAAAATGAGCATCAACCCGTTCGACGAAATTGCTCTGGAGGAAGCGCTGCGTATCAAGGACCGCGGCGATGCGAGCGAAGTCATTGTCATGTCAATTGGGACCGACGCTGCACAGCAACAGCTTCGCACAGGCCTCGCAATGGGTGCTGACAGGGCAATTCTTGTTGACGCCGTCGACTCAATAGACCCTCTGAGTCGGGCCCGTGTTTTCCAAGAAATCGTCAATCGTGAAGGTGTGGAACTCGTCATCCTTGGCAAGCAGGCGATCGATGATGACAACAGCCAGATTGGCCAAATGCTGGCCGCAATCTGGGGCCGCCCACAGGCGACATTTGCGTCAAAAATCGAACTTAATGGCAATACCGCCCGCGTAACCCGCGAGGTCGACGCCGGGCTCGAATTAGTTGACGTCGATCTTCCGGCGGTGATTTCGGTCGATCTGCGCCTCAACGAACCGCGCTACGTCAAGCTACCAGACATCATGAAGGCCAAGAAAAAACCGCTCGACCAGATTCCCATCGCCGATCTCGGTATCGAGTCAAGTTCTATCATCGAGGACAGTCATTTCGAACCGCCGGCTGCTCGACAAAAAGGAATCATAGTCGACGACGTTGCCGGCCTCGTTTCGGCCCTCACAGAAAAAGGACTACTGTAATGGCAAAGGTGCTCATTGTTGCCGAACATGATGGTGCGGTGCTGAACCCAAGCACGGCGAAATGCGTTGCCTGCGCAACCGCGATAGCAGGCACCGAGATCGACGTAGCCGTCTTAGCGGCATCGGCGGCCGCTGTCGCCAGCGATGCCGCGAAACTGGACTCAGTTGCTAGAATTTTGACGGTCGAAAACGCCGCTAACGAATACGCGCTGAGCGCCATTCTCGCACCGCAAGTCGTCGCACTGGCTGACGGCTACGATTATATTTTCGGGCCATCGACCACGTTTGGTAAGGATCTGATGCCTCGCGTCGCCGCCCTGTTGGGCCTTAATCAGATTAGCGACATCATGAGCGTCGAAGGCAGCCACACATTCAAGCGCCCGATATATGCTGGCAACGCGATCGTGACAGTAACAGCGCCGACCGGAAAACCGGTGGTGGCAACGGTGCGAACCGCATCCTGGCAGGCCGTTGATGCAACGAACTCGGCGCCGGTTGAGAGCGCTGACATTGCAGTCGACATCCCGTCGCACACGCGCCTTGTTAGTGTCGAGTCGGGCCAGTCCGATCGACCGGATCTACAGACAGCATCGACAGTCGTATCGGGTGGTCGCGCGCTCGCAAGCTCGGAAAATTTCGACATTATTTTCGCACTTGCGGACAAACTCGGCGCAGCCGTGGGCGCGTCGCGTGCGGCAGTCGACGCCGGCTACGTGCCAAACGAAATGCAGGTCGGCCAAACCGGAAAGATCATCGCACCGGATTTGTATTTTGCGATCGGCATTTCCGGCGCGATTCAGCACCTGACCGGCATCAAAGATGCCGGCACCATTGTCGCAATCAACAAAGACGAGGAAGCACCAATTTTCGAAGTCGCGGACATCGGCCTGGTCGCCGACCTCTTCAAAGCTCTCCCAGAATTGACCAACGCGCTCTAGGGCGCAAAAGGGGTCGGATCCAATTTATCAACGCGCTAGGGGTCGGATCCCGCAAAAGGGGTCGGATCCAATTTGTCAACAATTGGTCCGTGCGGCGCGGCTGCCACGCGTCGATAAATTGGATCCGACCCCTACAAGCGGACCCCTACAAGCGCTAAAGATTGTTCAGAATCGACTCCGCCTTACTGACCTCGAATTCCCCTGGCGCTTCAATGGCAACATGCGATGCGACCCCGTCGTCGACGACGATCGCGAAGCGCTGGCCGCGCGTGCCCATACCGAACGCCGAACCGTCGAATTCGAGGCCGAGCGCCCGCGCGTATTCGCCATTGCCATCAGCGAGCATAACGACGTCATCGCCAACACCGCGGTCCTTGCCCCAGGCATCCATGACGAAAACGTCATTTACAGCCATACAGGCAATTGTATCGACGCCCTTGCTGCGGATCGCTTCGGCTTGTTCGACGAAACCCGGCAAATGATTCATCGAACAGGTGGGCGTAAATGCGCCGGGGACTGATACGATAACGACTTTCTTGCCGCCGAAAAGCTCGTCCGACGTTATTGCACCCGGTCCGGAGTCCGTCATAACGCCAAAGGTACCCGAGGGCATTTTCTCGCCCGCTTGAATGGGCATGATTGTCTCCTGTTTGGTTTTAATTTTGTCAGCTGATTCTAGGCTGTATCCAAGCCCGCGTCATGTTAAAGCAACAACTGCCGATACCTGTACGCATGCAAATACGCCGCATGTCTTCGTATAATACGGTGCACGACATGGAGGAGACATGGATTTTTCACTAAGCGAAGAGCATTAGATCATACAGGCTGCCGCTCGTGAGTTCGCGCAGAACGAAATTACACCTGTTGCGGCCGAGTTCGACGAGAGCGGCGAATTTTCGGCAGATACCATACGCGCGGCTGCGGAAGATGAGAAGTATTAGACCCGCAGCCGTCTAGTACTCATTATCGGCGACGTGGATGACGATGCCATCCAGCTCGTCTGACACTTCTAACTGGCAAGTGAGTCGGCTGTTATCCTTGCGCTCGAAGGCCGCGTCGAGCATCGAGTCTTCCATGTCATCCATTTCCGGGATCTTGTCGAGCCACGCCTCGTCGACGTAGCTATGACAGGTTGCACAGGCGCAAGCACCACCGCATTCGGCGACAATACCGTCGATGTTGTTATTGATTGCGCCTTCCATAATGGAATAGCCGCTCTCGACGTCAACTTCGTGACGGGCGCCATCCGGAGTGATGTAGATAACTTTTGGCATGCGGTGATTCGTCCTGAGATATTTCAGCGGCGCGTAGTTTAGGGGCGTTGACCGTTGCCGGTCAACGCCCCAGTTAACAAAACAGGACTAGGATTGCTGTGTCAGGCGCGATTTGACTTCTTGCGGCGTTCCTCGACTTCCTGCCGTTTCTTCCTTGCGGCTTCTCTTGCAAGTCGAATTTGCCGGTTGCGTTCTTCTTCGGCTTCGATTACGCGAATCCATTGACTGGCCACGCGCGCCGACTTCTCGGACCTGGCGGCTGATCGAAACGCCGATTTCGCATCGCTGTATTGACGGAGATTGTAAAGACACATGCCCAAAGAGATTTGCGCGTTGTCCGGGTTTTTTAATCCGCCCTTTCGTATCCCATTGCGAACGGCTTTGGAGCAGTCTTCATACTTTGCTGTATTCAAAAATGCGTTACCGAGACGGATGTCGAGTTCGCCATCGGAACTCAGACGCGCTGCTTCTGTCAACGCTGGGATAGCCTTCTCGTCTTCCATGCTGAGCTGCCAGGCCTGAGACAACAAGCGATAGTTCTTTTGCGTCTTGGCGATGGTGCCTTTATTCATGTGCTCCTCGAGAAGCTGGCCCGCCTTGAAGGGCACCTCACGCTGCATAAAGAGCTGCGCCATCGTCACGTACTCACTCTCCTTTTCGAGCATGCCTTGCGTGTATGCGGCATCATAAGCTGCGATCAGATTTTGATCTTCACCAAGTTCCGTGTACGCGCCGGCTAAAGAGAACCAGTAGCGCTTTTTCGGCCAGGTCTCCAACAGGATTTTTTGAATATCGCGTACCTTTTTATAATCCTCTTGTTGAAAATACGCAAAATTCAATAGCACATACCAGTCTTCTTTCGCCGGCTTTTCGCGCTTAGCCGCGATAGCCATCGCATCTTCAATCGGCTTCACCATTTCGCCATAACGCTGCAGCTGGTAGAAGACCTGTGCTTTCAGAATGAAGGGTTCCGGCGCTGGGTTGGGCTCCAAAGTAAACCACTTATTTAGCAAATCGAGCGTCTTGGAATATCGCTCCTCCATCATATTGAGCTGAGCAAGCGTATACGTCGTCTGCTTCAGAAGTTGCGGTTCCAAAGTTGGAATCAAAACCATTCTTTCGTAGGTTTTGATCGCATTCAGGGCGTCGTCCATGTTGTAGTAAACAAAACCAATGTAATTCAGCACATTGGCCTGCTCGTACTCGGTCAATTTCTCAGGGTTATAAAGACGATTGAGCATCTTTAAAGCGCCCTGATAGTTTTTCCCATCGACCGCTTCCTGCGCCTTTTGGATCTGGTCGTAAACTTCCTTGCTGACGGCTTGCGCCTGCTTGGTCTTTTGCTTCGGCTGTTCCTCGCCTTTTGGACCCGC
>JAOTZC010000035.1 GCA_029861535.1 Gammaproteobacteria bacterium
TGCAGTGGCGGCACGACGGCACCGTGCTGTATGTCGGATTCAATCGATGCGCGCACGGCGCGCGTAGCGGCACCTACTGAACTACTCGGCGGGCGATTCGCTGTGGATGTCATGTTTCGGTCTCCGCGGTTCCAAATGAAAAAAAACGCTCATCGGAACCCTGCGAAGCCCGCAAGGGAGGGGTGTCGTGCCCTTCAGCGCACCGGCGCGTATTGCACGGACCCTCATCTTTCGGAAGCTAATGCCTCCGCAGGAGTTGGCACCTTTCCAGAGTGGTTAGTTCTGTTGGTTGCCCCGGCGTCACTGGGCCTTTCCCTCAGCCGGTCTCGATGAGTACGGTTGCAGTCTAGGGTCTTGATTTTCGAGCGTCAAGCAAGCAACACAATTTTTTGTACAAAAAATAGTTACTTACGATATCGCTTTAGCGATCGCAACGGCCACACGGCCGAGGAGTCTTACGGAGCGTTGCCCTGTCCACCGTGGCAAACACTGCGCCGACCGGCTGTACCTACGCTGACGAAGTTTCATGGGAAAACCATCACTATTGCAATGAGTTACAGTGCAATCGTGAGAAATTACCTCAAGCCGAGACCCACCGGTGCGCCAACATCGTCTATTTCTCTAGCATTGTCGACGTTGGGTAACCCTGGGTAAAGCCGGAGACGCTCGACGTTACTGCATCGCGAGCGCTTTCTGATACGCGTCTCGGCCGAAGCAGCGATCTGCGTAGGCGCCCAGTACCGCCGAGTCGGGAAGCATGTCGAACATACGAAGAAACACGGCGCTGGAACCGAGCATGACGTCGGCCGCTGTGAACTGATCGCCAAGTATCCATTGGCTGTCACCGAGACCTTGCTCCCAGGTTTCGATCATCAAGTCGAAATCACCCCAACCACTGCGACCGCGATTCGGTTCGACGCCACTGAATCTCTCAGACATTGCCGGTTCGACGACAGCCGGCGTATACATGATCCAATATAAGAATTTTCCACGTCGAGCATCGTCAACTGGCGGTGCAAGCGTGCCCGAACAATAGCGGTCGGCAATATAGAGACAAATAGCCGCCGACTCCGACATCGACACATCACCGTCGACGAGCGCTGGTACTTTGCCCATCGGACTCGCGGCTCGAAATTCTTCGCTGTCTTGTCGATTTGGGTCGCGAATGTCGGCCGGTGCGAGCTCGTAGTCCAGGCCGGCTTCCTCAAGCATCCAAATGGCTCTCGTCGAACGTGTTTTCGGTGCCCAGTACAATTTCATGCCAATTCCCGTGCCTTCTAAATCACTATCTCCGGCGCAATTTCTCGTCGATTGTATTGCGAACTCATGACGTAACCATAAGCGCCCGCGTTCGCAATCAAGATTACATCGCCCTCTTCAGACGGTGGCAACAGCCGATCGGTACCCAAGCGGTCCCCAGTTTCGCATATTGGTCCCACGACCGTAACGGTTTCGCTGGGCGCGTGATCCGCTTTTGTTAGATTGACAATCTCATGATATGAGCCGTACAGGGCGGGTCGTATCAGCGAATTCATTCCGGTGCCGACACCGACATACCGCATTTCACCTTTACCCTTGACCTGCGTGACCCTAGTCAGCAATACGCCTGCTCGTGCAACCAGGTAACGGCCGGGTTCGATCCACAGATCGTACTGCGGATAGGCTGCCTTGATCTCAGCGAGCGTATCGTCCATGCGTGTGAGGTCGAACGGTTTATCGCCAGGTTTTTCCGGAATTCCAAGACCTCCACCGAGATCGATCGTGCGCACACCCGGAAATCGCTCAGCGACCGTAATTAGTTCGCCGGCGATATTTCGCCAAGCATCAGGATCCGACACACCGCTTCCACTGTGTGCATGAATGCCGATGACTTCTGCATCAGCGGCGGCGACAAGTTGAATGAGCTCGTCAATCTCAAATCTAGGCACGCCGAACTTCGAATGCACACCGGCGGTCTTGACGTGCTCGTGATGGCCGCGTCCCTGCCCGGGATCGACTCTAATGAACAGCTTGCTGCCGGCAAATAACTCAGGCCATGCTTGCAGCGGATGTAAGTTATCCAGTGTCACCAGCAAGCCTTTCTGAAGCGCCCACTCGTACTCCGATCGCGGCGCGAAATTGGGTGTGAACAGGATTCGATCGAGATCAAACCCGGGCAAAGTTTTTTCGAGCCACTCTACCTCTCCCGGTGACACGCACTCGAAGTCCACGCCCTGCTCGTCCAGCGTCTTTAGCAACTCAGCATTAAAGTTGGCTTTAACCGCGTACAGAACTCGATCAACGTTTTCGAGATCGAGCAAATTGCGCGCCGCCGTGCGAACGCTATCACGATCGTATACATAGGCATTCAGCTGCTTACTCGCGAGTTGCAATAGTTCACGACGTTTTTCCAACCACCATGCGTCTGCCGTATGCGCCGCCAGCACCTCTCCCCTGAACAATGCTTCCCAGCTTGCGCCGAAGGCAGGACTGCCGCCAGTACTGCGGATCACGGTCGAGTGCAGCTTGCTGACAAGACGCTCGCTCTGATCCCTGCCGATGACAAAGCTCAAATTGAGGTCATTGGCCGCCTGGCACATCAAATGAATTTTTTCTTCTTCGAAAACTTCGAGCGCCGGCGCTAATCGTGGCAAGATCGTGCGAATTTTTCGGCCGACGAGGCTGACCGCCGCGCAATCGGTGATGACCCGAGTGCGGCAAAGACGATTCAGATCGGAGAGCAGAGCCTCCTGGACATCCGCCGGGACCACGCCGTCGTCGGTATCGATCGACACCGTTACGTTGGTCTCCGACGTCGACACTAAATCGATCGACACGCCGTGTTCGCTGAAGACGGCAAATGCGCGCGCAAGGAATCCAACCTCGTGCCACATACCAACACTGTCCATCGACACCAACGTGATGTTCTCGCGAACACAAATGCCCTTCACCTGAGGTTCGATTTCATCGGTTATTGATGAAATGACTGTGCCATGAATTTCTGGAGCCGTCGTGCAACGAATAAACAGTGGAATGCCATGCGGTCGCAATGGCGATATGCAACGCGGATGCAGCACCGAACTGCCCGCTGATGCAAGTTCCTGCGCTTCCTCGTAGCGCAATGCGACAAGTAGTCGCGCCGATGGCACCCAACGCGGATCGGCAGAAAACATGCCCGGTACATCGGTCCAGATTTCCAGGCGTCGCGCCTGCAATCGTGCGGCCAGGTATGCCGCCGACGTATCCGAACCACCGCGACCAAGCAGAACCGTCTCGCCGTTGCGATTCCGTGCAATGAAGCCCTGCGTCAGGATGACTTTGCCAGTCGCTTTGAGACGCTGCTGCATGCCAGCGTCGGCATCATGGTCGCAGGTAGCTACCAGATAATCGCGTGTCCGTTGTGCCCCATCGCGACTATTGCTCGTCAGCAAATCGCGTGCATCGATCCACACAACGGGTAACCCGACTTTGTCCAGATAGGCGGCGCCGATCCGCGTCGACATCAATTCACCGATTGCCATGATCCGAACACGAACACGAACGCTGATTTCACGGACGAGCTTTACGCCGGCAATCAGTTGTTCGAGTTCGTGTAGCGAATCATCGAGTAATGCCGGACCGTCTAGGCCAAGCTCACTGGCTAGGTCGTAGTGCTGAGCGCGGATCGCGGCGACGCTGGCGTCCGGATCGCCGGAAACCGCTTCGTCGAGCAATGATCGCAGCGCGTTCGATACTCCCTTCAGGGCCGAATGAACGATGACTGGATTGAGTCCGTCCCTGAGCCGATTTTCGATCAGAGCTGCGATAATCGCCCAGTTCTCAGCTGTCGAAACGCTGGAGCCACCGAATTTCATGACCACCCAGGCTGACTGAGCAATACTTTCCGGCGCACCCAGGCCGTCGCTGGCTTCGAACTCGGCTTCTTCGGTCATGATGCTGTCGATCTTTGCTCTCGCATATTGCGGCAAAAAAAAACCCGCCAGGATGTCCTTGCGGGTTCGTTAGCAAAGTCCGGGCTTTATGCTAGCCGGTACTCCTGCCATTGGCACCCACGCACCTCTGGCGCGCCATCTGTTTTAGGAGTTCTTTAGCATCCATAAAGGAATACCGTGGCACTTTACGAGGGTGTCTGAAACTTTCTGCAATGCAGTAGAGCGAACCTGGCAGAAAAGGTCAAGTCCAGGCGGGCTATACGTCCCACGGATCAGGGATTGTCACGGCCCCGTCGGCCGCCGATGACACCTCGGCGCGATATTTGGCCAGCGCGCCGCGACGCACGCTTGATGGCGGTCGCTCCCATGCCTGGCGGCGAGCCGCCAACTCATCATCGCTGACGGCAACGTTGATCTGCTTAAGCTCAGCATCGATCGTGATCTTGTCGCCATCTTCGATCAATGCGATAGGGCCGCCGACGGCCGCTTCTGGAGACACGTGTCCAACCACAAATCCGTGGCTGCCGCCGGAAAATCGGCCGTCCGTAATCAACGCCACATCAGTCCCAAGCCCCTTGCCCACGATCGCACCTGTCGGGCTCAGCATTTCTCGCATGCCGGGTGCCCCCTTGGGACCTTCAAAGCGAATCACGATAACGTCGCCGGCCTTGACCGTATCATCGAGAATACCGGCGAGCGCGTCCTCTTCAGAATGGTAAACGCGCGCACTACCTTCGAACCGCAACCCCTCCTTTCCAGTGATTTTCGCAACAGCCCCATCGGGCGCGACGTTGCCGTAGAGAATCTCAAGGTGGCTGTTGGGCTTTATTGGGGCATCAAAGTCACGCACGATATCTTGCCCCGTTGGGTAGTCGTCAACGTCCGCGAGATTATCGGCGAGCGTCCTGCCGGTAACCGTTATGCAATCACCGTGCAGCAGGTCGTGCTCGAGCATGCGTTTCATCAGCGGCTGAATGCCGCCAATGGCAATCAGCTCCGACATCAGGTATTTGCCACTGGGCTTAACATCGGCAAGGACCGGCGTTTCCGCGCCGATGCGTGTGAAGTCGTCCAGCGTCAGATCGACGTCGGCCTCACGCGCCATCGCAATCAAATGCAGAACCGCATTGGTCGAGCCGCCGAGTGCGATAACAACTGCAATGGCGTTCTCAAACGCCTTCTTCGTCATGATGTCGAGTGGCTTGATATCGTTGCGTAACAAGTTCATGACGGCGACGCTCGCCTGCTTGCAATCATCGATCTTGTGTTCGGACACCGCTTCCTGCGCAGAGCTGTTCGCAAGACTCATGCCCAAGGCTTCAATGGCCGACGCCATTGTATTCGCGGTGTACATGCCGCCGCAGGCGCCTGGCCCTGGAATTGCCGTCCGTTCGACCTCCAGGAGTTCGTCCTGACTAATAGTGCCGCCGGCAAGCGCGCCAACCGCCTCAAAAACCGACACAACGTCGCGGCGTTTGGCACCTGGTTTGATTGTTCCTCCATAGACAAAAACGGCCGGCCGATTCAATCGTGCCATCGCCATGACGCAACCAGGCATGTTCTTGTCACAGCCGCCAATCGCAACGAGGCCATCAAAGCCTTCGGCACCGGCAACCGCTTCAATCGAATCGGCTATGATCTCCCGCGATACCAATGAGTAGCGCATGCCCGGTGTCCCCATGGAAATTCCGTCGGACACCGAAATCGTGTTGAAAACGACTCCTTTGGCGCCGGCGCCATCGGCCGCGGTTGCGGCGACATCGGCGAGCTTCCCGATATGCATATTGCACGGTGTCACCATGCTCCAGGTTGACGCGATTCCGATTTGTGGCTTGTTGAAGTCTTCTTCGTCGAATCCAACTGCGCGCAACATGGCGCGACTGGGTGCTTGTTCATTGCCATCGACGACGACGCGAGAATAACGTCGCAATTCTTTTTCAACCATGGATCCGTCCGCTTGCTTGCCCAGGACACCAAATCAACGCGTCCGATTCGGCCGGAGTCTAACAGGGATGTTATTCGCCCGCGATCTCGTCGTCTCGAATCATGACAATGATGCGTTGGAATACATCTTTAGGCACGCTGTCGTCCTGAGTTGCGAGTTCGACGGTAAATGCCTCGTCACCTTCGACGAGAGAATCCTGAACTAATGGAATCAACAACCTTGTGCTGCGTTGTTGCGGTCCAAATGATAGCGAGAAGCCGCCGGGCGAAAAGTAATCTTCTCCGTCCGTCGCGGTGATATCCCTAACGGCATAGCCAACTACTAAGGGCTCGTCATTCGGATTGAAACGGAGCACATCGATTTGCACCGCTGGGTCGCGTTCTTGAACGGCTACCTGACTAACAGCAAACGCGATCGTATTGGCTGACAGGCCGGCTTCAAATGCTCGCTGGTCATCGTCCTGCAAAATAACCTCAATTGCGGCCAACTGCGTACGCGTCGATTCTGCCTGTCGGATACGCAACGTCGACTGCTGGTCCGCCTCGCGCAGCGGGTCGCTCGCCATCGAAATGGTAATGCGGGCACGATCCTGCCCGGCCGGTATCTCGATGATATTGTCGTCGGAAATTGTGTACTGGCCTGCTGCCCAGGGCGAGCGGTTGCCGCTAAACGAGACCTCTTCAATGCGTAAGCGCATTGGTACTTCCAGTGAACCCGTGCGTAACAAATCCACGGTTACGGGCTGACCGTCCTCGCGTAACGTTACCGCGATTGGAACACTGTCGTTGGCGGACTCTATTAACGTGATATCGACATCGGCCTCAGGCAGCGCAGAAAAATCAACCAGCGAGCTCGCAGCTGCCGGCTCTGGTACCTCGTCAAAAACCGATGTTTCGACGGCAAGTTCATCTGTCGGCAAATCGAGGACGTCTTCAGCGTCTGTGTCGCTTGATAATCCCTCAACCGGCAATTCCGTCAGCTCGGAGTCTGTCGCGCCGACGTCGACGTCGCGGATGTCTGCTCCTTCAATCAGTGCGCGAAAATCTTGCTGCGCCAGCCAATCGCGAACCTTGTCGGATAAACCGAACTGGTAGCCCGCGAAGATCAGCAACAGCAGCATCGCGATCAGGCCATACAACCAGAACTTTGATCCTCCGGTCTCATGCGCGACTAATCCGTCCTCCGGTTCGATATTAATGAAATCGCTAGTAGGATGATCGAGCTCTTCGAGAAACTCAGCAACTGTGTCGAAACGCGTGACACGGGAGTAGGAAATTGCTTTTTTTAATGCCGCCCACTGTTGCTGCGACAGCGCGTCCAGAGCTTGTGGTGTCATTCCTTGTTCCGCAGCTTCGGCAGCATTGCGTGGCCCAAACACCCGATACCCTGCCGCCAGGCGATACCAAAGGCAGCCGAGCGAGAACACGTCATCCGACGGCACCGGCTCCTCGCCCGTCAAAACCTGCATGCTTGAATACGCTGGCGTCATCGCAACGAAGACGCCGGAATCGGAGGTTCCTTGTTGCATTTGGGTTTGTCGTACGCGCGCCACGCCAAAATCGAACAGCTTCACATCGCCATTCGACGTAATCATGATATTGCCCGGCTTGACATCGGCATGCACGATGCCACAACGATGTGCATAGTCGAGCGCGTTGCCCACTTGCCGAACAATTTCTAAGGCTTGCTTAAGGTCGATGTTCTTGCCATCCGGCGAATCCAGAATATCGGCGAGTGTGCGACCTTCGAGCCACTCCATGACGATGAAATAAAGTTCGTCATCTCGATCCAAGTCGATAAAGCGCACGATATTCGGGTGAACTAGGCAGCGTCCTTTTGCTGCCTCCTGTTGCAGCGCTCGAAGTGCGGAGCCGCTCTTGGCGAGCTGCGGCGACAGAACTTTAATAGCGACATACGGGTCTTCGGTCCCCGCTTCCGCAAGCCGTCGATCAAGCGCTTTGTAGACGACACCCATGCTGCCACCGGACACTCGCTTCTGTAGCAAAAATCGGTCACGAAGTACGGAGCCAACCTGTACCTGATCGTCGGCGCTGGTCGGCTTGAATGAGTCGTTTGCCAGGACTGCCGTGGATGAAAACTGATTTTGCGCCGGCTCGTCAGCCGGGCCGTTGGGTTCTCTAAGCGAGGGTGGCTCTACCGTGTCGTAAACAATATTGCCCGGTATCGTTGGAACGTCCTCGGTCACAAAGCGATCCAGCATCGATTTGACGAGCTGATAGGTCTCCTTACGCAGCGCGCCGCGATCGAAATGCTCTTGCAGCACCTGACGTATCTCGCCCTCGAAATTGTGATTGTCGGCAAGCAGACGGCCGATACCCTGCTGCAGGCCAGCGAGCATTTCGACATCGTCAACCGTCGCGCCGAGACTGTCCTCCAGATCGGACAGCTGGTCGCCGAGCAAGTCGCGGATTTGCTTCGTATCAGCGTTCATTTAGATTTGATAGCCCAGGCAATGCCGTATTTTATCGCTCTAATCGCGCCCTCACGCGGAACTGGTCGTCATAATACTTTGCCCGGATTGAGGATATTTCCGGGATCCAACGTTGCTTTGAGTGACCGCATCAGGCCTAGCTCGACATCGCTCTTGTACTTCTTCAAATACGCCTTTTTGAGGACGCCGATACCATGCTCCGCACTGATGCTGCCGCCCATCTCAGTGACCAGATCATAGACGATTTTGCTGGCCAACTGTCGCATCTGTTCCTGTGCCGTTTTCGACACATCATGTGGCAGCGACATATTATAGTGAAGATTGCCATCGCCAACGTGACCAAAGATCACCGGCCGCACATCGGGCACGCGCTCGCGCAAACGATTTTCCCCTTCAAGCAGAAACTCCTGGATTTTGCCGATTGGCACAGCGATGTCGTGTTTCGCGCCGGCCCCCTCAAGTTTCTCGGCTTCCGAGATCGAATGGCGAATGCGCCAAAGCTTGGCGCTTTCGCTTGCGTTTTTAGCAATGACGGCGTTGACAATCAGCCCCTCTCCAGCCGCCGACCCCAGCGTATCCTCCAAACTAGTCTCGCGTGCAGAATTCGCTGTCTCTACAAGGACGTACCAAGGAAAATTCTCCGGAAACGGCGACTGTGTGTCGGGGATGTGTCGAAGCACATATTCGAACGCGCGCGAACTGATCAGCTCAAATGCCTGCACGTCGTCGCCGAGCTGTGCACGACAGACGCTCAGCAGTGATACGGCGTCGACAGCATCGTTTAGCGCCACCAAAGCAGTGCGCGCTTCGCCGGGTGCCGGATACAGCTTCATGGCGACCGCCGTGATGATTCCGAGCGAGCCTTCACTGCCGATAAACAGCTGCTTCAGGTCGTAACCGGCGGTGTCTTTCCGCAATGTTTTTATCCCATCCCAAATCGTTCCATCAGCCAGGACGACCTCGACTCCCAGGACTAGATCACGCGTCGTGCCATAACGCAGCACATTGATTCCCCCCGCGTTCGTCGACAGGTTGCCGCCAATCTGACAGCTGCCTTCGCCGCCGTGGCTGAGCGGAAAAAAGCGATCGGCGTCCCTGGCCGCTGCCTGCATGTCCGCTAACACACAGCCGGCTTCGGCGACGATCGAAAAGTCCAGCGGATCTATCTTACGAATCTTATTGAGTCTCGACAGACTTAGGATGACTTGCTCGCCGGATGCATCCGGAACAGCGCCAGCGCACAAGCCGGTATTGCCGCCTTGCGGAACGATTCCTACACCGGTTTCCCCACAGGCCCGCACGACATCAGCAACCTGCTCGCGATTGGCCGGCGAGACCATGATTCGTGCCTTACCACGAATCGCACCACGCCCCTCTGTTAGGTTTAGCTCGAGTGCGTGTTCATCATCCTCCCACGCGCCTGGGCCGACGATTTGCTTCAATTTTTCGGCAATTTGATCCAATGCCTAATTCAGAATGGCCAATTTGGAGTAGGTATCCCAGTCAATGTTGCTGCCACAAAAGACTAGCACGATGCGCTTGCCACGCAGTAACTCCCGTAATGGCCCTAGCAGCGCAGCCGTACTTGCGGCGCAAGCGGGTTCGACCGCCAGCTTCATATGCTTAAAAAGTAATCCCATTGTTTGCTGCAGATTCAGATCGCTGACCATTGCCATTCGATCGACGTATCGCTGGCAAAGTTCGAACGAATACGGCAACGCGAACGGCGCACCGAGGCTGTCCGCAATCGTATCAACCCGGTCGATCGAAACAGGCTCTCCCGCCTCAAGGCTTCGATGCATCGAATCGGCACCATTGGTCTCGACTCCGATTACCTCGCAGGCCGGCCGCAGTTGTTTGACGGCATTCCCGATCCCACCGATTAGCCCGCCGCCGCCGACAGAAACGACGACTGCGTCGAAATTGTCGCATTGCTCGCAAATCTCGAGACCGACCGTACCGGTGCCTGTCGCTATTGCTTCGCCGTCAAATGGGTGCACGAAAAATCGGCCTTCTTGTTGCTTGATGCGCTCAGCCATCTCAAACGCAGTATGGGCATCGTCGGCCAAAACAACGTCGGCGCCATACGATCGGCAGGCATTGATCCGATAGGCATTGGCCGACGCAATCATGACGACCTTGGCGCTGGTGCCGGCGGCCTTCGCGGCAAATGCCGTTGCAATAGCGTGATTACCCGCGCTGACGGCCGTTACACCGGCCGCGAGCTGCTCCCGACTGAGGCCCCTGATCACTGCTAATGCGCCCCGAGCTTTGAAAGTGCCGGTACGCTGCAAGAACTCGAGCTTGCCGTAAACCATTGAACCGTCGTCAAGTAAACTCTCCAGCCCGGCACAGCGCATCAGTGGGGTGCGCACGATATCGTGCGCGAGGCTCGCCCGCAGTTGCGTGATCGCGTCCAAATTAGGTGCACTATGTGTCATAAGTGGGGATATTACTTGCGATTAACCGCGGATGGGATTAGTTTCGCGAAACATCATGGAACTAGATGACATTTCTCAATCCGGTATTCGTCGATTAGCGGACTTTTCGCCATACCTGGATCAACTCGCTGGTCTCGCACAAGAGATGGGGCTGCGCCAACGCAGCAACCTTGTGCAGCTCGAACGTAATCTCCACGAACACTGGTCTCTGGGGCAAAACAATATTCTTAGCTGGGCGCCGCTAGATGAAGGCGTCCTGATTCTGGTCGTACCGCACTATGCAATTGCCGAGTATACGGCGTCGCGGCCAGACGACATGCCACCTCGAGTGTCACCGCGCTTTATTACCGAACTGATCTCTGGTGACCGGCAACTGAATTTCACGCAGATGCAAAAAGTGGCGCGACTGCTCGAAGTGCAGCCCGTTTACGTCGCGCTGCGCGAGCCATTGAGCGGCCATCCCGTCGAAACGCAAATCATCGAGAAGATGATTCGTCGTTACGGTATTAACTACATCGCGAGCCGGGCCGTAACCTTGTTCGATATTGTCGGCTTCAGCCTGTTGACGCCGTTCGAGCAGATGACCCAGCTCAATAGCTTGTCGTACTCGCTGAATTCGGCGCATGCGAAAATGCTCGAGCAAGACGTTGGCATAAATTTCGCTCGCTCGTCGAGCGGCGACGGCTTTTACGTTTGGAATCGCGACGACGGGCTCGAAGCGAACGTCAATTTGTACCATTTCATGCATATTGTGCTGGCCGATAATGCGATCGCGCGCAGCAAGTCATCCTCGAAAGCTGTACCGCGACTGCGTGCGTGTTTTCACGTCGGTAGCTGTTACGAGTTCCACCAGGCCGAAGGATTAAACCCGACTATGCACGATTTTATCGTCGGCGATGTCACGATCGAGTTGGCACGAATGATCGAGGCTGCGCTGCCGGGGCAGATTTTGGTTGGCGATTTTCTTGCGGACATTGCAGTGCCAAACAATCCGGATCCCGCCGAGACTCAAGCCCACTTGGACGCCGTTACATTCCTGCAGCGCGCTCAGGGCAATCTGTCGAAGCTGAGCGGCATGGAATTTTCCGGCGAACGAGTGACCGCAATCAAATGTTATTTGACCGGCGAGAATGTGGGTGGTGGCCAATTCAACATTCGCCGGCTGCACATAATGGACAAACACGGCTTGTCCCGCGTTGCCTACAACGCGAAGGTCAATATCTATCGTGAAATGGCGCAACCAATTCTCTTAGGCATCGAAGACAGAAAACTGCCGGTAGTTCGACAACCTGCCTAGAGAGGAACGCCCTTGCGTGGAGTGGTACTTTCCTTCATGGCTCGCTGCGCTGCGCTTTACTTCAATCAAATACCGCCCTGCCCAAAGGCGTTACCGATACTCCAGACTAGGACAACCCAGTCGAATCTCCTCGCCGCATAGATAATTTCGTTTGAATGGCGGCGGCAACTGGGGTGTTCTTCAGAGGAAGTAAAGCGCAGCGCAGCGAGCCATGACGATGAGGGACACCCCGATTGCCGCCGCCCCCAAAATAAATTGGTCGGGGCGGGGAGATTCGAACTCCCGACCCCCACAACCCCATTGTGGTGCGCTACCAGGCTGCGCTACGCCCCGACCCATAAGAAAATAGTGGCTAATGTTCTTGCATCAAATTGCATGATTCGTGCGACCGCGCAAAGCCTGATCGACACTGCACGACTGAGTCGCATGATACGTGCGACTGTGAGGAGTTAAAAGAACAACGCTCAGCGCCTCAAGATCTTAAGGACTTGTTCAAGTTCCGTACGTAATTGCTTGATTATTTGCTGACTTTGCGTGATGTCAGACTTGGCAGAATCGCCGGTTAGTCGCTGGCGTGCGCCGCCGATCGTGAACCCCTCGTCGTACAAAAGGCTTCTGATCTGACGAATGATCAGAACATCCTGGCGCTGATAATAACGACGATTGCCGCGCCGCTTGACCGGTTTCAGCTGTGGAAATTCTTGCTCCCAATAACGAAGCACATGCGGTTTCACGGCACAGAGATCGCTTACCTCACCAATTGTGAAGTAACGTTTGCCCGGTATTGGAGGTAGTTGGTCGTTATTCCCCGGTTCCAGCATATGCTTCCACTCGGGCTTTTAGTTTTTGTCCCGGCCGGAACGTCACAACACGACGCGCAGAGATCGGAATCTCTTGTCCGGTTTTCGGATTTCTACCCGGTCTTTCTTTCTTATCCCGTAGATCAAAGTTTCCGAATCCGGAAAGTTTGACCTGCTCCCCAACTGCGAGCGAAGCACGCAATTCCTCAAAGTACATATCGACGAGTTCGCGAGCTTCACGCTTGTTAAGCCCGAGCTCATTAAACAGCGATTCCGCCATATCAGCTTTTGTTAGCGCCATTTACTTAGTCTCTTAATACGGCCGCAAATTCTTGTTGAAGTTTTTTCACTGCCGCGGCTTGCGCGGCGTCCGCATCGTCGTCAGTAAGGGTGCGGGATGTTTCCTGCAAAATCAAGCCTATTGCGACGCTTTTTAGCCCTGCTTCTATGCCTGGACCCTGATAAACGTCGAATATTCGAATATCTGTGACGAGCCGCGGTGCTGCACTGGCCGCTGCGCGAAGTAGATCGTCAGCCGAAATCTTTTCATCAACGATGACCGCAATGTCACGCCGTATAGCCGGAAACTTCGAAATTGATTTGGCTTGGGGCGCCACTGTCGACATCGCTTTTTCTGCGTCAAGCTCAAAAATATACGCGGCTGTTTTCAATTCAAAACGCCGTGCAATCTTTGGATGCACTCTTCCTACAACACCTATCGTTTCACCATTCCGCGTGATAGTTGCAGCCTGGCCCGGTTGTAATGCCGGGTTCGTTACCTGCTCGAAATCGATTTGTTGTTCATCACTCGAAAGCCGTAGTATCGCTTCGACATCAGCTTTTATGTCAAAGAAATCAACGTTGAGTCCATTGCTGCCCCATTGTTCTGGCAGCGCTGGCCCAGTTGCGAGTGCAGCGATGCGAACAACTTCATCATGATGTTCGAGCTTGCCATGAAACGACTTGCCGATTTCAAAGATGCGAACGCGCTCCTGCTGTCGGGCCGTATTATTTGCGGCCGCCTCAAGCATTCCTGCAACCAGCGACGAACGCATCACCGACATCTCGGATGAAATCGGGTTGCTTAATACCAATTCCGATGCATGACCGGATATCAATTCATCCGCTTCGGCCCCGACAAAACTGTAGGTGACGACTTCCTGGTAATCGCGAGCCGTTAGTGTCGACGCAACCAGCTCCATATCGACCCTGGTCTCTGTCACGGTTTCAAGCGGCGTCTCCGCTATCGCCGTCGTCTCCGGAATCTTGTCGTAGCCGTGAATCCGCGCAATCTCTTCGATGAGATCCGCTTCGATTTCGATATCGAAGCGATGCGGCGGTGCGATGACGTCCCAGCCAGTATCTGTAACTGTCGTCGAAAGTTGCAGACGATTTAGGATATCGGTTATCTGTTGGTCGGCAATTTCAACGCCCAATAGCTTCGCCAGTCGGTTGCGACGCAGGCTGATTTGACGGCGCGGCGGAATATGCTCTTCGGCCGTTGTCATCACCAGTGGACCCGCTTTGCCGCCAGAGATTTCGACCAACAGGCTGCTTGCGCGCTCGACGGCGCGCCCCTGCCCTTCAGGATCGACACCACGTTCGAATCGCATCGACGCATCAGTGTGCATGCCATAGGCGCGTGCCCGGCCAGCCATGTATTCCTGCGGCCAAAATGCGGCTTCGAAAAAAACGTCGGTGGTCTGCTCGCTGACTGCCGTTGATAGCCCGCCCATGATGCCGGCGAGCCCGATGACACCGCTATCGTCGGTAATCACGAGCGTGTCGTCATTGACATTCACTTCTTTCTCGTCAAGCAACGTGACTTTCTCGCCCCGCTTCGCCAGCCGCGGCCGTATGCCGCCTTTGACCAGCCCGAGGTCATAGGCATGCAATGGCTGGCCTAATTCGAGCATCACGTAATTTGTGATATCGACGACCGGGTGGATTTCTCGGAGGCCGGCACGGCGCAAGCGCTCAATCATCCATAGCGGTGAACGAGCGTGGGGATCGATATTCCGTATTACTCGGCCCGCGAAAACCGGGCAACCAGCGGGTTCAAGCAGCTCAACTGGCAGCGTATCGTCGATTGTCGCTGCAACCGTATCTATCTCGGCACCTCGTAGCTCCGCACCGGTCAGCGCGGCAATCTCACGTGCGATTCCAAGGACGCAGAAACAGTCGCCGCGGTTCGGTGTTAGGTTCAGGTCGAAGACCGCGTCGGGCAGCTCTAGATAATCCACCAGCGGCTCGCCAACAGGCGCGTCTGCCGGCAGGCTGATAATGCCATCGGCTTCTTCGCCGAGACCGAGCTCAACGGCGCTACACAGCATTCCGTTCGAGACTACCCCGCGTATTTTTGATTTGCGTAGTTTGACGCCGTTCGGCAATTTAAGTCCGGGCATCGCCAACGGGCTTTTCATGCCCTTGAATACATTTGGTGCCCCACAAACGACATCGATAATCTCGCGGCCGCCTGCCGAAACTTTGCAGACACTCAGTCGATCCGCATCCGGATGCTTGCCGACGTCAACGACCTCCGCAACCACGACACCGTCCAGACCGTGCCCCTCGAATGCGATCGCTTCGACCTCATGACCAAGCATTGTCAACTGGTGACCGAGCTCGACCGTCTCAAGGTCCGGATCAACCCATTCACGTAACCAAGATTCGACAATCTTCATCTGAATTACCGAAACTGTTCAAGGAAGCGCAAATCATTCTCAAAGAATGTGCGCAGGTCGCTTACGCCGTAGCGCAACATGGCGAGTCTCTCGATGCCAATGCCAAAGGCATACCCCGTGTATTTTTCAGCGTCGACGCCGGCAGTTTCGAGCACATTCGGGTGCACCATTCCGCAGCCCAGAATTTCGAGCCATTTGCCCTCGCCCCAACGCACATCCACTTCCGCCGACGGCTCGGTGAACGGAAAGTAGGATGGTCGGAACCGCAACTCCGCCTTGCGCTCAAAAAACGCCTCAACGAACTGATGCAGTACAGCTTTCAAATTTGCGAAACTGATGTTCTCGTCGATAACCAGGCCTTCGACCTGATGAAACATCGGCGTATGCGTTTGATCTGAATCGCATCGATAGACACGGCCCGGCGCAATGATTCGTATCGGCACCCCTTCTTCGACGATAGACCGAATCTGCACCGGCGACGTGTGCGTTCTTAGTAAGTTGCCGCCCGGAAAATAGAACGTGTCGTGCTCCGCACGCGCCGGATGGTTTTCAGGGATATTCAGCGCCGTGAAGTTGTGAAAGTCGTCTTCAATTTCCGGCCCGGAGCGAACGCCGAAACCGGCATTGCGAAAGATCTTTTCGATGCGCTGCATCGTTCGCATTACCGGGTGCCGGCCACCAATGCTCGGCCCGCGCCCTGGCAGTGATACGTCGACAGCGTCCTCGACGAGTTTTTTCTCGAGAGCGTGTTCTTCTAAGGACTGACGGCGTGCATTGATGCGTTGCTGGACATCTTGCTTCGCTCGGTTAATTTCCTGGCCTGCCTCAGGGCGCTCGTCGGCTGGCAACTCGCTGAGCCCTTTCAAACGCGTCGTGAGTTCGCCTTTCTTACCGAGATACTGAACGCGCACGCTGTCGAGTGCCGCAAGGTCGCCGGCTGCATCGATTTGTGATGCAGCAGCTTCTACGAGCTCGTTAAGTGCCTGCATGGTTGCAAATCCGAGGCCAGGTTCGATCACCCGCTCCCGGCGCCAATCGGATTAAGCAGCTTCAGCAAGCGCGGCCTTGGCCGCTTCAGCAATCGCGCCGAACGCTTCCGGATCATGCACTGCTATGTCAGCGAGGACCTTGCGGTCGACGTCGATGTCTGCCCGGTTTAATCCATTGATCAAGCGACTGTACGACAATCCATGCAAGCGCGCTGCAGCATTGATGCGCGTAATCCACAAAGCACGGAACTGACGTTTGCGCTGACGGCGGTCGCGGTACGCGTACTGGCCAGCTTTGATGACCGCTTGCTTGGCGGTCTTAAATAATTTGCTGCGGGCGCCGTAGTAGCCCTTCGCTTTACCGAGGACTTTCTTGTGGCGGGCTTTGGCGGTAACGCCATTCTTAACTCGTGCCATGTCTCAATCTCCTCTTAGCTGTATGGGAGCATGCGGCGCACGCTCTTGACGTCGGCGTCGGCAACCTGCTCGGTCGATCCAAGATGGCGCTTACGCTTCGACTTCTTCTTCGTGAGGATATGATTGAGGTGGGACTGGGCTCGCTTGTAGCCGCCCTTACCCGTCCGACGGAAGCGCTTGGCGGCGCCCCGGTTGGTTTTCATCTTCGGCATTTCGTCGTCTCCACTTTTCTTGGCCTTGCTTCGTGCTGTCGTGCATTGATGCAATACAGCCGTTACAGGCGGGGTAAATGGCGCTCCCGGATTACTCTGGGTCGCAACCGTTACTCACTTTTTCTTTGGTGACATCACCATGACCATTTGCCGCCCTTCCATCTGCGGCATCTGCTCAACGACACCATGTTCTTCAAGGTCATCCCGGACCCTAGCCAAAAGCTGCGCACCCAATTCTTTGTGCGCCATCTCCCGACCTCTGAATCTCAATGTGATCTTCGTCTTGTCCCCGATTTCGAGGAACTCTACAAGCTTCCTTAGCTTGATCTGGTAATCGCCTTCATCCGTTCCCGGACGAAACTTGATTTCCTTTACGTGTACTTGCTTTTGCTTGCGCTTCGCTGCCTGTGATTTCTTGTTCTGTTCGAACAAGTATTTGCCGAAATCCATAATTCGGCAGACAGGTGGCTCGGCCATTGGGGATACTTCTACAAGATCCAGTCCCTCTTCCTGCGCAATTTCGATTGCCTCTAATAGCGGCAACACGCCGCGCTGCTCACCTTTTGAGTCTATGACTCGCACCTCAGTGGCATCTATCTCCTCATTGCGCCGTACACGCTTCGAAACTGCGATCCTTAAATCCTCCAATTATCAACAAGTTCCGCCTGCGAGCACCATCGATTGGTATAGCGCTCAAGCGGGAACGCGATTCTATATAGGCGGATATCAAGAAACAACCGTGTAAACCGGTAAATACCCAAAAAAAACAGGCGTTTTGTTGGGCTCGGGTCAGCCCTCCGGTCGCGTTCTTGGGCCACAAAAAACGGGTCCTCACGGACCCGTCAAAAAACTGGTGGGCGATGGTGGTTTCGAACCGCCGACCTCCACGATGTCAACGTGGCGCTCTACCCCTGAGCTAATCGCCCAATTCTCACCCGACACTTACGCGAAGGGCGGCAAACGATACTCAATGCCAAAAGCCTTCGCAAGACCCGCCCCGGCACAATCGGCACAACTCAACCGGCCTTTAAATTGCCGATGCCGAGGCCCTCGGCACGAATCCGCTGAATCTCGTCTCTGAGCCTCGCCGCCTCCTCGAATTCGAGGTCGCGTGCGTGTTTGAGCATTTGTTTCTCGAGCTTCGCGGCTCGCTTCATCAGCTGTTCGGGCGTCATCGTTGCGTACGAACGGGCCTCTTCGGCGACCTTGCCGCGGCGCTTGCCCGGTGACGGATACGCCGCCTCCATGATGTCGGCAACCTGCTTGACGATCGTGGCAGGCGTGATGCCATACTTTTCATTGTGCAACAGCTGTCGTTCGCGACGTCGAGCCGTTTCCTCCATTGCCCGTTGCATTGATCCGGTCTCCTTGTCCGCATACAAGATGGCGGTGCCGTTGATATTGCGTGCCGCGCGCCCAATCGTCTGGATCAGTGAACGCTCAGAGCGCAAGAAACCTTCCTTGTCAGCGTCGAGTATCGCCACCAGTGATACCTCGGGCATGTCGAGCCCTTCCCGTAGCAGGTTGATGCCGACCAGCACATCAAAAGCCCCGAGGCGCAGATCCCGGATAATCTCGGTGCGTTCAACGGTCCCGATGTCGGAATGCAGATAACGCACCCGCACACCGTGCTCCTGCAGGTAATCCGTCAGATCCTCGGCCATGCGCTTCGTCAATGTCGTAATCAGGACACGTTCATCGACAGCGACACGTTTGTGAATCTCGGACAGGACGTCGTCAACTTGAGTACGCGCCGGGCGTACATCAACTCTGGGGTCCACCAGGCCCGTTGGTCGCACGAGTTGTTCAACCACGTTGTCCGCCCGTTCGGATTCGAAGTCTCCAGGCGTCGCAGATACATAGACGGTCTGTGGCGAATGGCGCTCGAATTCATCGAAGCGCAACGGCCGATTGTCGAGTGCGGACGGTAGGCGGAATCCATGCTCGACCAATGTTTCTTTGCGTGAGCGATCGCCCTTGTACATGCCGCCCAGTTGCGGCACCGTAACGTGGCTCTCGTCGATAATCAGCAACGCATTCGGCGGCACGTAATCGAACAAGCATGGCGGCGGTTCGCCTTCGGAACGGCCCGACAGATAGCGCGAGTAGTTCTCGATCCCGGAGCAGTAGCCGAGCTCTTTTATCATCTCGAGATCAAATAAAGTTCGTTGTTCAAGCCTTTGAGCTTCAAGCAGTTTTTCGTTCTCTCTCAAGTATGCAAGACGGTCCTGGAGCTCAACTTTGACGTGCTCGCACGCCTCCAGCAGGCGCTCTCTTGGCGTGACGTAATGGGTCTTCGGGAAAATCGTCAGCCGCGGCACACGCCGCGACACTTCGCCGGTCAGCGGGTCAAAATACGACAAGGACTCAATCTCGTCATCAAACAATTCGACGCGCACCGCGTCGCGATCCGACTCCGCAGGAAAGATATCGATGACGTCGCCGCGAACTCGATAAGTACCCTGCGAGAAATCGAGTTCGTTACGCAGGTACTGCAATTCAGCGAGTCGCCTGAGCATCGTGCGCTGGTCAATACGATCGCCACGCACCAGGTGCAGCACCATACTGAAATAGGCTTCCGGGTCACCCAGGCCATAGATGGCCGAAACCGTCGCCACGATGATTGCGTCTTTGCGCTCGATTAGCGCTTTGGTCGCCGACAGACGCATCTGTTCGATGTGCTGGTTGATCGATGCGTCTTTTTCGATGTACGTGTCCGAGCTCGGCACGTAGGCTTCCGGTTGGTAGTAGTCGTAATAGGACACGAAGTACTCGACCGCATTGCGCGGAAAAAACTCACGCATCTCGCCGTACAGCTGCGCTGCCAGCGTTTTGTTCGGTGCCAAGATAATGGCGGGACGTTGCACGCGTTCGATGACGCTGGCCATCGTGAATGTCTTTCCGGACCCGGTGACACCAAGCAAGATCTGCCGTGCAAGGCCGTCGCCGAGACCCTCCACCAGTTTTGTGATCGCCGCTGCCTGGTCGCCCGCAGGTTGATAACTCGCTACCAACGTCAGCCGATCGCGGTCATCGACTTTTGATTTCTTGGGCAGGGTGGTCGTTTCACGTACCATTTGGCGTCCATATCGCGGAGGCAATTGAGTGAGTTTATCAGTTTCGGCTCGTATGGCCCGGGTCAGGCCGTCGCCGACCGGGGCCGTTCTAGCCCGCGCAACCGAGCTTCGTGCACAAGGCCGGGACATTCTTAGTCTCGGCGCCGGCGAGCCAGATTTCGATACCCCGCAGTTCATCAAGGACGCTGCGGCGAAAGCCATCGCCGCTGGCCACACGAAGTACACACCGATCGACGGAACGGCGGCGCTCAAAGCAGCCATTCGACGCAAATTTGAGCGCGACAATGGTCTGAGCTATGCGCCATCACAGATTCTGGTGTCCTGCGGCGCCAAGCAGTCGCTGTTCAATCTGTGCCTCGGCCTGCTTGGAGCGGGCGATGAGGCGATCATTCCGGCACCCTACTGGGTTTCGTACCCGGATATGGTTCGGCTGGCGGATGCTGAGCCGGTCGTGATTGACGCCGGCATCGAGAACGACTTCAAAGTGTCGCCGCAACAGCTCAAAGCCGCCATCACGGAAAACACGCGCCTGCTATTTCTAAACAGCCCGAGTAATCCGACAGGCGCAAGCTATTCGAAGGCGGAACTGCAGGCACTCGGCGAGGTCATCGGCGAGTATCCGAAAATCGTCGTCGTCGCCGATGACATCTATGAGCATATCTATTGGGCATCCGAGCCGTTCGTCAGTTTTGCCAGCGCTTGCCCGGCGCTTTTTGAGCGCACCGTGACGATCAATGGCGTTTCGAAAGCCTATGCGATGACGGGCTGGCGTGTCGGCTACGCCGGTGGCCCGGAAACGCTAATCAAGGCCATGAAAACCATACAGAGTCAGAGTACGTCAAATCCCTGCAGCGTGTCTCAGGTTGCGGCTCAGGCCGCACTCGACGGTGATCAGGCGCCAGTGACCGAGATGTGTACCGCCTACAAGGCCCGCCATGACTATATCGTTGACGCGCTCAACGACATTCCCGGCTTCAACTGCCGCATGGGCGAAGGCACGTTTTACGCGTTCCCGCAGGTCACGGGTGCGCTCGAGAGCATCGGTCTGGCCAGTGACGCCGACCTCGTTGAGCGACTCATCAATGAGGCCGATGTCGCTTGCGTTCCGGGCGCGGCATTCGGCGCCCCCGGATATATGCGCATATCGTACGCATGCTCCATCGAATCACTTAAAGACGCTGTGAACCGCATGAAACGGGTGCTCTCAGCTTGACTTCGAGCGGGTGCTGAACCAGAATCCCGGCGCTCTGGAAGACGCCGTATTTCAGCAGATCGCGACGCTATATCGTTCCCCGGTAGCTCAGTTGGTAGAGCGGTTGACTGTTAATCAATTGGTCGCTGGTTCGAGTCCGGCCCGGGGAGCCACCTATTTCAAAGGCCCCAACTTAAGGGGCCTTTTTTATTTCTGAGGTGACGTCGACACGCCGGACGGGTCAGCTATATCGCGAATCCAAACCGCGTTTGCTCGCTCGGTATTAGCGCCAACTACTCTGCTGCTCTCGCGAACGCCGAGCGGGCCCGGAGAGCCATCAATCTGAAAAGGCCTCCATCCTGAGTCCTTTTTCTTTTGGCACATTCGTCAGTCAACCAATGTTTGTTTTCACGAAAAGCGGCCGGTGCGGGTCAGTAAGTGCAGCGATTTGTTAACCGGCGTTGGTGTTAAATGATTAAACTAACGACTGGAATCCGCCGTATGCCATCCGTTCAGCATCAAAACCTGAATTTGATGATTTGATCAAATCCGCCACTCTTGGGTCAGCCGCGACCTTATCATTTGCCAAGTCACGTGCCGCACGTGATTCAAATTCCACCCACCCGAACACAATGACTTCACCGTCGGTTGCGGCTGCGAGATCAGTGAATGAGCGCGTTCCGTCAAGTATCAAGTCGTCGCCGACATATTCCCTGTATTCGAGCGCGCCGTGTTCCTTCCAAATATCCGCAACCGCTTCAACAAGAAGCTTATAATCGTCCAGGCGATCGCGCGAAACGGGCAATACGAAACCGTCGATGTAGTTAGCCATGATTGCTCCGATAGTTGTAACTGGTTCTAGTTTTCTCAGCCGGAAAACTACTATTTATCTCACAAGACATCCGGTTAACGCACTTATTCCGAGCAAAATGCGAACGCCCGCTTCGGGTCAGCAGCAGTCCTTCAAGACAATATAAGCTCAAAGTCGGCTCACGGGTGTAAGGCAGACATCGAATGGGTGAATGGCGGAC
>JAOTZC010000007.1 GCA_029861535.1 Gammaproteobacteria bacterium
ACCGCCGGAACTGATGTCCTGACCACCACCGGAACTGATGTCCTGACCACCACCGGAACTGATGTCCTGACCACCACCGGAACTGATGTCCTGACTACCGCCGGAACTGATGTCCTGACCACCACCGGAACTGATGTCCTGACCACCACCGGAACTGATGTCCTGACCACCACCGGAACTGATGTCCTGACTACCACCGGAACTGATGTCCTGCGTACCGCCGGAATTTATATCCGCAAACACCGCCCGCGGCATACAGATCATCAATAGCGCCACGCTCAAGGCGAAAGACGCCTTAACGCTACTTGAGAACTTCATTTTATCGCTCCTACAGTTGCTCCAACCCTCGCTACCTCATTCCTTTTATTTTGAGAGGCAACAAAAGCTGTCGATCACATATCGTCCGTGACGGAATTCCCTATTTTCAGTTGTTTTCGAATCACCTGCGCTTGTTGAATCGCTCGATCCCACAACGCCAGTGCGTCACTATTGTTTGTCTTCCTCATTCGGTACTTCTGTTACTCCCGCTTCAAACAAAAACTCACGAAGCGACTGCTTTTCTTCTGGCTCGTAGACAATGTATTCAAGCATCGCGAGCCCAGATTCGTAGAGGGGCACGTTTGTTTCATTGCTCGTTTTGGTTGATACGTTAGCTGTTAGCCAGCCGTCTATTTCTTCAAGTATTAGCTGACCACGTGATTTCAAATATTTTTCGAATGAATCCAGTTCGTTTTTTGTCAGCATTTGATTCGACGTAACGGCCCTATCAAATATTCCTTTCCCCACATCTGTTTTTTGAATATTGCTGGACATTGTTGTCAGAAGATTGAATCCCAGATCTCCAAATCGCTGTATCAGCTTAGGTGACAGGCTCTCAGCTTCAAAATCTCGTCTAACAGCTTTGTATAAACTATCGACTTTCAAGATTGCGCCAACGCGAAGCATCTCATCAAGCATTTGTTTTGGAGATTGATCTCCACTGTAGACTTTAACAAGATGCACGAACGATGGAGGCTGCGCGTCTTTCCCTATGCTGTCGTAAGGGATTTCCAGTGGCATTCCATAAGGACCCGTGTAATCTGGGTCATTATGCCAACCGTGCAATACACGACCGGGCCGAGAGAAATTCCTTTCTGGGACGTCTTGTGACAACGCCCTGCTTATGACGTATGAAACCTCCTTCCGAGTTAGCCCGGTTACGATCGCTGCGCGCGATCTATTAATTTTTTTTCCTTTCGAGTAATGGCGTAACGCCATTTCTACGAAAGCTTCTTTCGCTGCCTCAGAAAATTCTCTGTGCGTAATGCCTTGGGCGATTAATAACTTCGCCAGCGGTTTCAGCATTAGCCGCAGCGCTTGCCCCAAATTGTCTTTTACTGTCTGCGCCATGAACCTAAGGGGCCTTGTTGATTATGCAAAATAAACTATTGTTATGTAAAGCAAAAGGAGTTCGGGACAATGCCGTTTCGACACGCCAGAGAATTGACGCAATAAGATACAACTGTAAGTAACTAGGCTCGACAAACAAACGCCCCCACAATGAAATTAATGAATGCACAAGCCGTTGATTAACTTTGATATTTTGACAGCATTAAGGAAGAAACCCAACTAAACCCGAAAACCTTAGTCAGAGTCGACTGGGAGAAATGGGGACTCTCTCGAAGTTAGAAGCTCGGCGCCCCCACAGGGCCGCATAACAGAATTCAGCCCAATTTGCGCATATCAGGACAAATCAGTGGATGAAGTCAATCATGGTCTTTGACGCCCAGATAGGGTAGATCGCGACGCAAATGCTTGCTGAAATGGAAGTCCAACAGACTTGGTTCCCATCCACGAATATAAGGCTGTACCAGGTGTTTGTTCACGAAGAAGTAAACGGGTACAAGTGGGTGATCGGCTAGTGCCAATCGCTCCGCCTCCTCCAGATACCGCCTCCGAACAGAAAGATCGACTTCCGCTGCCGCCTTTTTCATCAATGCATCAACCTCATCATTGGAGTACGCCGTAAGATTATTCGCATTCCCAGACTCAAAAAGCTGAAGAAACGATTGGGCATCATTGTAATCGCCCGTCCAACTCAATCGATATGATTCTGTGATGTTCATGGCGACAACATTTGAGATGAAGACTTTGAATTCTTCGTTCACTAGTTTCGCTTCTGCGCCAAGGACATTTTTCAACATTGCCTGAACAGCTACTGCAATATTCTTGTGTCCACCGACGGTGTTATACCGGAGTTCAAATCGCAATGGATTAGACGGCCCATAACCAGACTCCTTGTATAAGCGGCGAGCTTCTTCGTGACGTTCTTTCACGGAGAGGAATTTGTATGCGAGAGGCTGGGGCTCGTAATTACTAACTCCGGGCGGCACAAAGCTGTACGCAGGTAGCTCGCCCCGCCGAGTGATAGCGGAAACTACAGTTTCTCGATCAATGGCCATAGACAGCGCCTGACGAAGCATCGGATTATTCTTGAACGGTGGGCGAGAGAGATTTAGACCGTAGTAATAGACGCCCAAGTACGGTGCGACTTTAAGTTCGTCCGGGCGCTGCTCGCGCATGATTTCGAAGACGCCAGAATCAACGTTTGAAGTTACGTCAAGCTCACCTGCTCTATATCGAGCTACTTCACTAGCAGGATCCAAAACATGATGAATAACGCGATCGAACCAAGTATTGGCGTTATCCCAATAGTGTTCGTTGCGCACCAGCGTTATCGTAGAAGATGGCACGCGTTCCGCCAGTCGATAGGCACCGTTTGTAATCAAGTTGCCGGGCCGAACAAACATATCCCCGAACTTTTCAATTGCCGGCCGATAGACCGGAAAGGAACTTGGGTGAGTGAGAAGTTGAAGAAAATACGGCGTCGGAGATTCTAGACGAACGGTGAGCGTATTGTCGCCCTGTGCTGTTACGCCAAGTGCGCTAGGCGGTTTTTCGCCCTTAATAATAAGTTGCGCATTCTCGAAAGAGGAAAGGTAGTCTAAAGATGACGAAGTTGCACCTTGGTTGAACAACCTCCGAAAAGAGTAGACAAAGTCATGGGCTGTGACTGGTTCGCCATTCGACCATCGTGCATCTCGCCGAATATGGAACGTGTATTGCAAGCCATCCGCTGAAACGTTCCATGACGATGCTACTCCGCCTATGATCTCTCCAGTCGCCGAATAGCTGAGTAACCCTTCTCCGATATCTCGAAGGATGTCGCCCGCTTGAGTTGATGAAAACCGATGTGGATCGAGTGATTCGGGATCGCCGTTAATGCCTCGCGTCAGGGTCATAATACGGGCGTCAGTATTGGGGATTGGCGAACACGAACTAGCTGCCCAAGCGCCGATTGCGACAATCAGAATGATTGCAAGCTTATTACGGGCCATCGAAATTCGGCGAATACTGCAGATGACTGAAATTCTCCTGAAACCTGCGAATGGTGTTTTTCCAACGTATATTAAATTGACAAACATAATTACAACCTGATGTTAAGTGTTTCACATTAAGACGCCGAAAAAGCGAATTCGCTCACTCTATTCAGGGTCTGAAATGGACTAGAATTGGCCACCTGTCAAAGTAAGCCTTGTATTACTGAGCGGAGATGCTGTCAACGTAAAAGGTCTATTGTGAAGGTTGTATGTCATAAAAGTGCAATGGCCTTATTGGAGCGGTGCCAAGCATCTCTACTGAGATCGGCCGCACTAAATCACAGCATCATTCAAACTGCGCTTGTTTTAAGTGACGATAACGACTTCTACGAGCCACCATTCTGGTATTGGACGGTAGAGGATGGAGACGAGGTCCTAGGCGCGGCGATCTATGCCGCACCTGATGGGCTTGTCCTATCAGAAATGCCGACAAAGGCCCTGCCAATGCTTTGTGAGGCGTTAATTGGACGAATTCCAGTACCGATGCGGGTTATGGGAGGATCGGGCGTCGCTGAGGCGTTTGTGGCATATCTGGCGAAACAAGCGAGATTGTCTCCGATGTTGAGCAATAGTTGGCACGTGGGTCGATTATGTTCTGTAGTCCAACCCAAACCTCTTGCTCCCGGCAAGCTGAGGCAGGCAGATTCATCTAACTCAGAATTAGTGAGATCCTGGGGAGCAGAATACGGAAAGGAAAAACTGTCGTTTCTTGACGTTGCGGAATTTATGGGCAAAAAGCTCAAGCGTGGCGATCTCTATCTTTGGGAAGATGGAGACCCAATTACGATGATGACGATATCCGGGCGAAGCGACAATGGCGCGCGAATATCTTCAGTGTTTACGCCACCACGGCATCGCGGCCTCGGCTACGCGTCAAGTGCTATAGCAACGATGAGCCAAAGTTTGCTTGAATGTGGACACGGCTTCGTCATCCTTACCTGGCGGATTGGTGACCCAGCTGGTCGAATATACGAGCGACTGGGATTTCGCCGCGTTGGTATACAAAAAAGCTATGTCAATCGAAAACAAGATTCTTGATGGAATATGCGAATTAATAGTCGAGTCTCAATTGCGCTGGAGCTATGCTGAACTCGACGCAGAAATCTTGAGTAATTTCCGTTCCGAAAACCCATCGGGCCCCTAGGTTCAAGTTATTTGCAGTAAATACTAGGTTTTCCAAAGCGAAGTAAATTTCTCGTCGACCTCTTCAAAATAGCAAATACTTACGGCAACAGGACGAAGGGCCTCCTTATGCTCATCTCCATCTTCAATTTTTTCATAAGCCATAAATAGGTCGTCGAAAGACTCTGATGCCGCTTCGATGCGATCATTGCAGATTCGACGAATTCTCGGTACATCAGACGCACGAATCTCGGTTGTCCACGCAGTTCTCTGGGCCCATTCGTCATCGTCTCGATTTGGATTAGTATTGTGGGCTACATTGCAGAGATGCGCGTACACGGCATGGCTAAGCGCGACACATAAGGTTTGGTAAGGAGCATTAGGTCTAATGCTTCTCTTGATCGCTTCTATTCGGCAATCTTCTTTTTCTTCAATCGCTCCGACGCGCGCTAGTTCCGTACGCATTGCTCCTGGCGGAATGTCACCACCAAATTTTTTCACTAGTGCAGAGAACGATCCGCATTCTCCAGTAAATGGCAATATTGCGGGCCGACCAGATGTGTCTAGAAACTCATCTTCTGAATGCCACTTGTGAAGTACTTTCGCAAGTGGCGTGGACATCACGGTGAAATTCTTCGATCCATCGGCAAGCTGATCTCTTAACCTTCGGACCTCTTTCCGCGTCAAGCCGGTCATGACAGCGACACGTGAAATATTGGTTGGGCGACCACGTATGCCGTACTCAGACGTTGCAACATCAACAAAAGCAGATTTCGCTACCTCGGCGAATTCTCGGAACCCGATGCCATACCGGAGTAGTATTTTGGCGATTGGTCGTAGAACGACGAAGAAAGCGTCTAAGATTTGTTTTTGGATCTCATCCTGCATGCGCGCTGAATATATTGATGCCATTGGGTTTTTGCCAGGGAAAACCTGAAGATGGGAAAATTCGCCCAAGTCTCATCACAGCGCTGCTTGGTGTGCCATATCTGTTTCTTGTGGAAACAAGCTGTTTCACGAGATATCACCAGAATTGGCCTTATAACGGAACGTTTTTTATATATTTTTCAGCTACCTATAAGACCTCCAAATTCTTGTTCGTTGAGTACGCGGACATCGAGTTTCTGGGCTTTCGCGAGCTTTGACCCGGGCTTGTCGCCGGCAACGACGAAGTCAGTCTTACCAGAAACGCTTCCGGTCACTTTTCCGCCAAGTGCGTGGATTCGATCTTTCGCTTCGTCTCGAGTCATCGTTGAAAGCGTGCCGGTTAGAACGAAAGTCTTTCCGTTCAATGCTCCGTCGGTTGGCGCCGCCTTCGGCTCCGATTCCGACCAACTGACGCCGGCTGCAACCAGTCCGTTAATGACTTCTCGGTTATGCGGCTCATCAAAAAACGTTCGAATTCGCGCAGCGACGATCGGTCCTACATCTTCTACGCCTTGTAGGCGTTCCTCCGTCGCCGCGACTATCGCATCCAGCTTTCCGTAGTGACTGGCAAGCGACGCGGCCGTCGCTTCCCCAACTTCGCGTATGCCTAGCGCATACAAAAAACGAGGCAGCGTTGTCGATTTGCTTCGCTCTATCGCAGCAATCAGGTTATCCGCCGATTTCTCTCCCATCCGCTCCATCGATGCCAGTTCGTCCGAATCGAGCGAGTACAGATCTGCAGGTGTCTTGATTCGATCGATTGCTACTAGTTGCTCGATCAACTTTGCGCCAAGTCCGTCGATGTCCATCGCACGACGCGACACGAAATGCTTCAGCGCTTCGGCGCGTTGTGCAGCACAAAACAAACCACCGGTGCAGCGAGCGACGGCCTCGCTCTTTTCACGCGCAACGGCCGATTTGCAGATTGGGCATTTTCTTGGCAACAGCACGCGGCGGGTTTTTTTCGGACGTCGATTTTTTACAACGCTCACAACCTCCGGAATTACATCGCCCGCGCGCCGAACGATTACAGTGTCGCCGACTCGGACGTCTTTACGGTGCAGCTCATCGATGTTGTGCAACGTGGCATTGCTTACAGTAACGCCACCGACAAATACTGGTTCAAGTCGTGCGACCGGCGTTACAGCGCCTGTCCGGCCCACTTGAAATTCCACACCACTGACGGTTGTCAGTTCTTCTTGCGCCGGAAACTTGTGCGCGATCGCCCAGCGCGGGGCTCTGGATACGAAGCCCAGTTCTCGCTGGTCCGCCAAGCTGTCGACTTTATAGACGACTCCATCGATCTCGTACGGCAGCGAGTCGCGCTTCGCGCCGATTTCCGCGTAATAGTTAATGCATCCGTCGATGCCCGCAACCACGGCTCTCTCCGGGCAGGTCTTGAAACCCCACTCCTGCAGCTGATCAAGCACTAAGCTATGCCGATCCGGCAACTTGCCACCGTCCGCCACGCCGACGGAGTACACATAGATATCCAGCGGCCGCTGCGCTGTGAGTTTCGGGTCAAGTTGCCTCAGGCTACCGGCGGCCGCATTGCGTGGATTGACGAAGACCTTTTCGCCGTCGGCGCGTGCTTTTCGGTTGTAGGTCTCAAAACCGGCTTTCGGCATGAATACTTCGCCACGCACCTCCAGCAGTTGCGGATACCCCGTCCCTCGGACTTTCAAAGGCACCGCCTCGATCGTCCGCACATTGTGAGTGATGTCCTCGCCGGTTGTCCCATCGCCACGCGTGGCACCGCGAACAAGCCTGCCCGCTTCATACAGCAGGCTAACCGCCGCGCCGTCCAGTTTCGGCTCTGCAGCGTAGGCCAGCAGTTCTGCGCTATCCTCGCGCTCTAGGCGCTCGCTCACGCGACGATGAAAATCGCCTAGCTCAGCTTCGGAAAAGGCATTGTCCAGTGACAGCATCGGTAGCCGGTGCTTGACGGTGCCAAACGCGCTGACCGGTTCGTCACCCACACGCTGCGTCGGTGACTCGGCCGTTATCAGTTCGGGGTGTTTGTTTTCGAGCGCCTGCAGCGCCCGCATCAGCCGATCGTATTCGACATCCGGTATCTCCGGATCGTCCAGCACGTGGTAACGGTAGTTGTGGTGACGTATCTGCTCGCGCAGCGCTTCAATTTTGGCAAGAGTCTGCTTTGACGCGGCCATCGACGCTATCGCGGCAAGCGCTCAGGCGACCTTGTTACTGTGTTCGAATTGCACAATTTCTTCACGCAGGTATCGCTCTCGCTGAATACTCAACGTGCTACCGGATTCATCGAGCAACTCCGCGTTCAAGGACTGCGCCAGCGTTCGCGCGGCGGCCATCATCAGGTCGAATGCATCGGCACCGTCGATCGGCCCGGGCAGCACCAGGAACAGGCTGATACCAGGAATCGTCTGCTCCCTAATGTTGGCGAGATCAAAACTGCCGGGCTCGACCAGGCTTGCCGCACTGAAAACCGTGCGTTCCTCGTCGTTTCCGTCAATCCTGTGGAAAATGCCGAACTTGCCGTGGCGCATGCCAATGCCACGCAAGCTGAGGATGAGCTCATCACCTTTAAACACGCCGCCATCTCGCGCCACGAGGCGCAATGCCACGACTTTTTGCTCTACGGCGTTGTCAGGAGCTGCGGCTGCATCATCTGCGGGTGTCGGGCCCAGTTCGACAGAATCCGCGGCCGCGCCGATTGTGAACGATTCTGTTGGCTCAGCGGCCGGCGGTGGATCGGCGGCGCCATCGAGCGTTGGTGTGCGACGCTCGATTAGGTCTGCTCCATCCTTCGGTGTCTGCTCGCGGCGGCTGTACCAGTACACGCCAGCGATGACAAGGAGCCCAAACAGCAGCAATAACCATCGCAGACCGTCCACCTGATCAACTCCTAACTGGCGGCCATCTTCACCGCTTCGTCGAGGTCGACGGACACCAGACGCGATACACCGGGCTCTTGCATCGTTACACCGGTGAGCTGTCGTGCCATTTCCATCGTCACCTTGTTATGCGTGATGAAGACGAACTGCACTCTGTCCGACATGTCCTTGACGATCTCGCAAAACCGAGCGATGTTGGCATCGTCAAGCGGCGCATCAACCTCGTCCAGCAGGCAGAAAGGTGCTGGATTGAGTTCGAAAATTGCGAACACCAACGCTACGGCCGTTAAGGCCTTCTCGCCGCCCGACAACAAATGGATATTGCTGTTGCGCTTACCTGGTGGCCGCGCCATTACTGTCACACCGGCCGATAGCAGATCATCGCCAGTCAATTCCAAGTAGGCATGGCCGCCGCCAAACAACTTCGGGAACAGCTTTTGAAAACCGGCGTTGACGTTATTAAACGTTTCGCGGAAACGTGTACGGGTCTCGCGGTCAATCTTGCGAATCGCACCTTCGAGTGTCGCCAAAGCATCATTCAGGTCGGCAATTTGTGAATCGAGATACTCCTTGCGCTCGGACTGCTCCTTAAACTCGTCAATCGCCGCGAGGTTAATCGGCCCGAGACGATCGATGCGCCGACGAATTTTCTCGAGTTTGTCATCCCAGTTTTCAATCGTTGCATCCTCGTCCATCTCATCGAGCAAGGATTCAAACGTAAAGTCAGTTTGCGCGAGCTGTTCGGCGAAGCCTTCCCTTCGAACACGTAATTCCTGAAACGCCATCTCGGCGTCACCAACATTGCTGCGTGCCGCAAGGACCACTTGCTCTGTTTGCATTCGCTCCTGGTCAAACTCGCGCAATCGTGCGTCGACGTCGTCGACAAGCTTGCGGGCGTCGCCAAGTTCCTGCTCAACCTTTACACGTGCGTCGAGTTGCTCTTCGAGGCGCTCTTTGTTCTGCCCGAGCGGTGCCTCGCTTAGCTTAAGCTGCTCGCGAATCTCTGCTTCGCGGCTTTGAAACTGCGTCAGCTGCGTCTGCATGCGCTCGAGATTCTGTGCGGCGGATTCCTTGCTGGAGCGACGACTTTCAAATTGAATGGCGATATTTAGAACCGCCTGACGATCTTGTTCCGCTTGGCTGCGTACGCGCTCCAATTCCGCGCGCAATTCGTCACGACGTAACTCGAGGGCGTCCTTTTGCGCCTCCAAATCGGTGAGCGACTCAACTGCCTGATCGAAGCGAAGCTTGGACTGACGCAGCTGCTCTTCCGCCGATATCTGTTCGCTATCGAGATCGCCAGTCTCTTCGGCGATCGCCGCCTGACGCGCGTTCACTTGATCCATTTGATAGCGCGCCGAATCCAGTGCCGCCTTCGTTTCCGAGTACTCGTTTAGCAGCGCCGCGGCGTCATGTTGCACCGCTTCACGACGCTCTTCGAGCTGCGTCTGTCGAGAACGGCCGTCTACGAGCAGCTTGCGTGAGCTGTCAAATCGAGCAGTCTGCTCACGGATGTCGGATTTGAGCCGACGCATTTCATGCTCACGCGAAATTACGCCGGCCTTGGTGTCCTGATCTCTCGTTACACGCAACCAGCTTTCGCCCAGCCAGATACCATCGCTGGTGATTACCGATTCGCCGGCGCCAAGGGAATCTCGCAACGATAATGCCTTGCTCAAACTACTAACTGCTCGAACATCAGCGAGCATGCGGCTGACGGCAGCAGGTGCACCGTCGACTTTCGATGCGAGCGACTCGCGGTTACTCTTACCGGCCGACTCTTCCGTCCCGGTCTGCAATAAGGTTACCGTGCCCGCCTTGAGTTTCTTGATGCTCTTGGTGACCGCCTGCATGTTGTCCACGCAAACAGCCTGTAAGTAATCGCCAAGTACCGTTTCAACAGCTTTTTCCCAGCCGTCGTCAACATCAAGCGTTTGCACAACGCGCCGGTTCTTGTCCAGCCCGGCGCCTTTGAGCCACGTCTGGATGCCGTCTTCGCCTTCACCGAGTGCGGCCTTCTGCAACGCATCGAGGGAAGCAAAACGGCCCTGCGCCGTAAGCAAAGTCGCGCGCCGGTCGTCGACCAGTTTGGTGAGTTTCTGGTCCTGCTCACGGAGCTTGCGAATCTTGTCGTTGATGTCGGTTAGATGACGTTCAAATTCATCGCGCGCCTGGCGCTTACGCTGCTCTTTCGCCGTCAGTTCCTCAAATATTGCTTGCAGCTCTTTTTGATTGGCCACCGACTTTGCTTCATCAAGTTTCTTGCGTCGTTCAGTAAAACTCATTAGACGTGAGTCAATCTGTTCGGCGCGTGTGTTCTCTATGTTTCGTTGCTGCTCAGAGTCGTTAAGCTTGCGCGTGTATTCCTCCCACTCCTGTTGCCAAGTAGCAAGGGCGGCTTCGGCTTTCTGCAAGGATTCTAACGACGCTTTTTCACCCAGCCTCGCCTGTTCGAGGCCAGGCACCAGTTGATTTAGCGTCAATTCGAGTTCGGCGATTTCGTCCTGGTCCTTGTCGATATGTTCGACGATTTCTTTTGCGCCGGATATGGCCTGCTGTAAATCCTTTTCCTGCCGTTCCCGCAGTTCGCCAGCATGCTCAATGGATTGCTCGAGCCGGGCGATCTCGCTGCCCACTTTGTAGAAACGGCCCTGCACGGCATTGAAGGCGTCGGTGCGTTCCGTCTGTTGCACGCGCGCTTCTTCGATGCTCGCTTCGACCTTTCGCTGCGCGGCGATTTCCGCTTCAAGCTTGGTCTCGCATTCGGACAACAACGATTTGGCATTAAGTGCATTATCGTCAAGGTCCTTTGTCCGCAGGGTTAGCAACTCAGCGGTCGTGCGGCGTTCCTGTTCCTTGTATCGGCTATAACGCTCGGCGATCTTTGCCTGGCGATCGAGGTGGCGAATCTGTTTCTCGACTTCCTCGACCACATCCAGGATGCGATCGAGATTTTCCTTGGTGTGCCTAATTCGATTCGAGGTCTCGCGGCGGCGATCTTTGTATTTGGAAATGCCCGCCGCTTCCTCGAGGAACACGCGCATTTCTTCTGGCTTGGCTTCGATCAATCGCGAAATCATGCCCTGTTCAATAATCGAATAACTTCGTGGCCCCAAGCCAGTGCCGAGGAAGACGCCGGTGATATCCTTGCGCCGGCAACGTGTGCCATTGAGGTAGTAGGTCGAAATGCTCTCGCGGCTGACCTCACGCCGAATCGCAATTTCGGCGTACTTCGCATACTGGCCCTCGAGCGTCGTTTGACTGTTGTCAAAAAGCAGCTCAACCGTGGCCGCCCCGACCGGCTTTCTGGCGCTAGAGCCATTGAAGATCACGTCGGTGATTGAGTCGCCTCTCAGGCGGCTTGCCGAGCTCTCGCCCATCACCCAGCGCACAGCGTCGATGACGTTGGATTTGCCACAACCGTTCGGCCCGACGACGCCAACGAGGCTGCTCGGGAACGTGATATTTGTGGGGTCTACAAAGGATTTGAAGCCAGCGAGCTTGATTTTGCTGAGTCGCATGTGGAGGTGTTAAACCGGCTGCCCAAGAACACGGCGTAGTGTAAAGGAATTGGGGCCATAAAACGATTGTCGCCATAAAAAGACAAGACCCTCTCGCCGGCATAAAAATAGGGCAAAAAACGGGCTTCCATGGCCGACGAAGCCATGTATAATCCCGGCCTTTTCTCGCTCTGGCAGGAGTTCAAAATGCCCGCAAGGAAGACCGCGAGTAAGAAGCGGAAGAAGGCCACCGCCACTAGAAAGAAGGCGGCGGCACGAAGGTCGGCGGCGAAAAAAACCGCTGCCAAGAAACGTAGAGTGACCAAGAAAAAGGCAACGTCTGCTCGGCGCAAGAAAACAACTGCGCGGAAGAAAGTCGCCAAGAAAAAGACGGCCAGGAAAAAGACGGCCAAGAAAAAGCCCGCCAAGAGGAAGCCGGCGAAGAAAAAGACGACCAAGAAAAAGGCGACTAAGAAGAAGTCCGCCAAGAAGAAGCCTGCGGCCAAAAAGAAGGCCGCCCGAAAGAAAGCCAGCCGGAAAAAAGTCGCGTCAAGAAAGAAAGTCAGCACTAAGCGCCCAGCGGCGAGACGGCCGGTCAGCCGTAGCAAACGGACGAATAGAAAAGCGCCGCCAAGGACTCGCCGATCAACCGCCAATTTGCTGTCCGGGCCTATTCATGGCATCAAACCCTATAAGCCGGGGCGCGGTGAGGATTACATGAGTGAGCCGCAGCGGGCGCATTTCCGTGACATTTTGGGGGCCTGGAAACGCGAATTGATGTTTGAGGTCGATCGCACCGTGCACCACATGCAAGACGAGGCAGCCAACTTCCCGGATCCGAATGACCGAGCCACACAGGAATCAGAATTTGGCCTCGAACTCAGGACCCGTGATCGCGAGCGAAAATTGCTGCGCAAGATCGACTCAGCACTGGCTCGCATCGATGATGGCTCGTACGGATTTTGCGACGAGACGGGCGAGGAAATCGGCCTGAAACGGCTTGAGGCGCGGCCGGTCGCAACGCTGTGCCTGGAAGCCCAGGAGCGCCGCGAGCTCGCCGAGCGCCAATTCCGGGATCGGGACGACCGGTACCGGTAAGATCGCCGACGGCGATCGAATCAGTGCGCGAACCGGCACCCTATATCGGGCGGTTCGCGCCTTCCCCAACCGGCCCGCTGCACTTTGGCTCGTTGCTCGCCGCCGTTGCAAGCTATCTGGAGGCACGTCAACGAGGCGGCCAGTGGCTCGTGCGTGTCGAGGACATCGACCCGCCGCGTGAACAGCCCGGCGCGAGCGAACTTATCATTGCCACACTCGAGCACTACGGTTTCGAGTGGGACGGCCCAATCATCTACCAAAGTCAGAGTGATATTGAACATCGGGCTGCGCTGCGTCGTCTCGCCGACGACGGTCTCGCGTATCCATGCAGCTGTTCTCGCCGCGATTTGGCAGAAGCCCCGCGTGGGCCGCTCGGCACGATTTACCCCGGAACCTGCCGCAACGGTTGCGACGCTACCGAAACCGCGATCCGACTTCGCACGTCCAATGAATCGCTAACGTTTGACGACGAACTGCAAGGCACTCAGTCGCAACGTCTCGAGTCCGAGTCCGGTGATTTCGTCACCTTAAGACGCGACGGACTCGTCGCATATCATCTGGCGGTCGTTGTTGACGACTATCTGCAGGGGGTTACGCATATCGTGCGAGGTATCGACTTGATGGACTCGACGTTGCGACAGATTTGGGTGCAGCAAAAACTCGGATACCCAACCCCGCGCTACTCGCACATCCCAGTGGCGTTGCACGAGGATGGCCGTAAATTAAGCAAGGTAAGCGGTGCGAGCGGAATTTTGCCGGATCAGGTGGCGGCCACGTTGGTAGCGGCGCTGCAGTCGCTTGGCCAGAAACCACCTGAGTCCTTGGTCGGCGCGTCGGTTAATGACATTTGGGCGTGGGCGTTAGCAAACTGGAACATGAATTTATTACGCGGGCAGGTTGCGATTTCGACGTTGCCCAGCACTTTGGCCGGCGACAAAAATCCGCTAAGGTAAGCGCCCTATGAATCGCATCATCAAGAAGTATCCGAATCGCCGTCTCTACGACTGCGAGGAAAGTCGCTACATCACGCTGGCCGACATCAAAGAATTGGTTCTTCGAGACGTCGCGTTCACCGTAATCGACAAGAAGACCGGCGACGACATCAGCCGAGTGATCCTATTGGCGGTCATCAGTGAGCAGGAACAGCATGGCGAAGCGATATTGAGCGCCTCATTTCTGGCACAGTTGATTCGGGCGTGCGACACAGCATCTGCGGCACATCATCGACAGCCCGCCGAGAGCGGGCCGAGGTCTGGATCGACGCAAGAAAATCAACTACTTGGACAAATTAAGCAGGCTGTCGGCAGCGACTAAACGCTGCATTTTTCCTTGACACCGGGTACTTGAATGCCCTAGCTTGGTTACTGCAGCGGGGATATGCTCCCCCGCCCCCCGCTGCAATGCCTGAAGGGGTTAACACTCCACGGCGGGCCCCCCGCATTTAGCGGGGGGCCATTTTTTTTGTCCGCAAGAAACGCCTTGTAGCGGCGCGAAAATGACAACCGAGACCCCCGACAAGCAAATCCTTCGCAGCAATTTCCGGCCCGCGTGGTGGCTGCGACACCGCCACCTTCAGACTATCTATCCGTCATTCCCCTGGGCGTATCGCCACCGCCCGGAAATACGCCGGGAGATTCTCGATTTGCCCGATGGCGACGTAACCGCCGTCGACTGGGTCGTCGAAACCGAAGACTTGCCGCCGACATCGCCGTTGTTGTTGATTTTGCACGGGTTGGAGAGCTCGGCGGAATCGTCCTATGCACGAATGTTGATGCAGACCGCCACCGATCATGGCTGGCATTGCTGCGTCATGCACTTCAGGGATTGCGGAGACTACCGCAATCGTCTGCCACGGCGTTATCACGCCGGTGAGACCAATGATGTGCGGTTTTTTCTGGGCCAACTCGAAGCCAGCGAAAAATACGGGCCGATCGCGGCGGCAGGCTACTCACTCGGTGGCAATGTGTTGCTGAAATACCTTGGCGAATCGGCCGGAACCACGCCGCTCAGGGCTGCCTGCGCCGTCTGCGTGCCGTTAGATCTGTACCTGTGTGCTGATGCATTAAATAACGGTTTTTCAAAGATTTACCAGCATTACTTGATAAAAAGTATGAAGAGTTCGCTGGCGCGAAAATTCGATCGACACACGGCCGCATTCGATTGGCAACGTGCGATGTCGGCAAAGACGTTTGCAGAGTTCGATGATGCGGTCACGGCGCCATTGCATGGCTTCAATGGCATGAACGACTACTACGATCGCTCCAGCTCAATGCACTTCCTCGGCACGATTGAGCGACCGACACTGATTATCAACGCGCTCGACGATCCATTTATGACGCCGGGCGTCATTACGGCACTAAATAAGGTGTCGGATGCGGTGCGCATTGAGGTCAGTGACCACGGCGGCCACGTCGGCTTTATCGACGGCGGCACGCCATGGAAGCCGAGCTTTTACCTGCCCGATCGCATCACCGAATTCCTGGCACCGAATATGGCGATGCCGGGAATGTAGTTACAGCCTTCTACGCCGCTTCGACTTCCTTCATGGAAAGGCGAACCCGGCCCTGGCGATCAACTTCAAGTACTTTGACCTTGACGAGGTCGCCTTCGGCGAGCTTGTCACTGACTTTCTCGACGCGCTCGTTCGAGATCTGCGAGATGTGAACGAGACCGTCCTTGCCCGGCAGAATCGTAACGAAAGCGCCGAAGTCCATTAAACGAGCAACCTTGCCATCGTAGATGCGGCCCACTTCGACGTCTGCGGTTATCAATTCGATACGGCGATGTGCTTCCTTGCCTGAGGCACCGTCGACCGACGCGATACGAATCGTGCCGTCGTTATCGATATCGACCGTTGCACCGGTTTCCTCGGTGATCGAACGAATCACCGCGCCGCCCTTGCCGATGACGTCGCGAATTTTCTCCGGATCGATCTTCATCGTCATGATGGTCGGTGCCCACTCGGACATTTCTTCTCGCGGCTTGCTGATGACCTTGGCCATCTCGCCTAAGATGTGCAAGCGCGCATCCTTGGCCTGACCGAGTGCGATGTCCATGATCTCGCGGGTAATACCCTGGATCTTGATATCCATTTGCAAAGCGGTAATGCCATCGTCTGTGCCGGCGACTTTAAAATCCATGTCACCAAGATGATCTTCGTCACCAAGGATGTCGGTCAAAACCGCAAAGTCGTCGCCTTCCTTGACCAGACCCATCGCCACACCGGCAACCGGTGCTTTGATCGGCACACCAGCGTCCATCAGCGACAAACTCGTGCCACAAACCGATGCCATCGAGCTCGAACCGTTGGATTCGGTTATTTCAGACACAACGCGAATGATGTAGCCAAAATCATCTGGATTCGGCATTACTGCCTGAATGCCACGACGCGCCAACTTGCCGTGACCTATTTCGCGACGCTTCGGCGAGCCGACGAAACCGGTCTCTCCGACACAAAATGGTGGGAAGTTGTAATGCAACATGAAAGGCTCTTTATACTCGCCACCCAGCGCGTCAATGATCTGTGCATCACGACCGGTGCCGAGCGTTGTAGCAACAATCGCCTGCGTCTCACCACGGGTAAACACAGCTGAACCGTGCGCACGCGGTAGCACTCCAACATCGACATTAATGGCGCGAACCGTTTTTTGGTCTCGGCCGTCGATACGCGGTTCACCGCGAATGACACGTTGGCGAACCGTATTTTTCTCAAGCTTGTACAGGGCACTGGATACATCGCCGGCTGTCCAACGAGCATCGTCGCCCTCTTCCACTAATGCGTCGACGGCGGCCGCCTTAACGTCAGCAACAGCGGCTTGGCGATCCTGTTTGTCACTAATCTGATAGGCTGAAATCATGCCGTCCTGGGCCTGCTTAGCCACCGCGGCGGCAAGTTCCTCATCCTCGTCAGGCGCCTGCCAGTCCCATGACGGTTTACCGACTTCTGCTGCAAGCTCGTTAATCGCCTTGATGGCAACCTGCGATTGTTCATGGCCAAACATGACGGCACCGAGCATGACGTCTTCAGCCAGTCCACTTGCTTCCGACTCAACCATTAAGACCGCATCCTGTGTGCCCGCGACCACGAGCTCCAGATCAGAATCTTTGGTCTGAGTAACCGACGGGTTCAAAATGTAATCGCCATTCTTGTAGCCGACCTTCGCAGCAGCAATTGGTCCGGCGAACGGCATGCCCGAAATAGCCAAAGCGGCCGACGCACCGATCAACGCTGGAATATCCGGATCAACTTCCGGATTCAGCGACATGACGGTTGCGATCACTTGAACTTCGTTCTTAAAGCCCTTGGGAAACAGCGGACGAATCGGACGATCAATCAGGCGGCAAACCAGTACTTCTTTTTCGCTGGGGCGACCTTCGCGTTTGAAAAAGCCACCTGGGATCTTGCCGGCAGCATAGGTCTTTTCCTGGTAGTTAACCGTCAACGGAAAAAAGTCGCGACCCGGATCCGCCGCCTTGCGGCCGACGGCAGTTACAAGGACGACCGTGTCGGCCATATCGACAATAACGGCGCCGTCGGCTTGGCGCGCGATGCCACCGGTCGTCAACGAAACCTGGTGTTCCCCATATTGGAACGATTTAGTAGTTGAATTCACAATCTTTTCTCAAATGGATGGGAGGCAAACAGAAGCGCTAGCGTACCCGTTGCAGGGACGACTTAGCGATTTGACATTGCCAAAAGTGTCCGCTTGTTAGCGGCGCAGACCGAGCCGGGAAATCAGCTCGCGGTACCGATCCTGATCTGCTGTTTTGAGATAGTCGAGCAACTTGCGTCGCTTGTTGACCATCTTCAACAGACCTTGACGGCTATGGTGATCTTTTTTGTGCGCACCGAAATGATCGGTGAGATCTGAAATGCGCGCAGACAGCAGCGCTACCTGCACTTCAGGCGAACCCGTGTCCGCCTCGCCGCGACCGTAATCTTTGACGATCGTGGCTTTTGCTTCACTTGAAAGTGACATCTTGCCAATACTCCGCAGTACTTTTCTATCTTTGGCCCTTTTTCGAGCGCGGTATTCTAGCGCCTGTAAAGCCCCATTAACAGTCCAAAATCACATTTGCGGACAAATACTTATGCCCTCGCAAATACCCTCTTTGGCGCGACCGCGCCGCCAGCAGCAAACTCGCCCACTCCTAAAAAATCCTGTTCCCCACCCGGCCCATAAACTCGCACTAGGCCCGGCGATGCCACGCCCATAGTGGAAACGACCTGACCCTCGCGAAACCGTGCCTCGGCATCGGCATTGACACTAACGGCGGGCATCTCAGTAAGCGCTGCGTCCGCCGGCATCAGCCGGTCCTGGAGCGCCTCCCGGCCCTCTTCAACCAATGCCTCGGCGACCGGCAGCTCCACCATCGCGCCAGTATCGAAACCGGCCACATTCTCGCGATGCAGGCGCGCCGTATGGGCCACAGTGCCCGCCTTTATCGCAATGTCCTCAACCAACGACCGAACATAGGTCCCTTTCGAGCAACGGACACGGAACACGAGTCTGGCGTCCGCAAGCTCCAATAGCTCGATTTCGTCAATTCGGATCGCTCGCGGATCGCGCTCAACCTGCTCTCCCTTGCGAGCCAACTCGTACAGCCGTTTGCCATTCTTTTTCAGCGCCGAGTACATCGGCGGGACCTGCATGGATTCGCCCAGAAATCCCTGCAATATCGAATTCCAGTCGTCGGACGACAACGCCGGCACACCCGCGGTCGTTGTTGGTTTGCCGTCGGCATCTCCGGTATCGGTCGCAACACCCAGTTTCGCGGTCACGCGATAGGTCTTGTCGGCGTTCAGAAGAAACGCGCATACCTTCGTCGCTTCACCGAAACACAACGGCAACATGCCCGTCGCGGCCGGATCCAGGCTGCCAGTATGGCCAGCCTTTTTCGCATTCAGCAGCCGCTTGACACGCTGCAGCGCCTGATTGGATGTCAGCCCGGCTGGTTTGTTCAGCAGCAACACGCCGTCGATCGCTTCGGATCGATTGTTCTTACCCGGGTTCATTGACAACCTTAGTGTTCGTCGGTGGAATCCGGCGCTTCGGCCTCGATCGTGCGGTCGATAAGGCGGCCGATTCGAACCGCTTGCTCGGCGCTATCGTCGTGCATAAATCGCAACTGCGGCACGTGTCGAACCTTAATCGCTTTGCCGAGCTTACTGCGAAGAAAGCCAGCCGCATTCGTCAGAGCTTCGGTTGTCGGCACCGGATCCTGGTCTGGATCCAGCAAACTGAAATACACTCTCGCGACGCTTAAGTCTCGAGACAGGTCAACGGCTGTCAGCGACACGTTACCAATTCTCGGATCTTTGGTTTCAAAGCGCAGCAACTCCGAGAGCGTGCGCAACAGCTGAGTGCCGAGACGCTGATTGCGTGAAAACTCACGAGGCATAGCTTCTCACCGAGGGGCTTAGTCGAGCGTGCGCGCGACTTCTACACGCTCATAGCATTCGATCTGGTCACCAATCTTGACGTCATTATAGTTCTTGACGCCAATTCCACACTCGGTGCCGGATTTCACTTCATTAACGTCGTCTTTGAAACGGCGCAGCGATTCGAGCTCACCTTCGTAAATTACGACGTTATCGCGAAGTACGCGAATCGGATTGGAACGTTTTACATAGCCTTCGGTGACGATCGAGCCGGCGATATCGCCAAGCTTCGGTGAGCGGAATACTTCCTTCACTTCGGCAAGACCGACGATTTGTTCGCGAATCTCCGGTGCCAGCAAGCCACTGAGTGCCGCCTTCACATCGTCGATCGCCTCATAAATAATGCTGTAGTAGCGCACGTCGACGCCTGATTCCTTGATCGCCGCACGCGCGGCTGCATCCGCACGAACGTTAAAACCGATGATGACGGCATTCGATGCGGCCGCCAATGTTGCGTCAGTCTCGGTAATGCCGCCGACACCGGAGCCCAGAACTTTGACCTTGACTTCGTCAGTCGAAAGTTTCGTTAACGCGTCACGCAATGCCTCGGCACTGCCGTGCACGTCCGACTTGATGATCAACGAAACCGTTTCGCCGTCACCATCCTGCATCTGACTGAACATGTCTTCGAGTTTCGATGCTTGTTGCTGCGCAAGCTTCGCATCACGTGTCTTGCTCTGACGGAACTCAGCTACCTCACGAGCTTTGCGTTCATTCGTCACTGCCAGGAAGTCATCGCCAGCGCTGGGAGTTTTGGACAGACCCAAAACGACGGCTGGGCTCGATGGACCGGCTGCGCTTATGGACTCTCCATTCTCGTCAAACATGTTGCGGATACGCCCGTATTCTTCGCCCGCGATGATCATGTCTCCCTGCCTCAACGTCCCTGACTGAACCAGCAACGTTGCAACTGCACCGCGGCCTTTTTCGAGACTCGACTCGATGACCAAACCGTGCGCAGGTCCTTGTTCAACAGCCTTCAGGTCCATAACTTCAGATTGCAAAAGAATCGACTCAAGTAATGTGTCGACCCCTTCGCCTGTTTGCGCCGAAACGTTGACGAACAGATGCTCGCCACCCCATTCCTCGGGTATGACCTCGTGCTGAGATAGTTCGTTTTTGACGCGTTCAGGGTCGGCATTCTCGCGATCGATCTTGTTCACAGCAACAACCAGAGGCACCTCAGCTGCTTTCGCATGCTGAATTGCTTCGATCGTCTGCGGCATTACGCCGTCATCGGCAGCAATCACCAAGACGACGATGTCCGTCGCCTGCGCACCACGCGCACGCATCGCCGTAAATGCCGCATGGCCTGGTGTATCGAGAAATGTAATTGTTCCCTTGTCCGTTTCAACCGAATAAGCACCAATATGCTGCGTGATACCGCCGGCTTCCGCATCGGCAACCTTGGTGCGGCGAACGTAGTCGAGCAATGATGTCTTACCGTGATCGACGTGCCCCATGATTGTGACGACAGGCGGACGCGGCACTGCATCACCGCGGTCCTCGGCGGTCATTTCATCGGCGAGCAGTTGCTCGTCCATTTCCGACTCAGCAATCGGCTTGGCGACGTGACCCAACTCTTCAACTACCAGTGTTGCTGTATCCTGATCGATCACCTGGTTGATCGTCACCATTGCACCCATATTAAACAGCACCTTGACAACTTCGTTACCCTTGATTGCCATGCGCTGCGCGAGTTCGGACACCGCAATGCTTTCGGGAATCTCGACTTCGCGAACAACTGGAGCGACGGGTTTTTCGAAAGCATGCTGTGAATCGCCGCTAAGTGCCACGGCTCGGCGTCGCATCGGCGTCTTACGTCTGCGACGTCCGCTCTTGTCTCCGGCGACGTGCAATTCCTTGCGGCCATACTTGGTGTCCGAATGCTTCGGTTGCGATTTCGGTTTATCCTTTGTCCGCCGTGTACGTGCGTCCTGTTCAGCCTTCTCGAGCCGAGCCTGTTCGTTGACCGCAGCCTGCGCGGCTTGCTGAGCGGCCACGCGAGCATCTTCGTCGGCCGTCTGGCGATCCTTCTCCTCTTTTTGCCGTTCTTGCTCCGCGACGCGAGCGGCCTCTTCTTTTGCTGCGAGAAGTCGTTCCTGCTCGCGCTTCTCCGCCTCGACTCGCTCCTCCGCCTCGCGACGTTGTCGATCGAGCTCTTCCTGCTCTTTCTGTGCCTGCTCCTCGAGAACGTCGCGCTTGATATAGGTGCGTTTGCGACGAACTTCCACGTTAACGGTCCGCGAACGGCCCTGGGCGCCGGACAGCCTCAACTCTGACTGTGATTTACGTTTTAGCGTGATCTTTCGCGGCGCCGCGTCGGCCGATTGTGACTCACTTTGTCCGTGGCTCCGGCGCAGATGCGTCAGCAATTCGAGCTTTGCGTCGTCGCTGATCCTATCGTTCGAACCACTGACCTTGATGCCGGCTTCGTCGAGCTGTGTTATCAACTTCTCGACCGGCACTTTCAGCACTTCCGCAAATTGTTCAACTGTTACATCAGCCATTCTTTAAACTCCGAACAAACGCTATTTACGCCTGCTGTTCCGCTTCGAACCAGTGTGCGCGCGCTTTCATGATTAGCGCCGCAGCCTGATCTGCATCCATTTCATTTATTTCGAGCAAGTCATCGGTTGCCAGCTCGGCCAGATCTTCGCGAGTGACGACACCATTGCTCGCCAGCAAATACGCTAGACCTTTATCCATGCCGTCCAGGCTCAACAAATCCTCAGCGGGCTCCGCCTCGTCGATTTTTTCTTCCTGCACAATGGCTTGCGTTAACAACACGTCGCGTGCGCGGTTACGTAGTTCGTTAACAATTTCCTCGTCAAACTCTTGGATCTCTACGAGCTCCGAAGCCGGGACATAAGCCACTTCTTCGATTGTCGAAAATCCCTCTTGCACCAGAATCAGCCCGACTTCCTCGTCGACGTCGAGTTGTTTCGAGAACAGTTCGATGAGCTCCTTCATTTCGGACTCGCTCTTTTGTTCGGCGTCGGCGGCGGTCATGACGTTGAGTTCCCAACCAGACAGCTCGCTTGCCAGGCGGATATTTTGGCCGCCTCGACCGATCGCTTGCGACAACTTGTCCTCTTCAACGGCGATGTCCATGCTGTGCGAGTCTTCGTCGACGACGATTGATACGACCTCGGCCGGCGACATGGCATTGACAACGAATTGCGCCGAGTTCTCGTCCCACAAGATGATGTCGACGCGCTCGCCTGCGAGTTCATTCGATACGGCCTGCACGCGCGAACCGCGCATACCCACGCACGCACCAACCGCGTCAATACGGCTGTCGTTGCTCTTGACCGCTATTTTTGCGCGCAGACCTGGATCGCGCGCAGCACCAAGAATGTCGATCAGCCCCTGGCCAACTTCGGGTACCTCAATCTTGAACAACTCGACTAAGAACTGTGGCGAGGTTCGCGTCATAAACAGCTGCGGGCCACGCGGCTCGGAACGAACTTCGATCAGCAAGGCCTTAATTCGATCCTGCGGTCGCACCGGCTCTCGTGGCACCATCTGTTCGCGCGGCACGAAGCCTTCGGCATTGCCGCCAAGGTCGATGTAGACACCGTTGCGATCAACTCGCTTAACAAGTCCTGACAGCAGTTCGCCCTCGCGGTCCTTATATTCCTCAATAACCTGCTCGCGTTCAGCCTCGCGAACCTTTTGCACGATGACTTGTTTGGCCGTTTGTGCCGCAATTCGGCCGAACTCGACCGAATCCATCGGCACTTCGACGTAACCGCTGGGCTCAGCGTTCTCGTCGACATCGACAGCATCGATCATGCGCAACTCGCGATCGGGGAATTCGAGCTCGGTGGACTCATCTTCAAACACCAGCCAGCGGCGGAAGGTATCGTATTCGCCCGTGTCGCGATCAATCGCGACCCGCACATCTATGTCCTCGCCGTACTTCCTGCGCGTGGCAGACGCTAGCGCGGCCTCGATGGCCTCAAAGATGATGTCCTTTTCGACGCCCTTCTCGTTCGACACAGCGTCGACCACCATCAAAATCTCTTTGCTCATTGTCTTAAAACTCCAAAATCACCGACGCAATCATGCTGCGTTAGGCACCAGCCGTGCGGTGTCAATGGTCTCCATCGGCAGCGTGTGTGACTGACCATCCACCTCGACCACAATGTGTTCGTCATCTGAGGCCTTTAGTACGCCTCGAAATCGTTTGCGTCCCGCTATCGGGAAGCGCATCTGCACCTTCACGGTTTCACCTGTATATCGTTGAAAATGCTCATTTTTTGTCAACTTCCTGTTCAACCCGGGCGACGACACTTCAAGATCGTAGTGACCCGGCACCGGATCCTCCACATCGAGCAACGCACTCACCGCGAGACTGACTTTTTCACAATCGTCGAGACCGATGCCATCCGGGTGGTCAATAAACACACGAATGACGCAACTGCCGCCAGACAAGCTCGCCTCGAGATCCGCTAACTCGTACCCAAGACGCTCAATGGTCGGTTCAAGCAATGCTGTCAGGTCGTCTCCCGTCATCCGTTTAATCGTCTGGTTCAATAAATAACTAACTGTTTTCAAACAAAAAATGGGCCAATGGCCCATTCCTACCGTGCGCCTGTCGCTGCCCGGGTTTTCTCTAACGACCAGCAACGCCGGCCAAAAAACTTGGGCAACAAAAAACCCCATAGCGGGGCTCTTTTTCTACCAGTGCCAATCCTGCATTGCCCTGGTAGCGTGGGTCTTCGTGCGCATCACAGCCTCGAAAGACCGCGAAACTGCGCCCACCCGTGCGCTGGCGCGCGATTATACGGCATCCGATAGCGCTTTAGCAATGTCGTAAAGGCTTGTGAATCAAGGCCTGCGAGCCGCTAGACTGGGCGCCAGATATTCTCAAATATGGGTCTAAATGGTCGATTTTTCTATCATCGGTGGCGGCATTGTCGGGCTGTCGACGGCGTGGCAGCTTAAATCTCGCCATCCCGACGCCAGCGTCATGCTCATCGAGAAAGAAATCGCGGTCGCGCGCCACCAGACAGGCCGCAATAGTGGCGTTATTCATGCCGGCATCTATTATGAACCGGGCAGCATGAAGGCGCGCTTTTGCAAAGCCGGTGTCGACGCGACGATTGGATTTTGCCGCGAACACGGCATCGCATACGAGCAATGCGGCAAGCTTATCGTTGCGACCAATCCACTCGAGCAGGAACGCCTGCTCGCGCTGTATGAGCGTGCACAGTTGAACGGCCTCGATGTTGAGTTTTGGAGTGCCGAAGGATTGCGCGATGCCGAGCCAAATATTTGCGGTACCGGTGCGATTTACGTCAGGACGACCGGGATCGTCGATTACGCCTTGATTAGCCGCATGATGGCCGAGCTATTTGAGCGCGAAGGTGGCGAACTCCGCCTCGGGACCGAAGTAACTGGCTTAGCCGATAAGGAAGATCATGTGGCCATCCGACTTTCCGATGAAGAAACCATCGAATCGCGGTATGTCGTCGTTTGCGCTGGCCTGATGGCCGACCGCCTCACACGCATGCAGGGCCTCGATGTCGATTTCCGCATCGTGCCATACCGCGGTGAGTACTATCAGCTACCAGCGGACAAGAATGACATCGTTGGACATTTGATTTATCCGGTACCGGACCCGGCATTGCCGTTTCTCGGCGTGCACTTGACGCGGATGATTGACGGCTCGGTCACGGTCGGCCCAAACGCACTGCAAGGTTGGAAACGCGAAGGTTATGGTGGCTTCAATTTTAGCCTGCGAGATACATGGGAGCAGTTGACCTATGCGGGGTTCTGGCGCGTCACGTGGCGATTTCTCGGTATCGGCCTAATGGAATTAAAGAGTGCAGTCTGGAAGCCCGCGTACCTGAGACTTGTGCAGAAATATTGCCCGGCAATTGCGCTTGATGATTTGCAACCCCATCCAGTCGGTGTGCGGGCAACGGCCGTGAGCCGCGATGGCACGCTCATCCATGATTTTCTTTTTGCGGAAAGCGCGCGCAGCCTGCATGTTTGTAATGCGCCCTCGCCCGCCGCGACCTCGGCGATTCCGATCGGCAACTACATTTGCGAAAAACTCGAAGAGAAAATTGCCAATGCCTGATTTATCAATGCTGAATATTGTGCCCACTGACCAATGGGATAAGTCTCTCGCCGGCATTTCCAACGATATGCACGGCCAACCGCTTAACGTGCATCAACTACTCGCGAATAATCCAAATCTCCTCAAGGCTTGGTGGCCATTACGAATGTACGCCGTTAGCGGCGGCACACTTGGCAAACGCAATGCAGAACTAGTCATATTAAGAACGGCAGTGCACGTGCAGCAATGGTACGAATGGGCGTCGCACGTCGAGCGCGGCCTCGACTGTGGGCTGTCGCTGGAAGAGATCGAACGGGTCATTGACGGGCCCGACGCCCCAGGCTGGTCAGATCAAGACGCCGAGTTGCTGGCCGCTGTTGACGAACAACGTCATCGCGACACGTTGTCACCAGAGTCACTGCAACGACTTGCAAAATATTTTTCTCACGATCAGGTATTGGACCTGATAGCGATTCACAGCATCTATGTCATGCTCGGGAGCATGCTTAACACATGGGACGTACCGCTTGATGCACGTGTGTCACGCGCGCTTCCAGGCTCCGAGACGCGCGAACACTTTTTCGAAAGATTACGCGCGAATGTCAACTAGTTAAGTGTTGCATTAACAGCATCACTCAGTTTCTCAACAAGTTCGGCTATGTGCTCTTCGTTGGCTATGTATGGCGGTGCGATCAGAATGTGGTCACCCTGATAGCCGTCGACCGTGCCCCCCATGCCGTAACAGAGTAGCTGATGTTCCATAGCCGAGGCCTGAATCTTCTTATGGATCTTCAAAGCGGGATCAAATGGCTTTTTGCTGTCGCGATCCTCGACAAATTCAATGCCGATTAAGAAACCACGGCCACGAATGTCGCCGACATATGGAAGTTCACCTAGCGCTTCCTGCAATTGATCCTTTAGCAACGAGCCAAGTTTTGCGACGTTCTCAATCAGCTTTTCGTCACGCATCACGTTGACCGTTGCCAATGCCGCCGCGATCGCCGTCGCGTGACCCATGAATGTATGGCCGTGTTGAAAATAGCCGCTTCCGTTTTTTATCGTGTCAGTAATTGCGCCGCGGCATAACAGAGCGCCGACTGGTTGATAACCGCCCGCTAATCCCTTCGCCAAGGTCACAATATCGGGCGTAATACCTTCCGGCTCATAGGCGCAAAATGAACCGGTCCTCCCGCTACCGCACATCACTTCGTCAAGAATCAGGTGTACACCATATTCATCACAGATTTCCCTAACTCGTGCGAAATATCCTGGCACGGCCGGCACCGCGCCGGCCGTTGCCCCGACAACTGTCTCGGCGACAAACGCTGCAACATTTTTCGGCCCAAGATCTTGCAGCATTGTTTCAAGCTCGTCCGCAACCCGTTGGCCATATACGTACGAATCTTCACCGTTAGGGCGCTCGCGATACTCAAAGCAGGGTGCGATATGGTGACCAACCGTCAAAATAGGGGTAAACGATTTGCGGCGCCATTCATTGCCGCCCACGCCAAGCGCACCCAGAGTATTTCCGTGATAGCTTTGACGACGCGCAACGAACAGTCGCCGTTCTGGCTCGCCATTCTCAACAAAAAACTGACGCGATAACTTTAGAGCTGCCTCGACAGCCTCCGAGCCACCGCACAGAAACATCGCTTTGTCCATTCCAGGCGCAAGTTCGACGACACGAGTTCCCAATTCTTCGAGTACATCTGTCGTGAAAAAGGAGGTATGCGCATACGGCAGCGCAGCCATTTGCTTATCAATTGCAGCGATCAAGACAGGATTATTATGACCAAGACAAGACACGGCAGCCCCGCCGCTGCCATCCAGATAGCGCTTGCCTTGCTCGTCGATGATGTAAACACCATCGCCTTGCACCGCTTTCCGTGGCGTTGCAAGCAGGTTTCTGTGAATCACATGGCTCATTACTGCCTACCAATACGCACTGATACGTGACAGCTGCTTTTCCGCTTCCTTTACGATTTCTACCGAATCCTGCCCAGATTTGGCAACCAGCAATGTAATCAGCGTTTGGCAGGCCGCCAACGCGCCGATAAACGAATGATAAAAAGACGATGACTCGTTACTGGTAACGATCGTATGTTTCGCAGAGTGCGCCGCCGGCGACAGCACGCTATCGGTAATCGCGACGATTTGGACGCCCGATTCGGCGGCATAATCAACGGCGTCAATCGTCAACTGAGTGTATGGCGGAAAAGAGACGACCAGCAACGCATCTTGTTCGTTTAAACCGCGCAGTTGGTCCGCAAAAACGCCGGCTCGAGTGTCCAACATCTGGCACTTGTCGTGGAACAGTTGATGCGTGTAATGAAAAAGGAATGCCGGCGCATATGCGCCACGAAGGCCAAGAACATACACGCGACGGCTTGTCCAAAGAGTCTCCACCGCCTCCTCAAACACCGAGAACTGGTCGTCGGATAACGTAGCGGCAATATTGCCCAGTTCCCGCGTGCGCGATTCTTCGTACAGCGCGTGAGTATCAGTGACGCCACGACGTTGCAGATCTTGCAGTCGCGCGGCAAAACCCGGGCCTGATTTTCTCAGTCGCTGACGGAACGGTTCGCGCAGTTGCTCATAGGCCTCGTAACCGAGCGCTTTGCTCAGGCGACTAATCGTCGCCGGTTTGACCCCCGCCTGACCTGCGATCTTGCGCAACGAGTTCAAACCAACATCTTCGGGGTGATTCAGGATGAATTTGGCGGCCTTTTGCAGCTCCGGCGTCAGTTTGGGGTACGAATCGACGAGGACACCAATCGTTTGGGTATAGTGATTTTCCATGGCCCGAATGTAACAAATGATTCATCAGTTTACGACACTGATTCATTCGTTGCATTAATGAAAAAGATGGGCTAGGTTTTGCAGGACAAACCGCTCCAGGGCAAGGCTCTGGATGATCAATAGGGGGAAAAAATGATTAGATATTCAATGCATCTAATGGCACTCGCGGCCGTTCTCTTCGTGGCCAGCCTGTCGTCAAATCCTGTGTTCGCACAGGCGGACGAAACCATCGAAGAGGTTGTCACAGTCGGCACACGCAGTGCAAAACCACGCTCGGCCGCAGACTCGACAGTTCCAATCGATGTAATCGGCGGCGAGGATTTCAATTCGCTAGGCGGCACCGCCGACCTGACGGACAATCTAAAGGCCTTTGTGCCCTCCTACAACGCAACCCCGGCCACCGGTGACGGCAGCGCTTTCGTACGCCCGACATCGCTACGCGGCACTGCGCCCGACCAGGTGCTTGTGCTCGTTAATGGCAAGCGTCGCCATCGGTCTGCGCTATTACACTTTTTTGCGCCCGCCGCCGGTAACGGTGCACACGGAGTGGATGTCGGCATCATTCCGGGTATCGCGTTGAAGAGCGTTGAGGTTCTCCGTGATGGCGCCGCCTCGCAGTATGGCTCTGACGCGATTGCCGGTGTAATCAACTTTGTTCTTAAAGACGCCGATGAAGGTGGCCAAGTTCAGGTCCAATACGGCGAACATTATGAGGGCGAACAGAGCGTCAAAGTCGCAGCAAATGCTGGCCTGGCGCTGAGCGATGTAGGCTGGATTAATGCCAGTATCGAGTATGTCGACAACGACGCGTTGTCGCGCGGCATTCAGCGGCCCGACGCGCAAGCTCTAATCGACATGGGTGTCACGGAAACTGGACAGGATGCACCGTTCGGCGATGCTCCACTAACTCAGACATGGGGCCGCCCGGAGACCGAAGGCACACGCTTCTTTTTGAACTCGGCGTTCGATATCAGTGGCGACTCGCAGCTGTATGCACGCTTCGGCCTTGCCGAAACCGATGGCCGCTACCGATTCTTTTATCGCCCACCCGATCATTCAAGTCTGACGCAACATCGACTCGATGGCTTCACCGGCCTGCCTGGTGGATTCACGCCGTTTCTCGACGGTGACCAGACGGACACGAGTTTCATCATCGGCGTCGAAGGTGAATGGCAAAGCGGACTCATGTACGACTTTAGCTACGGTTACGGCAAGAATGAGTTGGACTATTTCCTGAATAACACGGTGAATCCGGACATCGCACTCGATGCGAATCTCCAGATACCGAAAATGGGCTTCGATGTCGGTGCTTATGCGGAGACGGAGACCAATTTGAATGCCGACTTTTCGCTGCCGGTCAGCGACGTATGGAATCTGGCATTTGGTGCTGAATGGCGCGAAGAGAAGTACACGATTATTCCGGGCGAACCGGATTCGTCTCTCGGCGCGGGCTCCAGTGGCTTTAAGGGTATCGAACCGAAGAACTCGGGAGAATTTGAACGCGACAATGTCGCTGTCTATGCCGACGTCGAACAGGATGTCAGCGATGCCTTGCTATTGCAGTATGCAATTCGATACGAGAACTTTTCTGATTTTGGCAACACGATCAACGGCAAAATTGCCGCTCGTTACCGTTTTAACGACAGCTTTGCACTGCGTGGCGCAGTATCGACGGGATTTCATGCACCGACTCCCGCGCAGGTCAATGTCAGCTCGACGATTACGACATTTGATGGCGTAACCGGCCTGCAAGTTGAAGAAGGATTGGTACCGTCCACGGACCCACGGGTTTCCGCCAGTGGTGCCACGGCGTTGACCGAAGAAGAATCGCTAAACTTCAGTGCTGGCTTTACGGCGGATTTCTTCGACTCGACGTCGCTGACCTTGGACGTCTACAAGATCGAAGTTGACGATCGCATCTACCGTACCGGTGATATTGCGGTACCGAATACGACGAATACGATTTCGTTCTACACCAATGCATTGGACGTCGAACATACTGGCGTGGATGTTGTCGTTAATTCGGACTTTGAATGGGGCGACACGCTGAATACAACTTTGACGTTTGCATACGGCTATAATGAAATTGAGGTTACGGGACAGAAACAGATCAATGGCGTCAACCCAGTCAGCGCTGGCCTGATCGAGGATATTGAGAATAATTATCCCAATCATCGCTTCGTATTAAGCGCAAACACGTTCATCGGAGAACGCGCCAACGTAATGCTTCGTGCTAACTATTACGGCGATCATTTCGACGAACGCGGCAGCATTGGTGCGGCGGTTGATCCGTCCGCGGAAATCGATGCGACGATATACTTGGACCTCGAGTTTGGCTACCAATTCAATGACAACTGGAAAGCCGTATTGGGTGCAGTCAACATCACAGACGAATTCATTGACGAAATTGGCCCGCCAAATGCGAATCGCTTAAGCGTTGGTTTGCAATATCCGCGACGTAGCGCCGCAAATTATGAAGGCGGCGCCTGGTACCTGCGTGGAATCTACGCCTGGTAAATACCAGAGCTTTTCGTCAAGCGACTACGTTTCAGAGATTAAGGCCGGTTGTACGCAACCGGCCTTTTTTTAAAGCATGCCTTTGTTGCGGCGACTGCGTATATCAGACATCAACGCGGTGTCTTCATAACGCGCTATACTTAGCGGCTTTGCGAAACGCGGTTTTTTTCCCCCAGCGACCCAATCGGCACATAAGGATCCCGCGGCACATGCGGCCATGCTGCCGAATCCCGACAGCGCGGCGACGATGTACAGATCATCAACTTTCGTACGGCCGATCAACGACCAGTTTTCATCGGTCATCGAGTAATAGCCGCCATAATGACTGCGACGCATCGGAATGGCGTGCAGATACTGTCGTAATGCAGGATGCAGAGACGCCGCGGCGCGCAGTACGATTTCTGGGAAAAATTCGTTGCTGCTCGACGAATATGAACTAAATTCGAGATATCACCACTAATTGACTGGAATTTATCAGTAATTAATCTCCGATTATTGAGCACTTCCACGCCATTGGGTGCCTCTGACCAATGTTGGTTCGGCGAATACTGGTAGGTGCCGGAGCTCGCCTCGGTATGCAAGCGCACGTTCCCATTGATGGCATGGCCAAACCCGCGATCGAGATCGGCCATTAGATCATCAATATTGGCATGCCGGGTTGCCGGCAGGTAACCCCGGCGCGTCATAGAAAAAGCGTCGGAAGTCTCGTGCGCGAGAGCCTCCATCAGGTCGATGCTGTAATCCGTAAACTCCCTCACGACCGGGTGCGACCGGCAAGAGCTCATTTCGAAACCCAATCAAAAAAATACCCTGCAACTGCAAGACTTGCAGGGTAACTCGGGAAATCGCTTATCCGCGAATGTTTTGGCCTCTAGTACCGAAATTCTTTGTCTAAAACGGTGACCTTTACAGTCTCGCGTTTAACGCCATCATATTGCATCGCTGCTGCGGTGGCCGGCGATTCCAAAACTTCGAAGTATTTGTCAACGTCCTCTGGTTCAGCGTACAACGTCAATTCATTGTCTTTCGTAATGGTGAAATACGATGCATCTGATGTCATGCTCTTTAGAAGTTCACCATGAGTCCGAAAACCCTGTTCCCATTTTGCGGCATCTTCTACTTGTGCGGTAATTATTACTTTCGCCATCATAATTTCTCCTTCCTAATTAGACACGGCTAGCGTACAGGTCTGTCATCACCTAATTAGCATCGACCGACCGTCCAGAATTACGCCATTCTGTCGCGTGAATATATCGCAATTTCAGGGATACAAGGAAGAACCGCTAATCGCGAAATGTAATCTCTTGGAGCAATACATTGCTCAAGAAATTAAAAGAATATTTCTCAGGACGGATAAAACTGGTCATTCGCCTGACGCGAATCTCGTCCAAGCTCTGGTACCCAATCGAGTAGAAAGTCCGAGGCCACTTCGCCCTGCTCGTCCTGCCAAAAGTGGCTGGCCTCAAGAGAATGATAGACATGGTCGGGGAAGTGGGACTTAAACCTTTCAAGTTCGGGCTCTTGAAAGGCAAAATCCTTATTCCCCCAAAGAAACAGTACGGGCTTTCCAGCGAGTTGATCCAAGCCTGCCTCAACCTGCGCCTCGAACTCATAGGCCTTGACGAGTTGACGAGGAAAAATAGAAGTTTGCTTGCGGTTTCCTCTATCTCGAAATGGTGCCTCGTACATCGCCATCTCCCTATCGCTACGAGCGTCGACAAATCCCTCTTTCATAAAAAACCGCCATACACCATTAAATGAATTCGCCATCAAACGACCGATAGGACCGCCCATCAACCAACTAAATACTCGGAAGCGGGCTTGATCCTTGAGAGGCCACGCCCACGAATTACCGATAACCATGCCCAGCACACGTTCTGGGAATTTTTCCGCAATAGCGAGCCCAATCGGACCACCCCAATCTTGCATCACAATGAAGAAGTCCTTGAGCTCAAGCTTCTCAACAAATTCGATCATAACTTCGCTTTGGGAACTCGCCAGAAAATCGAATCCATCAGGTGCAGTCGATAGACCAAAGCCTGGATAGTCCGGTGCGATGCAACGAAACTGCATACTTAATTTTGTAATCATTTTTCGGTACAAGAATGACCAGGCTGGGTTTCCGTGCAACATCAGTATTATTGGACCCTCTCCTTCATCGACATAATGAACTTCGGACCCATTGTTGGTTGTCAAAAAGTAATTCTCAAAAGGAAACAGTTCTTTATCCACCTCGAATTTCATTTCCTTTCCTCTCGGTTCCACGAAATCAATCAATTGAGTACATAAAGTGCGGACGGGTCTCCGGCTCTCAACCGGCTACCGAACTTTCTGAATTTGCCGCGGGCTTTAGCAGTCGCGCAAAAATCATGACATGCGACACCAGCAGTAACGGCACGAATAATGTTGGTATATACCAAACGGATCCAAAGTCTGAAACAACCTCGACGTGACGCAACGCGTTGAGCAGGTCAACCGTGCCAACAATATTGAAGATCCACAGCACAGCCGTTGTGCCTTTCCATCCGACTCGAAGCAGGACTAGGACTAAGATCGCAAGGACACTCGCCGAAAGGTCGCCATACGCTGCGGGAATTGCGAAATAGTCCGGGAGCGGTTGCGCCACCACACCAGGTACCAGGAAAACCAGGCCCATGTAGCGAAATGCATGCGGTAGCGTGAGCCAGAATAGCGCGTCTCGTTGTGACTGCCTCGCCAACCACGGAGCCACGATCCAACGGGACACTAAGGCGAACAACGTCAAGCTAAGAACAAATTGCAGTAAGAAAATCGCTTGCGTACTCATCGAGTGGTTCCTCCAGGCAGTAACACTAATGCCCGCTTTGGGAATAAAACAAACACCTTCTTGAGTTTAGCTCGCAGATTACTTGTTGCCAGTTTTGGGTCGAATATCGACATCCGAACGGCAGCGCTGGCTAACCGTTCCAAATACGCGCGCTTTAGGTCGACGGGCAACATTAGATCGTATCTAAATAGACGTGCACTTCATGTCCGTTAACGGCCAGCAACGGACGATCAGACGTCAAGGCGTCATGTACTTGACCGTTGTCTGCTTGATCTGGCGCGCGACGACGACTAGCGTGTGGTTTCACTCTGTCCAAAGGGTAAAAAAATGAATAACAATGCATTTGGCAATAAGACGTTTTGGATCGGCTGGATTGTCGTATTCGTGGTCATGCAGGGATTCGGCTACCTGGTACATGAGCTCGGGCTATCGGACACCTATCAGTCGCTGGCATCGGTTTTTCGACCGAAAGAAGAAATGGATTCGATGATGTGGATGATGATGGTCGGTGGCGCCTTTTCGCTGCTGGTGTTCTGCTACATCTTCACCTTGGGCCATGAGGGCAAAGGCGTGATGGAGGGCGTGCGTTACGGCACCCTGATGGGGCTGTTTCTCTCCATCCCAACGTCGGTTGATTCCTATGTGATTTATCCGCTAACCGGTGAACTTGCCGTGATCTGGTTCGTCGCGGGTGTCATCGGCATAATCATCGCCGGGGCCGTATTCGCCGCTATTTATAAGCCATCCTAGACTACGATTTAGATGACATAAGCGGCTAGTTGCCACGAAAGTGGCGCCTGCATCGGACTTGAAAAATGTCCGCTTCCGGTCGAAAGCAAATATTCTGAAGGTGGCACGCGGCCCATTACGCGGTATTGTCAGTCCAACTTAAAGCTGGATGTCGACGCCGGCTGCAGTGTGGCAACCGCGACAGCCATCCGTGATGTGCTGCGCCGCAGCGCGTGCCGCCCCAAGGTCAGGGGCGTCAGTGACCGCGCGGGCTGCGTCGCGGATACCCTTGATATGCCGGTCCCAGTCGCCGGGGTGACCGCTCACCCCCTCGTGTCGCAACAGCCAGTAGGCCGGTGTCTGGGCCGCTTCAAGATCTCCGGCCGCCAATGCAGCGTTGAGACGGTCGAGGTGGCTTGCGTGTAGGTGCATGTGCCTAATAAACGCATCGCTCCCCATTCCCGCTGCCTCCGCAGCCGGGAGTTCGACCACGGCCGACCCCGCGGCCACCGGCGAATCGTCTCCCTGAGCAGGCGCCGCCTCTTTTTTCTCAACGCAACTCGTCACAACTAAAGCGACGCCAACGATCAATAACGCGTGTAATCTCATATTGAATCCAATGTCCGCCTATTTGAAATTTCCACGACTTCCAATCAATTCGACCTGCAATAGAACTACACTTTATGTGTCAACAGCAGCATCGTGTCAATCCTTAGATGTACTTAAATCGTGTTTGGGTCAGTCCATGCAGCGTTAAGGGAATGTTGGCCTCGGGTCATAATCGGGCCCTCAGAACTCAATCACTTGAATAGCAGCTGTCGGGTGTAAAGCGGTCGTTCAATTAGCCCAAAGTATGCGGATGTGACGGCCAGCTAACGGCCAAGAGCGGACATAGAAAACCCGACCCTCGTCATCGGGTTCGTTATCTGTACGTTCGCCACCTTAGAACTGGGCGTTAGTTGGGCTCAAAGTGATAGATCCCATCGTAGTCGATTTCTCCAAATTCAGGGAGGTTTGGGGGAGTCGGTGGCACGAAGCCCAGTCCCCACCAGTTCCCCTGTCCACGGAGGTTTTCTAGGTCAGCTGAGCCGTCAGTGATCACCCAATGACCATACCAATCGGAAGTGGCGTCTAGTCTCGAGCCTACAACAGACATCTCGAGCGTGCCCGATCTGCCGTCGACAGTAACCGAACTAAAAGTAACAATCGCATTGAACGACCACCTGCCGGAGCAATGAATCACGACCTTGCCAGACTCGGTCGAGTCGCCAGTAAACGTCCCTGTCCACAAACCAATCTCAAATGTGTTCAGGAACGTATTACACCCGGCCTCTCGCGCATCTATGATAGAGGGTAAATAAAACCACTTACCGCTCGCGGTTTCGGGTGGCCCTGCTTGTATCGGTGTCGCAAACGCGAATAGAAACGCAACGATGCCGGTGCATAACAAGGTCAAATGCCTCTTTCTCATTTTTCCTCTCCTTTCAATTTCGCAGATTTTCCTAACGACGGTGAGTGCAGCCCGGCGATCTTGGGTCCTTCGGGGCGTCGCGGAAGGCGTCGCGGAGGAGGCGAGGACCCGTGGCTTTGCGTCCCTGACTTTGGTCAGGTTTGCCTTTGTTACACGCATATAATGCGTAACACATAAGGCACAAGGGCGCCTTGACAATCGTCAAGACGGAACGTTAGCGAGCCTTACGATTACTGATTGAAAAAGGTCAAGAATACAGAAAGCCCTATGGGATGGTAGGGCGTTTTTCTAAGGCTCGAATGTCCGCGTTATGTATTCCATATTTTCACTTCGCACATGCCGAGCAGCGGGAATCATTACCTTTGTAGTTAATTAGTTTGACGTACACGTTATCTCACATAACGAAATAGAGCGACCACCGGTTCTTTTGCCTCGCAGCGTACAATAGAAAAACCACGTGTACGCATTTAATTCTGGAACGTGGTGTCGCCGAAGTCTGGACATTCTTCCACGGGCTCGGGTTTCTGAGTATCCCATCGGCTATCAGCCAACCAACACTCGTCGAAGATCGAGCAATAGCAGTACGCTATGAAGTTTTCTGGATTGGCAATAGCCGCCTGAAATAGGCGCGCAAGGCCTGGGTCGGTCGTACTGATCATGGCTACCGATTCATCAGGGCTGAGCACACGATTGGTGATGAAATTCCGACCGATTTGATCGCTTGATTCTCCTCCCAGCTGCCTGACGGCCTGTGCCCAATCTCGCATTGGCGCGCCATTGATAATCAGACGCACAGCATTCATTCTCGCCGGCCCAACGCCGGCATTCGTAAATGACATCGTGAAACCCGCCGCGTTCGCGGAATCATAGTCGTCGATTGAAAATTGCACGAATGGCCACACGGCCGCAGCAGTTTGCTGTCGCACCGCCGCGGATTCGGTCAATGCTGCGTAAAGGGCCACAATTGCAATAAAAACTCCCGCGACCGACAGCACGGTTTGCCACAGTGTCAAGCGCACGAATATCCGTTCAGCTCGTGTCAGCATTGGCGCAGCGGGCGCATCTTTCGGCGGCGCGTCTTGTGACTCCGAAGATTCCTCGGTCAAGTGAGTTCTCCTTGCGACGGGCTCAGATGCCCTCGGATTGGCAGCGGCGAATTACTGATCTGCAAATCCTATTATAGCCTTGCACTTAGAACACTCGCCTAGCGCCGAAAACAGACTGCCAAAGGGCGGCGCTGGTACAGCCCTCCCTAACGCAAGATGTGAAAGCGTCGTCGTGCCTTGTTAGACGCGTCTCCCAACGCTTCTGTCAGCCACAGGAAAAATTAGCCTTTACCTATTCTTTTCGTTCCTTTCGTCTTGATCGGCGACCAAATCGGATACCATGTAAGCCACCAGCCACTTACACTCTTTCTTTGTCGGCACCCTGAAATCCTGTCCTGCTACGCGGTTGACGGATTTCGCCATGTGGTTCCTGATGGCCTCAAACGTGAAAACGCAGAGGTTCGTGACCCGGTCACCGTTTAGCCCGAGAGAATCACACCTCCCCTTCTTATCGCAAGTGGACTGCAGATGAACTAGCTTTGGCGTCTGACGAAACTCGTCGATGCGGCCTGGAACAGTGACGTGGACAAGGCCATGGGCCCGCAATAGATTCTGATCTTCATCAAGGCCACGAAAGAAAAACGGATGATCTCGCGGCAAAGTGGCGATACGCTCGGCTGATAACCCGAAATTGTCCCCGGGGACATGGCAATCCCCGCAGGCCCTGCCGTTTCCTCCGAACGGCTCGGGATCTCTGTCCCCCTTGCAAATGAACACCCCGGCTTTGAGCGTCGCCTTGTCATCGACCTTTTTGAGACATCCGGCAAAGAGTCGCTGCCCTTTCCTTTCTTGGGATTCGGCGAAACCCACGACCGGCGCAATAAAGATCAGGAGACATACGGCTAGATTCCAGCGTTTCATTTGGGACTCCTTGCAGGTCTGCGAACGCACATTCATGGCCACTACGAGGGCCGCCGTCCTATTTGGATACCGGCAATAGTGTGTTGATCTACTCTATTTTGTGGGAATCAGCTCACACATTTGCAAACTCATCGATTGCGAGTCGGGGGAGTTGATGTCTTGGTTTGCACGCGAGTGCGAACGTTGACCGACAGCTTTCCTCAAAACGGTCATTCAAACGTCACGAAAATCAGAATTATGACAATCCGTTATCGGCAAAAAGCCGATTATTTGGCCATACACAGATCGGTTTTTACGTAGTTCGATCCCGGCGCCACAGGGCTATAGTCAATGCATGTCTCGGTCCTCGGTGACCTTGCAAGGAGGCGATTTATGAACTTCTCATTGACACAGATTTTGACCGCCATGGTCATGGTGGGCGTGGGCATCGCCCTGGTGTTCGCGTACCGGAAGTACCTGGCTGCGAGCTCAGAGCGGCGCATGCGGGCCATGCTCGTGTCCGTCGGAGTCGACCCCGAGATCGCTTCGATCGGTGCTATCGAAACCATTATGACGGGCGTACGTCAGCGTTGCAGGGCTTGTACGTCCGCAGACGTGTGTGAGCGTTGGCTGGATGGCGAGATACAGGGTGACAACGACTTTTGCCCGAATGCAAAAGTATTCGAGGTATTCAGAAGATACCGCGGCGCCACCTGATCGAAAGTGCACCGACAGTTTTCGGATACGATTGAGCGAATGTCTTTTTGGGTCGCAAGCTGCCTTTAGGAACATTACCGTCCCAATGTCCGCTGTCGGGTTGTGGTTTCAACCGGTGGACGCAACACATTGGCTAAATCGTTCAGCCGGCGTTCTAAAGTCTAGCGTTTTTCTTGGTCGCTCGTTGAGTTGTCTGGCGACGGCATTCAGTTTGTTTTGATGGACATTGGAGAGGTCCATTCCCTTCGGGAAGTACTGGCGTAGCAGCCCGTTGGTGTTTTCGTTCGAACCACGTTGCCAAGGACTTCGTGGATCACAGAAGTAGACTTTGATATCGGTGTCCAGACTAAAGCGTTGGTGATCGGCCATTTCCTTGCCTCGATCCCAGGTCAAGGATTTGTAAAGTTCTCTTGGCAGCTTGTGGGCATGCTTGATCAACGCGTTGATGACGGTCTTGGTGTCCTTGCTCTTGACTCTGACCAGCATGACGTAACGCGTATGACGTTCCACCAGTGTTGCGATCTGGCTGTTGTGGCTGCCGATGATAAGGTCGCCTTCCCAGTGACCCGGGACGGCCCGGTCTTCTACTGCGGCAGGCCGTTCACGGATCGAGACGGTGCCAGTAATCCTGCCGTGAGTATCCGTCTTCTGAGTGTGATGGCGAGAACGACGCATCGTGCGCGTCTTGCGAAGATGCTGCAAAAGCTCTTTCTTCAATGCACCACGGGCCTGGATGAAGAGGCTGCGATAGATCGTCTCGTGTGACACCTGCTTATTCTCGTCGTCTGCATACGCATATTTAAGCCAGCCAGCGATCTGTTCGGGTGACCAGAGCCCCCTTAGCTTCTTCGCTACGATGGCGGCCAGTACACGGTTCTCAACCAGTTTACAGGTCTTCGGTCGACGTGCCCGGTCCCAGGCCGCTTGATCTGCCTTGCTGGCCCGGTAACCTCGCCGGCCACCGTTGCGCTTGATCTCTCGACTCACCGTTGATGGCGCTCGACACAGTGATGTTGCAATCGAACGCATCGACTGGCCGACGACTACGCCACGAGAGATTTCTTCTCGTTCACCCAGTGTCAGTGCCAGTGGTGACCGGCAGCGCGGCGGCGGCCGTATGCCGCCTGTCTCCGAGAACACACTTTGAACTGACGAGTGTCCGCGATCAAAAAGTCCAGCAATCGTGTGTAGAGAATCGCCTGCCTGCCAGCGATCCCACATCAAGGCCTTTTGTTCTGCGCTGTAGTAAATCCTCGGTCGTCGATTCATTTACAACATCCTCCTCTCTATAGTTAGAGATTAGATGTTGCGTCCACCGATTGAGGTCACCGGTGTAAAGCGGACATCAAAAGAACCACGAAACCGGAATATTACAAAGTGTAGGTAATTGCGCGGGAGTAATACATTGAAACCCAAAAGAAACAGCGGATTCGCTGGTTCTAGTTTGTATACATTATACGCGTACGTAGTTGTTGTGAGGCCTCTCGCCTGCGGAACAATCAGAAAGATAGTGGCAACTGTACGGTCCGCTCCTGCACGGCGGACACAAAACCGCCGCCACGAAACGCGGGATCAAGGGTGCCGCGCCGCTCCCGGGTCAGATCGATCGTCAACGTGCAACCGTTGTCACGAGGGATCGCGGGATCTTGTATGCCCGGGAGCGCGGCCGTGTCGATCGTGTAGCTGCCGTTGTCGGCCACGTCGAGGAAGTCGGCACGCAGCAACCCGGAACATTGCGTCGTGATACCCATCGCAATCGCGCCGCCTCCGGCGGGCGACCACTGCAAGACGATGATGTCGCCGACGGTCGTTGCCTGATTATTGGCCGGCGATGTGATGGCAAATTTGTTCGGGAGATTGACGCGGGTGCGGTTGTTGACGCTTCCATCGGCCCGGAATAGCGACAGCGTGAGAAGCGTATCCGAGGCGTCCGTCGGCACGCTACCCTCATAGTCGATGTCGAGGAAATCTTCGTCTTCCTCGAGGACAACGATCATGCCGTTCCCATTGACCTCGAGCCGTTCGTTCGCGCTCAGCCGCACATCGTTGCCGGATCTACCGCCTTCGTTGATCTCGACATTAACGCCCGTCGCGCCGTTACCGGTCGCTTCGAAGCGCACGCCCACCCAGAGTCCCTGGGTCTCCAGGGTTTCGGAGTCGACGGCATTCGAGTTACCGCATCCGGCGATTGCCGTTGCCGCGACTACCAACGAAATCTTGAGCGTCTGCATCAGTTTCTTTGGCCGTTTCATCGGGTAAGAATACCGGGCTTACCCTTTCAGATCACGTTGAACAGCTGTCAGTAAAACACGCTTATGGCCACGCCTGTGTCTCTTGCGCGGCCGGCAATCGCCTATGGACTATGTCAAGTCCGGCGTCGCAATCGACACGGCGTCCGATGTCTTGTCCAAAGCCGCGGAATTCGTTTGATTGCGTAGCGTGGACCGCATTCTGGGCAGTCCCAGCACGTGGATTTCTGCAGCGAAGCGGTAGTGCGACCAGAAGTCCTGAAAATCCCGGAATTCGATCGACAGGTCGCGCAGCGTGCGCCGGTGATCGATCAGCACGACGAGCCCGGCACAGAACATCAAGGCGCGCCACGATGCCTTGAAGAGCGTGCGGCGGAATGGCGTAGCAGCCTGCCGCTCGAGGAATGCGCAGTGAAATTGCAGGTGGCTGTGTTCGTCACCGACGAGCTGGAGCAGCGTGTCTCGTATCCGGCACGGCGGCAGACGCGTTGCGACGAGCCGGTAGAAGCAGAGGCCGACGACCTCCGCTGCAAGCAGCACCAAAATCTTGAAGCGGAGTCCGATCAGCCTGCGCCCAAAAACGAACAGCCGCGCCGTCCAGTTCTTGCGTAACAGCTCGCCGCCCATCATGCGGACACAAACGGCGAGCTGATTGGCGTGGCGATGCTCCTCGGACACGAACAGGTCGAGCGCTTCCGCGTAATGTTCGTCAATCCCGGGTAGCCGGCTCTGCCGCGCCTGCCCGACTACGTTACCGCCGCCAGACTCGCCCAACTGAAAAACGGCGAGTGAGTGTGCCAACGAGCGCGGCAGTTGGGTGTAGTCGAGGTCCGCGTCGAGCGGCAGCAGCGGTCGGTCTGCCCTGCCCTGAAACAAATCGCGCCAGGTTTGCCAGTCGGAATCGCTGCTGTTCATATCGTTGCTCCGTCTTTGCCACGGTTCCCTTTGTACCGGCCACTTCTGGCAATCTCCGGTAACAAATGTGGCGAATCCGGGCAGCGTCGTGCGGAAATGAACCATCCGCTACAAGGATTTTGCTGAATTCCGCGACCTGCGATCGACACAAGTGACAATCGGCGGCTTTCGGCCAAAAACGGACGCTGCCTTGCTAGCCTAGACTCTGCTTGGGCAGAATGGCTACAGGAGGTGATACGTGTCTGGCTTCGAGATCATTACGATAACTTTCTCTTTCATACTTGGCCTTGGTGTGGCGCACATCCTCAGGACTGCAGCCTACGTCATACGGGAACGAGAGCAATTTCACCTGCATTGGATTCCGATTTCAGTAGCGATAATGGTTTTGCTTTTCCAGGTTCAGTTCTGGTTTGCATTGGTCATTGTCGACACACTTGCTGAAACCTGGACCTGGACTATTTACGGCACGCTGCTTCTCCTAGCTATCATAATTTTCCTTGGCGGAGCGACCGTTTTACCGCCCGCTGGGCCTACCAAGTCCGGCGGCCTATTCGAAGATTTTTTGACTCGAGGCAAGATCAGCCTTGTATTCCTCGCCTTGTATTTGTTCGGCTGGATCGGAGTCGCAGCCCTATTCTGGACGAAAGCGTTTATTCACCTCGTGGTCGTCAATTCAGTCATGGGCGCGATTGCACTACTTGCTTTCTATGCCCAAAAGAAGACTACCCGCAATGTGCTCCACGGAATGCTAATCCTGATCATGGTCTACGGTTTGATAACCGTGTGGACGCCTCCTAGCTTTGAGGAGCCGCTGACAGGTACATCGGCCGGCTAGTCGCACTGGCAGTGTCGTGCGGATGAACGTCTGCTTTCGGTCATTTGCAGTCGTTCGACAGTTTATCATTCGGGCGGCTGCTTTCGATGTGTGGTTTCAACCGGTGGACGCAACACATTGGCTAAATCGTTCAGCCGGCGTTCTAAAGTCTAGCGTTTTTCTTGGTCGCTCGTTGAGTTGTCTGGCGACGGCATTCAGTTTGTTTTGATGGACATTGGAGAGGTCCATTCCCTTCGGGAAGTACTGGCGTAGCAGCCCGTTGGTGTTTTCGTTCGAACCACGTTGCCAAGGACTTCGTGGATCACAGAAGTAGACTTTGATATCGGTGTCCAGACTAAAGCGTTGGTGATCGGCCATTTCCTTGCCTCGATCCCAGGTCAAGGATTTGTAAAGTTCTCTTGGCAGCTTGTGGGCATGCTTGATCAACGCGTTGATGACGGTCTTGGTGTCCTTGCTCTTGACTCTGACCAGCATGACGTAACGCGTATGACGTTCCACCAGTGTTGCGATCTGGCTGTTGTGGCTGCCGATGATAAGGTCGCCTTCCCAGTGACCCGGGACGGCCCGGTCTTCTACTGCGGCAGGCCGTTCACGGATCGAGACGGTGCCAGTAATCCTGCCGTGAGTATCCGTCTTCTGAGTGTGATGGCGAGAACGACGCATCGTGCGCGTCTTGCGAAGATGCTGCAAAAGCTCTTTCTTCAATGCACCACGGGCCTGGATGAAGAGGCTGCGATAGATCGTCTCGTGTGACACCTGCTTATTCTCGTCGTCTGCATACGCATATTTAAGCCAGCCAGCGATCTGTTCGGGTGACCAGAGCCCCCTTAGCTTCTTCGCTACGATGGCGGCCAGTACACGGTTCTCAACCAGTTTACAGGTCTTCGGTCGACGTGCCCGGTCCCAGGCCGCTTGATCTGCCTTGCTGGCCCGGTAACCTCGCCGGCCACCGTTGCGCTTGATCTCTCGACTCACCGTTGATGGCGCTCGACACAGTGATGTTGCAATCGAACGCATCGACTGGCCGACGACTACGCCACGAGAGATTTCTTCTCGTTCACCCAGTGTCAGTGCCAGTGGTGACCGGCAGCGCGGCGGCGGCCGTATGCCGCCTGTCTCCGAGAACACACTTTGAACTGACGAGTGTCCGCGATCAAAAAGTCCAGCAATCGTGTGTAGAGAATCGCCTGCCTGCCAGCGATCCCACATCAAGGCCTTTTGTTCTGCGCTGTAGTAAATCCTCGGTCGTCGCTTCATTTACAACATCCTCCTCTCTATAGTTAGAGATTAGATGTTGCGTCCACCGATTGAGGTCACCGGCGTATAGCGGACATTCTTCTGGATCACGGAGCCCCTGCCCTGTCGCCATCGGTTCCGTTGTTCGAAGCCAGTGTGTCGAAACCCTATTTCTTATGGAATATCAGGAATTTCACGACATACAGTGTCCCATAAGACATTTCAATAATGCACTTAACATGCTGATTAAACTCGATTGCAACGGTGCCAATGGGACTAAGTTTCTGCCTTCGGGATCTTTACGACCTTGCCTCCACACTCCATATGCCAGCACCCCTGGTCGCGATATACAGGAATATGAAGCAGTACATCACGGCGGCATCTCCGCCATTCATGATCGGCAAGTATTTCTCGGTCGAAAAGTGTGCCATCCAATATGCGGCCGCCATCAGGCCGCTGGCAAGGAACGCCACTGGCCTTGTAAAGACACCGATCATTATTAAGAATCCGCCAAAAAGCTCAATCCCGCCAGCAATGTACTGAATGTGCCATGGTGACTCCCACGGCGACGGTGGAAAGCCGAAAAGCTTTTGAGTTCCATGAAACATGAATACGAACGCGGTTGAAATGCGAAGCAACGCGTACGCCTGGTCGCGATAGTTATCCAAGAAAGTCATTTTCTTCCCCAACGGTCATTCAAAGATTTTGATGTCGTCCTGAATCCTGTTAGTCAAATTCTTTGGCATCAATCTCTACCTGGGTCGGCGCCGGATATCGCGGGCCACGGACAGTGTTTTGATTAATCAGCGCTTCGACACCCGCGACGATTTCGTCAGTCAGCTCGACGTTTAAAGCGCCCATGTCTTCCGCCATGTGATCGGTTGATGTCGTTCGGAGAATAACATGGACGTTCTCTCCTTTGCGAAGGACCCATGCGAACGCCAGTTGCGCTGGCGTACAACCCGCGTTCATGGCAAATGCACGATACTCCGGCAGCCTCTTCTGGTTCGCGGAGAAATAGTGCAAGCCGCTCGATAATTGGGCCTTCAAAGTAGAACACCCCCCTTTTTTCCGATTTTTTAGCAACTTTTTGCCACCGCGGTCGTATTTACAGGTAGGACCGATAATTTGAATCGCGGAGTGGGCCACGAACGCTGACCGCAAGGCTTCTGACACCTTGCGGGTTTGCTTTTTGGATAGGCGGGAACGGTAACAGGAGACGATTATGCAAGAGGCCGGATTACCGGATAACGAGGCGAGAAGAATCGCTACGCTGCAAGGTCTGGATATTCTCGATACGCCACGTGAAGATCGTTTTGATCGGTACACGTGCACCATTGCGCGAGCGTTCGACATGCCGGTTGCGCTGATCAGTCTGGTCGATGGAAGTCGGCAGTGGTTCAAGTCCGCCGTGGGTATCGACCGTAACGAGACATCGCGCGACGTCTCTTTTTGCGGACACGCGATCCTGGGGGACGGTATCTTCGAGGTTCGAAACGCTCGGCTCGATCCTCGGTTTCGTGACAATCCCCTGGTTGTGGGACCACCGCGCATTCGCTTCTACGCCGGAGCACCGCTCAAGGCTTCCAATGGCGAGCGGCTCGGAACGTTGTGCGTCATCGACAGAATACCGCGCGAGCTGAGTGAGGACGAGAAAACGATGCTGAAGACCCTTGCCGACATGGTCGTCGGTGAGATCATGCGGAAAGTCGATGCGGAAGCCGACCGGTCTGATCGCGTGACGCACGCGATTTCCGGCGCGGAGTTTTTCGACAGCATCGCGGACGAGCGTGATCCTTCGGTACTGCTGTTCGACATCGACGATGTGCTGGCATCACACGATGACGAGAATTCAGTAACGTCACCGGGGGAGATTTTTGCACGACTCTTGCATGATCATTTTCCGACAGCACGGTCGATAGCGCACATTGGAAACTATCACTTCTGCGTATTGCTCGGACCGGACGAGGGGATTGACGAGGTCAAGGCGATCAATGGTCTTTGTTCGGCTGCGAAGAATTTGCTTTGCTTCGCCGAGGGGCATCTTTTTCTGACGCCCTTTGTCGGACGCCTGCAGTACGACCCGGACCGGTATGCGACCGTTGACGACATGCTTGTCGATGCTGAGCGGATGTTTCTCAGTCATGAGAGACAGCCGGTGCCTCACGAGACCGATATCAAACAACTCCTGAAGAAGCTGCTCGGCTGGCGCGAAACGATTTTTTGACGCGCCCGGAGATATTGATTCGGGCCTACGGCCCTCGCCCTTCGGGCGCCTGCGGCGTCTGTCGGAACGCTTCGCGTTCCTCGGATCGAACTCTGGAGTTCGAATGTTATCCAGAGCAACAATAAAAAAACGGGGCCGCAAGGGCCCCGTCTTTTTTATTGGCGCGCCCGGAGAGATTCGAACTCCCGACCACTTGGTTCGAAGCCAAGTACTCTATCCAGCTGAGCTACGGGCGCATGCGTTGTCTTTAAGTTGGGACCCTGAATTCTTTTAAAAAAAGGGTTACTGGCGTAACCCTCAAATTTTGGCGCGCCCGGAGAGATTCGAACTCCCGACCGCTCGGTTCGTAGCCGAGTACTCTATCCAGCTGAGCTACGGGCGCATTGTTTGGTTTGCAGTCTTTCTAATAAATTGGCGGAGAGAGAGGGATTCGAACCCTCGAAGGGGTATAAGCCCTTACTCCCTTAGCAGGGGAGCGCTTTCGACCACTCAGCCATCTCTCCGGTTGGTCTGCGGGTGGTAGTACCCCACCTCAAAGACGCTTATCGCACTAAAGGTCAGTCCGGACCAATCAAAAACGCACTGACAGTGTCCGCCTACGGACTGGGCCGCACATAGTACTTTCAGGTCAACCGTAGGTAAACCCCAATCAGGCTGCCTGCAGCTTTTATTCAGCGTCTTTACTGCCGCCGGATTCGGCGGCTTTTTCGGCCTGGATGCGCTCGTAAATCTCTTCGCGGTGGACGGCAATGTCCTTCGGCGCGTTAATGCCGATCCGCACTTGATTGCCTTTGACTCCCAAGACGGTGATCGTGACATCGCTCCCGATCATGACCGTCTCACCAGCGCGTCGCGTCAGTATCAACATGACCTTTACTCCATCCCTGTCGGGCTCCTGCCCTTATTGTTGTTGGCGCGTGGTACTCCTAAACGCTTGTAATACTAGCCGAAATTCGCCGCGGATGCCTAACCGGCGGAGATTTCTCGAGCAACTGGTCCGTTTTTCCGATTTAACAATAAATCTAGGCCAGTTGTTCCGCGACCCATTGGGGCACGGACTTGAGCGCGGCGTCGAGCGCGTCGGGGTCGGTGCCGCCCGCTTGCGCAAAATCGGGGCGGCCGCCGCCGGTGCCGCCAACTTGCCTCGCGACCGGTTTGATCAGGTCGCCGGCCTTAATCTTGCCGGTATTGTCCTTCGTGACGCCGGCCGCGAGCCGCACCTTGCCGCCGTCAACCGAGCCGACAACGACAATTGCGCTTTGCAATTTGTCCTTGAAACGATCGACCGCGTCTCGGAGCGTTTTGGCATCCGCGCCGTCCATGCGAGTCGCCAATACCTTGATGCCGGATATCTCCTGCACGTCTTCGGAACGATCCGTCGCCTGCCCGGACACCAGCGACTGCTTCGCGGCGGCGAGTTCTTTTTCCAGGTCTTTTGTGCGCTTCAGCAGTTGCTCAACTTTCGCTCGTGCCTTATCCGGCTGACTGCGCAACAGCCCGGCAATGTCGTCGAGCGCTCGCCGCTTCGCGTCAATCCATTCGAGCGCGCCCTTGCCAGTAACCGCTTCGATGCGGCGCACACCGGAGGCGACGCCGCCTTCTGATGTAATCTTGAACACGCCAATATCGCCGGTGCGCTCGACATGCGTGCCACCGCAGAGCTCAACCGAGAAATCGCCAAAGTTCAGTACACGCACTTCGTCGCCGTATTTTTCCCCGAACAATGCGACGGCACCGGATGTTACCGCGTCGTTGTATCCCATCACCTTCGTTTCAGCCGCGACATTGCGTCGAATCTCATCGTTGACGAGATTCTCAATGTCAGCGAGCTGCTCCGCCGTCACGGCATCGATGTGTGAAAAGTCGAATCGCAATCGATCGGGTGCAACCAACGAGCCTTTCTGAAGCACGTGATCGCCGAGCACTTGTCGAAGTGCGGCGTGCATCAGATGCGTGGCGGAGTGATTCAAGCGAATCGCCTGGCGACGTTCGGCGTCCACGTGCGCGCCGATCTCATCGCCGACTTTCAATACACCTTTTAGTACAGAACCAAATTGCACGTTGGCATTACCGCTTTTTTTGGTATCGACGACGCTAAACGATGTTTGTGAATTCTCAAGGAGTCCGGTGTCGCCGATTTGGCCGCCGCTTTCGGCGTAAAACGGTGTTGACGACAAAATTACGGCGCCGACGTCACCTTTGACCAGTTCGTCGACCGACTCGTTACCCTGGAAAAGAGCGACAACCTCGCTCGTTTCTTCGGTGCACTCGTATCCAGAAAATCTCGTGGCCTTCACGGTCGACGGATGACCCGTTAGTTTCAGGTCGACGCTCCCTGCGGTGAATTTGGAGGCGGCTCTCGCACGCTCGCGTTGCGCGGCCATCGCCTGGTCGAACCCGGCCTGATCGATGGCAAGTCCGCGCTCGCGCACGATATCGGCCGTCAAATCGACCGGGAAACCGTAGGTGTCGTAGAGCTTGAACACGACTTCGCCGGGGATTTCCTTGCCGTCGAGATTGGCGATCGCAACTTCAAGAATTTCCATGCCCTGATCCAGCGTCTCGGCGAAGCGCTTTTCTTCTCTCTCCAGCACCCGCTCGGTATGCGCCTGGCCTCTAATGAGCTCCGGATAGGCCGCGCCCATTTCTTTCGCTAAGGGTGCGACGAGTTTGTGAAAAAACGGCTCGTCGTAGCCGAGTTTTTTGCCATGGCGAATGGCACGACGAATGATGCGGCGAAGTACGTAGCCCCTGCCCTCATTGCCGGGAAGCACGCCATCAACGATCAGAAACGCGCAGGCGCGTATGTGATCAGCGATGACATTGAGCGAGCTCGAGCCGTCGTTTTCGACACCGAGCGTGTCGGCAGTAGACTGGATCAGATTCGCAAACAAGTCGATCTTGTAGTTGCTGTGCACGCCCTGCATGACAGCGGCGATACGTTCTAGGCCCATCCCGGTATCGACAGACGGTTTCGGTAGCGGAGTCATTTCGCCGTTAGCCGTGCGATCGAACTGCATAAAGACGAGATTCCAAATCTCGACGTAACGATCACCATGCTCTTCCGCCGAGCCCGGAGGCCCGCCGTCTATTTTGGAACCGTGGTCGTAAAAGATCTCTGAGCACGGTCCGCACGGGCCGGTATCGCCCATCGCCCAGAAATTGTCTTTCACACCCAAGCGCGAGAATCGCTTCGGGTCGACTTTTATCTCCTTTAACCAGATGTCGGCGGCTTCGTCATCGTCTTCGAAAACCGTGACCCACAGCTTTTCGGCCGGCAGTCCAAGCGTTTCTGTCAGGAATTCCCAAGCGTACTGGATGGCTTCACGTTTGAAGTAGTCACCGAAACTGAAATTACCGAGCATTTCGAAAAACGTGTGGTGACGCGTCGTGTAACCAACATTCTCGAGGTCGTTGTGCTTGCCGCCGGCACGCACGCAGCGCTGCGACGTGACTGCGCGCTTGTACTTACGTTTGTCGTCACCTAAGAAAACGTCTTTGAACTGCACCATGCCGGCGTTAGTAAACAATAAGGTCGGGTCGTTGCCCGGTACCAGCGGCGAACTTGCGACCACCTCGTGGTCACGCTCACGAAAGTACTCCAGGAAGGCCTGGCGAAGCTCATTGCTCGTCATGCTTTTCATTATGGGGATATCGGGTTCACGCGATCGACTTCAATCGCGCTAGTGTACGGGACTTAGGTCCTTGGATTAAGCCTTAATCGTCCTTGTCCGCAACGGCTGCCTGGATCTGATCGGGCTCGAATCCGCGGCTTTGCAGAAAGCGCATTTGCCGAGCTTTTTCCTCGAACTCGTGCGGCTGTTCCTCGCCGAATTTCTTGGCGCGCGTTTCCCGCGCCAGCGCGCCCCAGTCCTGCTCAACCTCGCCCAGAACTTCGTGAATCATCGGGTCGCGCACGCCGCGCTGCGACAAATCGGCGCGAATCAGTCTTGGCCCTTTGCCGTGACTGATGCGCGACTGTACAAACGATTCGACGAAACGGCGGTCACTTTGCAGGCCGTCTTTTCGCAGCTCTTCGATTGCATCGAGCGCGACATTGGCATCGAAGCCGGCGCTTTTCATCTTGCGGCACAGCTCTTTACGCGAGTGCTCGCGACGAGCGAGATAGTCCATCGCTTTCTTGCGCGCTTCGATAGGATCGGAAAAACGACCATCCTCTGATTTCGACAGGATGTCGCTGACGTCTTCATGTACGGGTGATGTCTCTGGCATCTGGTTTTTCCCCGATGTCGCGATGTCGCGTTAGTGCGTATGGGGACACGCTGCTTTTTCGTTACGAAAAAGCAGCATGTCCCCGTTAGGCTTCGACGGCAGCCTCTTCGTCGTCCGCCGCCGGTGTCGCTACCGTCTTGGGCAGCAGTTCGGCACGAATTCTTGCTTCGATTTCCTTGGCGGTTTCCGGATTCTGATTCAGGAACTCGCGTACATTTTCTTTGCCCTGGCCGATACGGTCATCGCCATAGCTGTACCACGAGCCTGCCTTGTCGACGATGCCGTGCTGCACGCCGAGATCGATAATCTCGCCCTCGCGTGAAATACCGTGCCCGTACAGAATCTCGAACTCAGCCTGCTTGAACGGCGGCGATACTTTGTTCTTTACAACCTTGACGCGGGTCTGGTTGCCGATGACTTCATCGCCCTTCTTGATGGCACCGATACGGCGGATGTCGAGACGCACTGACGAGTAAAATTTCAATGCGTTACCGCCAGTCGTCGTCTCCGGGCTGCCGAACATGACCCCGATCTTCATGCGGATCTGGTTAATGAAGATCACCATCGTGTTCGAGCGATTGATATTGCCGGTCAGCTTTCTTAACGCCTGCGACATCAGGCGTGCTTGCAAGCCCATGTGCGAATCACCCATCTCGCCTTCGATCTCGGCCTTTGGCGTCAATGCCGCCACCGAATCGACGACGACGACATCGACAGCGCCGGAGCGCACCAACATGTCCGTGATCTCGAGCGCTTGCTCGCCCGTATCGGGCTGCGATACCAGCAGTTCGTCGACGTTGACGCCGAGCTTTTCGGCATAGCTCGGGTCGAGTGCGTGTTCAGCGTCGACAAATGCCGCCGTGCCACCGAGTTTTTGCGCTTCTGCAACCACCTGCAGCGTCAACGTTGTTTTACCGGATGCCTCAGGGCCGTAAATTTCTACCACTCGCCCCCGCGGCAACCCGCCGATGCCAAGTGCGACATCGAGCCCAATCGAACCGGTTGATACCGCCTCGATATCCTTAGCGGCACTGCTATCGCCCAGGCGCATGACCGAGCCTTTGCCGAACTGTTTCTCGATTTGACCCAGTGCTGCTGCGAGTGCTTTTTTACGATTGTCATCCATGTGTATGGCCATCCGGTTGATTGAGTGAAAAGTAGAAACGGCGTTAGCCGCGATCGCGCAAGCTGCCAATTATTCCAAAAAACCCGCTTAGCGGACAGCCGCGGCGGCGGCTCAAATTGAGCAGAATTTGAAGAAACACGAAGTATCGCGTCGAAGCTATTGTTTCAACGGGTGGTATGTCGAACCACCGCGCTCGGAGACTGACTCGACCAACTCGAAACCCGACCACTCGACGATGATCGGCTGCGCCAGCCGCTGCGTTTCGAACGGTCGGGCGCGCTTGACGATCGTGATATGTGGCCGGAAACGACGCGGTTCCGCCATGACGCCGGCGTCGGTCAGTACGCTATTCAGCGAATTGACGAGCTGTTCCAGCTCTGGTGGCACCGACTGGGCCGACAGCGCCGCAATCTTCGGCCTTGGCCAAAACTCAGCCAGATCAAAGCGCAGCCGAAATGGTTCGAAACTGATGGCGCCGGCCGCTTCGTGCATTGCCGGAATCAGTCGCTCTTCGAAGTCGCCAATGAATGCCAGCGTCACATGCCAGTTGCCGCGATAGACAGCCCTTCCTTCGACGAGCTTTGCGACCGGACTGATCGCATTTCTGAGCTGATCGCGCTGACGATCGTCCGGCCACAGCGCGAAAAATAGGCGTTTGGTGCTCATGCGCGCAGTCTATCCTGAATTCCGGCTAATGCGTGCAAAACCGATTGCCGGCGCACCGCGTCACGATCGCCATCGAAGTGCTGCCGATCGGTATCCGTGTTGATCTTCTCGCCGCTCCGTTCGCTCCAGGCGAAGCAGACCGTGCCCAGTGGTTTGTCGTCGGAGCCACCGTCGGGACCGGCGATACCACTCACGGCCACGCTGAAATCCGCACCGCTCAGTTTGATCGCACCTTCCGCCATTTCGGCGACGGTAATGCGATCGACGGCACCGTTGTCGATCAGCGTTTGAGGGTTAACGCCCAGCAAGGATTCTTTCGCGCCATTTGAATAACTAACGATGCCGTAGGCGAACACGGCTGAGCTGCCCGCAATATCGGTGATCGCTTTGGCGATCCAGCCGCCGGTGCAGGATTCTGCCGTCGTCACGGTCTTGCCCGCCGCGCTCAAGGCGTGGACCAGTTGCTCCGATAGATCGCGAATGCGTGCGGATTCAGCCATTCAATACAGACTCGTACAATCGAACATGTTTGTCCGCCATCGTATCGATCGAGAACTGCTTTTGCATGCGTTCCCGGGCCGCCGCGCCGAAGCGTTCACGTAGCGCATCGTCATCGATCAACGTCACGATCGCATCGCCGAGCGCAGCCACGTCCTCCGGCGGTACCAACAGGCCGGTTTTGTTGTGCTCGACGGCCTCGACCAGCCCACCCGCGGCAAACCCGATCACCGGTACGCCAGCCGCCTGCGCTTTCAGCGTCACGACGCCCAGGCCCTCGGCGAGTGCCGGATGCACAAACAGATCGAAACAGCCGAAGTAGTCGTCGAGGTCGTCTCTGAATCCTGCAAACTGCACGAGGTCGCCTAAACCGAGCGCGGCCGCCTGCGCGCGCAGTTGATTGTGAAGATAGCCCTCGCCGAAAATGATCAGACGAAATTCCGGGTGCGTATATCTTGAATCTTCAAATGCCTGTAGTAGATAGCGATGGCCCTTGCGGGGAATCAACTGGCCCGCCGCGGCGATGACGAACGCATCATCGGGAATACCAAACTCAGCGCGAAATGCCGCGCGGTTATTCTGTTTCTGAAATCTGTCGGCATCGACCGCAGAGCGAATAACCTCGATACGATCACCTTCGACCCCGCGGTCTCGCAATATGTTGGCGATCGCTTCTGAAATAGCGATGATTTTTCGAAATGGACGATAGCGCAATGCGGCGGTCAGGCGCGTCTCGGTGTTGTCCACCCGCCGCGAGACGATTGCTGGCACGTCGGCGAAACTAGCCGCCAGCCCTCCCAATATGTCGGCGCCGCGTCGACTGTGACAGTGCACGAGGTCCGGTTTCGACTCATTAATATATTGTGTCAGGCGGTACGCAAACGGCAGATCGAGATCGCCCGCGCAAAACAGATTCCGTACCGGAATCGATTGCGCGCGAGCGGGTGAATCGACGCCGGAACCGGGCGGGCACACCAACGTACAATCGTGGCCGCGCGCCTGAAGTGCCGACATCAGGTAGATCACCTGCTGCGGGCCGCCATAAAGATGGCGCCCGGTTTCGACATGCAGTATTTTCATTGACCCATAATAAACGTCAAATCCCATGAGCGCAGAAGTCACCCCCGTCCATACGCCGATGATGCGGCAGTATCTGGCGATCAAGGCCGAGTACCCGGACATGCTCGTGTTCTACCGCATGGGCGACTTCTACGAGTTATTCTACGACGACGCAAGAACCGCCGCGTCGCTGATGGATATCACGCTAACCTCACGCGGCAAGTCCGGCGGCAACGCGATCCCGATGGCCGGCGTGCCCTACCACGCGATCGAGGGTTATCTGCAAAAACTCGTCCGTAAAGGCGAGTCTGTCGCAATCTGCGAGCAGATTGGCGATCCGGCAACGTCAAAAGGCCCGGTTGAACGCAAGGTCACACGCATCATTACGCCCGGAACGCTGACGGACGAAGCACTGCTTTCCGAGCATCGCGACAACCTGGTTGCCTCTGTATTTTTCGACAAAAACGGCATCGGCATTGCGTGGCTCGACCTGGCGGGCGGCCGCTTTCGGCTGACCGAAGTGCCGGACATCGAAGCGCTGCTTGGCGAACTTGAACGGCTGCGCCCGGCTGAATTGATCATCGATGAAAATGCTGCGTTGCCGGACGCGGTCGCCGAATCCATTCGTCTCACGCGGCGACCGCCGTGGCATTACGAGCTCGATAGCGCAGAACGACTATTGTGCGCGCAGTTCGGCACCAACGATCTCGCCGGTTTCGGCTGTGAAGACTGCTCGCGCGGCATCGCGGCGGCTGGCGCGCTGCTCTCATACGTCACCGACACGCAAAAAGCGTCGCTGCCACACGTCAACGCAATTTCGGTGGAACGTCGCGATGATGCCGTCATCATGGACGGCCCGACGCGTCGCAACCTGGAACTCGAACAATCCTTGAGTGGCCATGACCAACACACACTCGCTGGTGTGATGGATCACTGCCAAAGCTCGATGGGCAGTCGTTTGCTCCGGCGTTGGATACAGCGTCCGCTGCGAAATGAAAACGTCCTCAAAGCACGCTACCAGGCCATCGACTCGATGCTTGCGAATGCTGCAACTGAATCATTGCAGAAAACCCTGCACGGCATCGGCGATGTCGAACGCATCCTGTCGCGTGTCGCGCTGCGTTCGGCCAGACCGCGCGATCTGCGCCAGCTTGCGGAAGCGTTGTCGCGACTGCCGGAGCTACGCGCATCGATGGCGACTGTCGACTCGCCATTAATGGCATCCCTGCGCGATCAGATCGGCGAGCACCGACGACAATACGACGTATTAAGAAAGGCGATCGTCGACAACCCACCGATGGTCGTTCGCGATGGCGGCGTTATTGCAAATGGCTACGATGACGAACTCGATAACCTCCGTGGAATTGCGAATAACGCCGACCAGTTCTTGCTCGACCTCGAGACTCGAGAAAAACAGCGCACCGGCATAGCGACGTTGAAGCTCGGCTACAACCGAGTGCACGGTTACTACATTGAAATCAGCAAGGGCCAGGCGGATAAGGCGCCCACCGAATACGTTCGCCGGCAAACGCTCAAAGCTGCTGAGCGATACATTACGCCGGAACTCAAGGATTTCGAGGACAAGGTGTTAAGCGCTCGCGAGCGTGCGCTTGCCCGTGAAAAGGCCTTGTACGAGGAGCTGTTGAGCAAACTGCTGGAGGTGCTGGCGGAACTGCAGCAAACGACGTTTGCCGTTGCGGAACTCGATGTGCTTGCCTGCTTTGCGGAACGCGCCGAACACCTCGGGCTGCAGAAACCCGAATTGTCGTCAACGCCGTGCATTGAAATCGAAGCTGGCCGGCATCTGGTTGTCGAACAGGTCATCGACACAGCATTTGTCGCCAATGACCTGACACTTGACGAATCGACACGCTTGCTCGTCATCACCGGGCCGAACATGGGCGGTAAATCGACCTACATGCGACAGACGGCGCTGATCGCCATACTGGCGCTTGTCGGCAGCTTTGTGCCGGCGGACCGGCTACGCATCGGGCCAATCGACCGAATCTTCACTCGAATCGGCGCGTCCGACGACCTGGCGGGTGGCCGATCGACGTTCATGGTCGAAATGACCGAAACGGCGACGATCCTACACAATGCCACGGAACAAAGCCTGGTGCTGATGGACGAGATCGGCCGCGGCACCAGCACTTTCGATGGTTTGTCGCTGGCATGGGCGGCCGCACATTACATGGGCGAGAAAGCGAAAGCGTTTACACTATTTGCAACGCACTACTTTGAATTGACCGCGCTTGCGCAGGAAATTTCTGCGGCGAACAACGTACATCTCGACGCCACCGAACACGAAGGCCAGCTCGTATTTCTGCATGCGGTGAAACCCGGGCCCGCCAACCAGAGCTATGGCCTACAGGTTGCGGCGCTGGCCGGCGTGCCGGCGAAAGTCATCGGCCGAGCGAAGGCCTACCTTAAAACGCTCGAGTCGCAACAAGCCGCCCAAACGAATAATCCGCAGGCACAACTACCGCTAGATGTCGTCGACGAAGAACCCGACAAACTCCGCGAAACACTCGATACAATCGACCCAGACTCCCTTACACCTAGGGAAGCGCTGGACGCGTTGTATCGATTGAAGGACGTTTAGGGCGCCCGGTGTCGGGTACCGCTCGTGGGCAATCACCTTTAGCGTTGCCGAGAGCGGTATCCGGCGACGGGCGCCCGATGCCGACTATTGCAAATACGACGAGTAGTAGCAGAAACAAGCCTTCCATCGACCCTGCACCGCTATAACCTTCCTTCCAACTCACCTGAGCGAGCTGCGGATTTTCGGCAACACGTTCTTCGAAACGCACAAGCTCTGCACCGAGGTTTACGGTCATCGCATCGACAGCGTCGGCAAAACTCTCCTCGCCTTGTTTACGGGAAACATTGCGGCTTTCGATTGCCGTCGAGCGATCCGCAGCTTTGTCAATGCCCGGCGCTCGAAACAATAGCTTTGCGGTACTGACATCGAAGACGGCGGTGTCGACAAATGTCTGCACTTCATTGTTTGTGCCATGGATGATATACGCGCCGACAATTGTCCAGTAAAGGAATGACGCCTTGTTGTCATTCGTTACCAAGACTTGGTCGTATGACACCAGCGCCATCGCGTCGACACCATACAATCGAGCAACCTGTTGCATTCCGTCAACGCCGTTACTGGAGCGCAGATAGGTATCCGGAATCACCTCGATATGTTCGACATAGTCGTGCTCGGTAAATGACTGGGATACTTTGTCGAGCAGCTCCATCTTCGTTGCGTCAGACAGGCTATCTCCGGAATAGCTGCTCGGTACGAATGCGAGCCCAACGCGTAACGGCAATGTCAGATACGGAATCGAGTCAGATTGCTCGGGTGGCGTTTCGCCGTCCGGATACAGGTAGTCGACCAGGCTCGACGACACGCCCTTGCGTGCGTCGGTGAATCCCGGCTGAAACAGTGCAGTACAAGCGCTCAGCAGCAACAGCATCGACATGACGGTAGCGATTTTTAGATGGTTCATTGTGGAAACTCCCAAATCACGAATGCAGGCCTACCCTGTCGCTTGGGCGGGTGAAAGGCCTGATGGGCCGATGATTTCGGGCTCAGGAATTCCTGATGGTGTTGCTACTGTTGGCGTTACTGGGTTCGCGGGGCGCGGATGCGTATGCCGGCCTCGCGGAGCTGCTCAGCAGACACCTCGCCGGGGGCATTGGTCAGCGGGCAGTGGGCCGACTGTGTCTTAGGAAATGCGATGACGTCGCGAATGCTGTCGGCGCCGGCCATCAACGCCACGATGCGATCCAGGCCGAACGCAATACCACCGTGCGGTGGACAGCCGTACTGCAATGCCGTTAACAAGAATCCGAATTTTTCTTCCGCCTCTTCCTTGGATATGTCGAGAAGCTCAAAAACAGCTGCCTGCATGTCCTGGTTGTGGATACGAATCGAGCCGCCGCCGATTTCCGAGCCATTCAGCACCATGTCGTAGGCGCGTGACAAAGCATTACCCGGGTCGGCCTTCAGCGCTTCGGCATCGTTGTGCGCGGGGGCGGTAAACGGGTGATGCAGCGCGATCCATCGCTTCGTCTGTTCGTCTTTTTCGAACATCGGGAAATCGATGATCCACAGTGGCGACCAATGATCGTCGACGAGGCCGCGGTCTTCGCCCATTTTGATGCGCAACGCGCCAAGCGCGTCATTGACGACGCGTGCTTTGTCAGCGCCGAAGAAGATAACGTCGCCGGTTTTCGCGCCAGTACGCTCGAGTACGCCGGTGACGGCGTCGTCAGGCAGGAATTTCAAGATGGGCGATTGCAGGCCGTCGCGACCGGCATCGACATCATTGACTTTGATGTACGCCAGACCCTTCGCACCGTAGCGGCCGACGTAGGCGGTGTAGTCATCAATTTCTTTGCGAGAAAGCTCGCCACCGCCAGGCAGGCACAATGCAGCCACACGGCCTTCCGGGTCCTTGGCCGGACCGGCAAATACCTTAAACTCGACGTCGCCGAGCAAGTCGGCCACTTCAATCAGCTCGAGGCCAATGCGCAGATCGGGTTTGTCGGAGCCGAAACGATTCATCGCCTCGGCATGGGTCATGCGCGGAAATGGATTCGGCAATTCGGCGTCGAGTGTCTCTTTAAATAGCTGCCGCACGAGGCCCTCCATCGTGCTCATCACGACATCCTCATCGACGAAGCTCATTTCGATATCGAGTTGTGTAAATTCAGGCTGACGGTCGGCGCGCAAATCTTCGTCGCGGAAGCAGCGAACAATCTGATAGTAACGATCAAGCCCGGACATCATCAGCAGCTGTTTGAAAATCTGCGGCGACTGCGGCAGTGCGAAAAACTTTCCAGCGTGTGTGCGACTCGGGACGATGTAATCGCGGGCACCTTCCGGCGTCGCACGTGTCAGCATCGGCGTTTCGATATCTACGAAGCCATTGCCGTCGAGATAATTGCGCATCGCCATTGTCACACGGTGGCGCAGGCGCAAATTGGCCGTCATGTTGTCGCGACGCAGATCCAGATAGCGATACTTCAGACGCAATTCTTCGTTAGCGTGCTCGTCGTGGTGAAACGGCGGTGTTTCGGAACGGTTCAGAACTTCGAGTTCGTGCGCCAGCACTTCGACATGCCCGGTTGGCATGTTTTCGTTGATCGTGCCTTCCGGACGCTCACGCACCAGGCCTTTGACGGCCAGCACGTATTCACCGCGGATGCGCTCGGCTTCGGCGAAGATATCTTCGCGATCCGGGTCGAACACGATTTGCAGTAGGCCCTCGCGATCGCGCAGGTCGATGAAGATCACTCCACCGTGGTCGCGGCGCCGGTGCACCCAGCCGCACACCGACACCTGCTCGCCGATCAGCGTCTGATTTACCTGTCCGCAGTAGTGGCTACGCATGCTGGTTTTCCGGGGAAACCCCTTGAAAAAAGAGGCGGAATGGTAAGGCTTGGCGCACTCAAGGGCAAGCGCTTAAGACGCGTCGCTGCCCTCCTCGAACGGCAACTCCTGGGTGGCTTCCTTGTGCCATGTGGGTATTACCACACCCAGCGAGATGATCATTTTCAGTGCCTCGTCGACCTCCATATCGAGTACCGTGATGTCTTTCTTCGGCACGATAATAATGAATCCCGAAGTTGGGTTTGGCGTCGTTGGAACAAAACAGCAGACGACCTCTTCGCCGGTACGGCCCTGAACCTCGCCGAGATCCGTTGACGTCTGAAACGCAAGGCTATAAAGCCCTCTGCGTGGATATTCAATTAGAAGAACTTTCTTAAACGACTGGCTCGAATCCGAAAACACGATCTCGGCGAAATTCTTGGCGGCAGAGTAGATGGAACGCACGACCGGAATGCGATCCATCAGCGACTCCCAGCCGCCGACAAATGCGCGGCCGACGAAATTCGCGGCGAGAACGCCCGTTATCAACAACAGCAAGAACGTCAGGACGACACCGAGGCCGGGAATCTCGAAACCCAATAGTTCCTCGGGTCGATACGGTTGTGGAATCAAACCCAGCGTTCGATCCATAAGCCCGATGGCGATTCGGATCAGGAATATAGTGACGCCAAGCGGTATCCAGACCAATAGGCCCGCGACGAGGTATCGACGAAAGTGCTTCATTCGTTTAGGCCGAGCTTGCTTTGCTGTTTGATGTTTTCTTCTCCGTTTTCTTTTCCGACTTGGTCGCCGACTTTGTAGTGTCGGTTTTCTTGTCCGCTGACTTGCTGTCATCCGACTTTTTGTCAACCGACTTCTTAGTATCGGCCTTGTCGTCGGACTCTTTGGCTTCTTTTTCGCCCGCCAGGTTGCGTTGGTTGTCGGACTTGAAGTCGGTCTCGTACCAGCCCTGCCCTTTCAGTCGAAATCGCGGCGCCGACAACTGGCGCTTAAGCTGAGCCTCATCGCACACCGGGCATTGCACAAGTGGATCGTCCGCGATCTTTTGCAGCGCGTCGAGCGTGTGGCCACAATTTGTGCAGGCGTATCCGTAGATAGGCATTTGTCGTGCTCCGGAGAAATTCTAGAAATTGAAACCTTGAATATTATAGTAGGAGCATTGCGGCATGCGCTCCTACTATTTACTGCACCTGATTCCCAAGACTATTTCCTGGGTCTATTTCCTGGGTCAATTTCCTAGGCCGCGTTCTGGAAATCCAGCCGATCGTCTGCCACCGCCACCTCTATCACATCCCCAGGTTTGAACTTGCCGGACAGAATCTCCTGCGCCAGTGGGTTCTCGACTTGCTGCTGAATCGCTCGCTTCAGCGGTCGTGCTCCGTAAACCGGGTCGAAGCCAGCATCGGCCAGTTTGTCACGCGCCGCAGCCGATAGATGGATACGCATATCACGTTCCGCCAATCGATCGTGCAGATAGCCAAGTTGGATATCCACGATTTTGCGAATATGCTCGCGACTCAGTGGGTGGAATACGACAACATCGTCGACGCGATTGATAAACTCAGGCCGAAAATGCGTGCCTACGACATCCATTATGACGTTCTTCATCGCGTCGTAATTTTCCTCGCCGGACATCTCCTGAATCATCTGCGAGCCGAGATTTGACGTCATTACAACGACTGTGTTGCGGAAATCAACGGTGCGGCCTTGGCCATCAGTCAACCGGCCATCGTCGAGTACCTGCAGCAGCACATTGAATACATCCGGGTGAGCCTTCTCAACTTCGTCGAGCAGTATTACGGAATACGGCCGACGGCGGACCGCCTCCGTCAAATAACCGCCCTGCTCGTAGCCGACATAGCCCGGCGGCGCACCAATCAGCCGCGCGACCGAGTGCTTCTCCATAAATTCTGACATGTCGAGGCGCACCATCGCGTCGTCAGTATCAAACATGAAGTTCGCCAGCGCTTTGGTTAGCTCGGTTTTACCCACACCGGTGGGCCCAAGGAACAAGAATGAACCAATCGGCCGTTTCGGATCCGATAGGCCGGCACGCGAGCGGCGAATCGAGTTCGCGACAGCCGTGACCGCCTCGCTTTGTCCAACTACGCGTTTTTGCACGACGCTTTCCATCTGTAGCAGCTTTTCTTTTTCGCCCTCAAGCATCTTCGAAACTGGGATGCCGGTCCATTTCGAAACGATTTCGGCCACCTCGTCCTCGGTGACGTTGTTGCGGAGCAAGGTCGTTTCGCTACCCTCCGCCTGTAGCGCACCTTCGAGCTGTTTCTCGAGCTCGGGAATGCGACCGTACTGCAGTTCCGACATGCGGGTCAGGTCATTCGCACGATGCGCAGTCTCGAGTTCCAGGCGGGCGCGTTCGAGCTCTTCCTTAATATGCGTGGTGCCCTGCATCGCCGCTTTTTCTGACTTCCAGACCTCCTCGAGATCCGCGAATTCCTTTTCGAGTTCGTCGAGCTGAGACTCGAGATCATCGAGACGCTTGCGCGATGCCTCATCCGACTCCTTTTTTAATGCCTCGCGCTCGATCTTCAGTTGAATAATGCGGCGCTCCAAGCGATCCATCGCTTCGGGCTTCGAGTCGATTTCAATGCGAATACGTGACGCGGCCTCATCGATCAGATCGATAGCTTTGTCCGGCAGCTGTCGATCACTGATGTAGCGATGCGACAATGTGGCGGCGGCGACGATCGCTGGATCAGTAATTTCGACGCCGTGGTGAACTTCATAGCGTTCTTTTAGACCGCGAAGAATGGCGATCGTGTCCTCGACAGTTGGCTCATCGATGAGCACTTTTTGGAAGCGACGTTCGAGCGCCGCGTCTTTTTCGAGATACTGTCGATATTCGTCAAGCGTCGTTGCGCCAACACAGTGAAGCTCGCCGCGCGCCAGCGCAGGCTTCAACATGTTGCCAGCGTCCATCGAACCCTCGGCCTTGCCGGCACCGACCATCGTGTGTAGCTCATCAATAAAAAGAATGATCTGGCCCTCTTGCTTGGACAGGTCACTGAGTACGGCCTTGAGGCGCTCCTCAAATTCGCCACGGAACTTGGCGCCGGCGATCAGCGCACCCATGTCGAGAGACAGAATGCGTTTGCCGCGTAACCCTTCCGGCACTTCGTTGTTGACGATGCGCTGGGCGAGTCCTTCGACGATTGCCGTCTTGCCGACGCCGGGTTCGCCGATCAATACCGGATTGTTTTTGGTGCGGCGCTGCAGAATTTGAATCGTGCGACGAATTTCCTCGTCACGGCCAACGATTGGGTCGAGCTTGCCCTGCTCCGCGCCCTCGGTCAGATCGATCGTGTACTTTTCGAGCGCCTGGCGCGTGTCTTCGGCATTCGGGTCGTTAACCTGTTGGCCACCGCGCAGATCGTCGATCGCTTTGTCGACCGCACCTTTAACTGCACCGGCCTGTTCGAAGACTTTTTTCAGCGATGATGCGTCATCGAGCGCAGCAAGCACGAACAGCTCACTCGATATGTATTGGTCATTGCGCTTCTGCGCGAGTTTGTCGGTCAGATTAAAGAGCTTGGTCAGATCATTGCTGACGTGAACATCGCCACCGACACCCTCAACCTTCGGTAGGTGATCGATGACATCGCCAAGCTGCGAGCGCAGCAGGTTAACGTTGGCGCCTGCCTTGCTCAAAAGGCCTCGTACCGTGCCGCCTTGTTGATCCAGGAGCGCCACCATCAGATGCGCTGGTTCGATAAACTGATGGTCCTGACCCACAGCCAGCGATTGGGCTTCCGCGAGCGCCATCTGGAATTTGCTGGTCAATTTGTCCAATCGCATGTGGCTACCTTATCCCGGTCCCAGGGAAATCTGAAAACTTCCCGTTAAAATTGCGACATATACCCTGTTTTCAAGGGCTTCCGCGCGACCAAATCAACGTGGCCAGGCGCCCACACTGGCCATCGCGGCGGTGGGAAAAAAAGCGCTCCTCGTCCGTATAGGTGCAGTGACCCCCGCCGTATGCGCGTTCCACGCCGGCCGCGGCCAGATACAGGCTCGCCAGCCCATACAGGTCGGCCTGCCAACGCCCGTTGTCATTGGGCTCGAAGCAGGTTGCGGCGTTTTCGATGCCGGCCAGAAAAATATCGCGCACCTCATCGCCGACCTCAAAAGCAGGCTGGGAAATTGCAGGGCCGAGCCAGGCCAGCAGCTCACTCGGGTCGCTCGCCATCGAATTGATCGTCTCGGCGACAATACCGGCCGATAGGCTACGCCAGCCACAATGCATAGCTGCAATCTCACTGCGAGAGGTCGAACACAGCATGATCGGCAGACAGTCAGCCGTAAGAATCCCGAGCACATCACGGCCATCGCGAGAAACTATGGCATCCGCATTCGGCGTCGTTTCTCTAAATGCCGGAGCACCGCTATAGATGACATAGCTGCCATGAACCTGATTTAGCCACAGCGGCTCGCTCGGCAAGTCGCAGCAAGCAACAAGTCGTCGCCGATTCTCCGCTACAGCTTCTTTGCGGTCCCCGACGTGCGCGCCGAGGTTTAGCGACGCGTAGACGCCATCACTAACGCCACCGGTGCGCGTCGTCGAACATGCGACAACGTGCGTGGCCGGCCATTCCGCCGCAATAAGCTCTAAGCTCATAGCTAAGTACTCACTTCGCGTCGTCGCGCAGCGTCTGTAGCAGATCGTCAAAATCGCGCGGTATTGGCGCCTCCAGCGATAGCGCCTCACCGCTGCGCGGATGCGCGAGCTGCAGACGGATTGCATGCAGCGCCTGGCGCTTGAAACGTCGCAGTATGTCGACCAGTTGCTGCGATGCACCGGCTGGCAGTGCAAGTCGCCCACCATAGACCGGATCTCCCAGCAACGCATGCCGACGGTGAGCGAAATGCACACGAATCTGATGTGTTCTGCCCGTATCGAGCCGGACATCGATATAGGTATGCGCACGAAATCGCTCGATAACCGTGTAGCGGGTCACAGCCGGCTTGCCGTTGTCGACAACACTCATGCGCATGCGGTCAACCGGATGCCGACCGATCGGCGCATCGATCGTGCCACCGCCAGTCAGTACGCCCTGGCATACGGCGACATATTGTCGCGCGATCTCGCGCTCGGCCAGCGCTCGCACCAGAGCGGTGTGCGCTGGCAGCGTTTTGGCGACCAGCATCAGGCCGGTCGTATCCTTGTCGAGCCGGTGAATGATGCCGGCCCTCGGTAGCGCTTCGAGCGCAGGCAGGTAATGCAGTAGGCCGTTCATCAGCGTTCCGGACAGATTGCCGGCGCCCGGGTGCACGACAAGGCCGGCCGGCTTGTTGATGACGAGCATAGCCTCGTCCTCGAATGCAATGTCGAGCCGCATTGATTCGGGCTCACTGGTCACGGCCACTTCGGCAATGACACTGAGCTCAACTTGTTCGCCGCCGTCTATCTTGTCGCGTGGGCGTCGGCATTCGCCGTCCACGAGCACGGCTCCGTTGATGAGCCAGGCCTTCAGTCGGCTGCGTGAAAAGTCAGGAAACATCTGCGCCAGCGCCTGGTCCAATCGAAGACCGGCAAGCTCGTCAGGAATCGTTTTGCTGTGCTTCTCAGTGCTCATCGTCGCGCGCCAAGTTTACGGTATACTCGCACGCCACATGAATGACCCACACCCAATGAACGACATTTTTGCGTCACTTTTAACGCCATTGGAGTGGCGGAAATCACGGTTCAAGAGCCGCCGGCTGCTGCTGCTCGGCGCGCTGGCCTTTCTGGCTGCCTGCGCCGGCAATGATGAGATCGATAGCGAATTACAGAATCTGACGAGCGCCTACGAGCGCGCCCAGGGATCGATTGCGAATGGTAATTATCGACGCGGTATCGAAATCTTTGAAGCCATCCAAGCGCGCTATCCGTTCAGCGACCTTAGCCGCCAGATTCAGCTCGAACTGATGTATGCCTATTACAAGAGTGGCCAGTCTGAGCGTGCGATCGACGCGGCCGATACGTTTATTCGAGAAAACCCAATTCACGGACGCGTGGATTACGCGCTGTACATCAAGGCGCTGGCATTCTTTGAAGAGGGACCAGGGTTTCTCGAGCGTTGGTTCCGTCGCGATATCACGAAGCGTCCGCCGGAGGGTGTACTGCAATCATATGCGACACTGCGGCGTCTCGTCGAACGTTACCCCGCGAGCCCCTATGCCGCAGACGCTCAGCAGCGCATGGTCTATATGAAGAATCGTCTTGCTTATTATGAAAACCATGTCGCCGATTATTACTTGCGTCGCGGGGCGTATGTCGCCGCACTGAATCGTGCGAAAGGTGCGCTGGAGGATTATCACGGCGCTGACAGCAACGCCGAATCTCTGAAGTTGATGGCACGCGCCTATGAGGAGCTCGGTATGCATGACCTCGCCGAAGATACGCGGCGCGTGTTGGCGACAAATTTCCCGGATTCCTGAGGTTCAATAGCCGAGGGATTTAGGCTGGAAAGCGATAACCCGAGGTAATTGGGTAACGCCAGTCGCGACCAAATGCGCGTCCACTGATCCTGACGCCTGGTGGCGCTTGCCGCCGTTTGTACTCATTGCGTTTTACCATTTCGAGAATGCTTATCACGATTGCACGATCAAAGCCGCGCGCGGTAATTTCCTCGACAGACAAATCTTCTTCGATAAACGCCTCGAGAATTGGATCCAAGATGTCGTAATCCGGCAGCGAGTCGCTGTCTTTTTGGCCCGGGCGCAGTTCTGCTGACGGTGGGCGAGTAATGACGCGCTCGGGTATACATTCGCCCAGACTATTGCGATGGCGCACCAGCTGGTAGACCAACGACTTGGAGCAATCCTTGATCGGCGCAAAGCCCCCGGCCATGTCGCCATACAGCGTCGCATAGCCGACAGCCATCTCGCTTTTGTTGCCCGTCGTCAGCAGCATGCGACCAGTCTTATTCGATAGCGCCATCAATAACAGGCCGCGACAGCGCGCCTGAATATTCTCTTCGGTGACGTCTTCTTCGCGCCCCTCGAATACCGGTCGCAACTGCTCGACGATCGAATCGTAGATTGGTGCGATTGAGATGACGTCGTAACGAATGCCCAGTGTGGTCGCCTGTTTGGCTGCATCCTCCTGGCTCATATTCGATGTGTAGCGAAATGGCATCATCATGGCGCGGACCATGTCCGGGCCCAGCGCATCGCAGGCGATAGCCAATACCAGCGCAGAATCGATACCGCCCGACAGCCCAATGACGACACCCGGGAATCGGTGCTTATGAACGTAGTCGCGCGTACCAGTAACCAGCGCCTTGTAAACACTCTGCTCCGTCGACAACAACTCAGCGGTCCCAGCGGCGACGGGCTCGATACCGGACGCCGTGGCCGCAAGTACGACTTTATGCAGGCCCTCGTCGAATGGCGGTGCGCGGAAAACAGTCTCGCCACTGGCATCCATAACGAAACTTCCGCCGTCGAAGACCAGCTCGTCCTGGCCGCCGACCATGTTGACGTAAACAACCGGCACTTCAACTTCGGCAACTCGTGCATGCACGACCGCTTCGCGTTCCGTCTGGCTATTGAGCTCGAAGGGTGAGCCGTTGATAGCGATAACACACTCGGCGCCAGCAGATCGGCTCGCCCGAATGGGCTTTGAATTCCAAATGTCTTCGCAAATGTTCAATCCAATTCGAACGCCATTGAGATTGAAAACAGACGCATCTTTGCCGGCGGTGAAGTAGCGCTTTTCGTCGAAGACACTGTAGTTCGGCAGCAACTGTTTGCGGTAGTGGGCCTGAAATTGGCCGTCCGCAATGACAGCGCAGCTGTTGTAGATGTTTTCGCCGTCGTATTCGGGAAATCCGATCAGTACGGCGATGCCGCGAAGCGATTCACGTAGTTTTTGAATCGCATTCTCAATGTCCCATCGCAAACCCGAATGAAATAGAAGATCTTCCGGCGGGTAGCCGCAAATACTGAGTTCCGGAAAAATCACCAGATCGGCCCGCATATCGTCGCGGGCACGATCAGCGTATTCGAGGATTTTGGCCATATTGCCAGCGACGTCGCCGACGGCGAGGTCGAGCTGCGCAAGCGCTAGTGTGACCTGATTACTCATTCCACTGTCGCACAAGCTCTACTAGTTGCCCAGTACCTCCGCCATCTTGCTGCCAAGCTCGGCCGGCGAGCGCACCGTCGCGACCCCGGCCGCGTCCAGCGCATCAAATTTGGCCGCCGCGGTACCCTTGCCGCCTGCGACGATCGCGCCAGCATGGCCCATGCGCTTGCCCGGCGGTGCAGTAACGCCGGCAATATAAGCGACCACCGGTTTCGTGACATTTGCTTTGATGAAATCAGCCGCGGCTTCCTCATCGGTGCCGCCGATCTCGCCAACCATGATGACGCCGTCGGTATCCGAATCCCCCTGGAACATTTCGAGGCAGTCGATAAAGTTCATGCCACGAACCGGATCGCCACCGATACCGACGCAAGTGCTCTGACCGAGGCCGTTGGTTGTCGTCTGGTATACAGCCTCGTACGTCAACGTCCCTGAGCGCGACACCACGCCGATGCGGCCTTTCTTGTGAATGAAACCCGGCATGATGCCGATCTTGCTTTCGTCGGGCGTAATAATGCCCGGACAATTCGGGCCGATCAGATGGCAATCGTAATCTCTGAGAGACGATTTGACCTTAACCATGTCATTCACTGGAATGCCTTCAGTGATGCAAACAACGAGTTTTACGCCAGAATCGGCAGCCTCGAGAATCGCGTCTGCTGCGAACGGGGCCGGCACATAAATCATGCTTACGTCGGCGCCGGTTTTCCGGACCGCCTCGTCCATCGTGTTGTAGACCGGAACACCGAGGTGATCGACACCGCCGCGTCCCGGGGTCACGCCGGCAACGATTTTGGTGCCGTATTCGATGCACTGCTCGCTGTGGAACGAACCCTGACTGCCGGTGATGCCCTGACAGATTACTTTGCTATCTTTGTTGACCAGAATGCTCATGTAGATCCTTTCAGGCTACCGCCGTTACAACGTTCTTGGCGGCCTCAGTCAAATCTTCGGCTGCGATGATGTCGAGGCCGCTGTCGCCCAGCAGCTTGAGTCCCTTGTTGACGTTCGTACCTTCGAGGCGTACGACGACCGGCACGGTAACTCCGACTTCCTTCACCGCATTGATGATGCCTTCGGCAATATCATCGCAACGTACGATACCGCCGAAGATGTTGACCAGGATCGCTTCGACTTTGTTGTTTGATAGGATCAGTTTGAACGCTTCGGACACACGTTCGCTGGTTGCGCCGCCACCGACATCCAAAAAGTTGGCCGGCTCGCCGCCGTGCAGTTTAATCAGGTCCATCGTCGCCATCGCAAGTCCGGCACCGTTGACCATGCACGCGATATTTCCGTCAAGCGAAACATAGTTAAGGTCGTGCTCTGTGGCCACGCGCTCTTTCTCGTCTTCCTGCGTTCTGTCACGCATCTCAACAAGTTTGGGTTGCCGGAACAGCGCGTTGCTGTCGATGGTTATTTTTGCATCAAGCGCGACGACATCGCCGCTGTTCGTCGTAATCAGCGGATTGACTTCCACGAGGCTCGCATCGCATTCCAGATAGAGTCGATACAGTTTTTGGACCAGGTCGCCGAACTGCCGCATTTGCTGCTTGTCGAGTTCGAGCCCGAATGCGAGCTGGCGCGCCTGATAGTCCTGAAGACCGGCGTCTGGGGCAATGGCGACCGAGAATATTTTCTCGGGCGTCTGTTCGGCGACTTGTTCGATGTCCATGCCGCCCGCGGCTGAGGCAATAAACGCGATCCGGCTGACCTCACGGTCGACCAGCATCGACAGATACAGCTCGCGGTCGATACCGGAGCCCTCTTCCACGTAAACGACATTGACCGGCAGACCCGCCGGGCCAGACTGGTGCGTGACCAGCTGGACGCCCAGCATGCCATCGGCATAGTCGCGCACCTCATCCAGGGTCCGCGCAAGCTTGACGCCGCCGGCCTTGCCGCGACCACCCGCATGCACCTGAGCTTTGACCACCCAGAGCCCGCCGCCGAGCTCTTCGGCCGCCTGGACGGCCGCTGCCGGCGTCTCGGCCGGAATACCGCGAGGCACCGGGATACCGAAGTCAGCGAACAATCTTTTCGATTGATATTCGTGAAGATTCATTGTTTGTCTTGTATTTGGGGAATGGATCGCGGTAAACCGCGACAAATCCGGCGTATTTTGGAGCAAAGCTAAAGTAGATACAATTAGAGACCCATCCCTGTGGCGTTATCCATGGTTCAAGCACACACTGAAATTTCCGGCAAACGCACGTTTCGTGGCAGCCGGGACGCGCTGCTGCAACGAGCGGTAGAAGAGCCCGATCTAACTTGGCGGGTCCTGATTACGCTGAATGTCTTCCGGCTGCTGATCGGACTGGCGCTGTTGGTGCTATTTTTTGTCAGTGCCGAGCCACACCCGTTCGGCGACCGATTCCCGCCGGTTTTCACCGCGACAGCGAGCGCATATTCGATGTTCGCGATCATCTTTGGCATCGCGCTCCGCCAGCGCTGGATACGACCAAATCTACAAGCGCTAACGCCCATCCTTGTCGACACGGCGGCTGTCTCAATAATGATGTACACGAGTGATGGCTTGGCGAGTGGCCTCGGCGGTCTGCTGGTCGTCTTCGTCGGTGCCGGCAGCCTCACGCTGCCTGCACGTTTGCCGGCTATCATCGCAGCAACGGCGACCTTCGCAATCTTGGGTGAAGAGGTGTTGGCCGGGCTTGGTGGCTTCAACACGAACTATCCGGCAGCTGGTCTTCTAAGCGCAATCATTTTCGCGATGGCGCTCGCAGTGCGCCCGCTAGCTCGACGCATTCAGATGAGCGAAGCGCTCGCCCGACAACGTGGTGTCGACCTGCAAAATCTGTCCGAACTCAACGAGTACATCGTTCAACACCTACGCGAGAGCATCGTCGTCATTGATGCGAACGACGAGCTTCGTCTCAGCAATGCATCGGCCGTGCAGTTGCTAGGTGCCAGCGGCCCGTTCCGAGGCGAAGCGGTCGCAAACATGTCGGAACCCCTTGCGGAATACATCACGCGCTGGCGCAACGACAACACGCTGTCTTCTCATCCGGAATTCACGTTGGTATCGGACGGTAACAGCCTCAGAATCAACGCCCACCTGGCACCACTCGGCAAGCTCGGCGACCGCTCCGGTCCGGCGTTAATATTCCTGGAGGACGCGAGCCTGATGAATGCACGCGTGCAGCAGTCAAAGCTCGCGTCACTGGGCCGCCTCAGCGCCAGCATTGCTCATGAGATTCGTAATCCGGTCGGTGCTATGAGCCATGCAGCGCAGTTGCTGGCCGAGTCGGCCGGACTCAATAACGATGACAAGCGCTTGACTGAAATCATCCAGACGCACTCGGGCCGAGTCAGCCATATCATCGACAATGTGTTGCAACTGTCACGGCGCGACTCATCACGACCGGAGCGGCTGGAGTTAAGACCATGGCTTGCAGAGTTCGCGTTGGAATTCACGCGCACATTGGAGTTGCAGGAAGGAGAGCTGTCGCTTGGCGATGTGCCTGAGGATCTTCACGTACGCATGGATCGCGGCCATCTGCGCCAGGTGATGTGGAATTTATGCGATAACGCCGTCAAATACGCCAGCGAGACGGGCGGCATACTCGTTGAGTTGAAGGCCGGACGCGAAGCCGGTCAGGGCCGCCCGTTTGTTGAAGTATGTGATAGCGGACACGGCGTCGACCCAAGCACTGCTGAGAAAATCTTCGAGCCGTTTTATACCAAAAGATCGGGGGGAACTGGCCTCGGTCTGTATATCTCGCGAGAATTGTGCGAACTGAACCGAGCCACGTTGTTATATGTTGATCGGGCCGAAGGCGGCAGCATCTTCCGTATCGTGTTCGCCGATCCAGAACGATGGGAATCACAGGACGTCAAATGAGCCAACGGCTGGCACTAGTTATCGATGACGAACCCGATATTTGCGAACTGCTGACGCTGACGCTCGGGCGCATGAACATCGAAACCGAATCGGCGCCCAATGTGGCTCGCGCAAAAGCCAAGCTCGGCAAGACGCACTTTGACATTTGCCTTACGGATATGCGACTTCCTGATGGCGACGGCCTAGAGATCGTCGCTTGGATGCAGACAAATGCACCGGGTGTTCCTGTTGCCGTCATTACCGCCCATGGCAACGTTGAAACGGCGGTCCAAGCACTAAAACTCGGCGCATTTGATTTCATCTCCAAACCGCTGGACCTGAACAATCTGCGCAATATCGTCGAGAACGCGCTAAAGATCGAGAATCTTTCCGAGAAACCACCTTCGCGACTGCTTGGCGATTCGATGCCGATGCACGATGTCCGCGACATGATCGACAAAGTCTCCCGTTCGCAGGCGCCGGTGCACATCTCCGGTGAATCGGGCACTGGCAAAGAACTTGTCGCACGTCTGATTCACGATAGCGGGCCGCGTGCCGACGGCCCGTTTGTGCCGGTCAACTGCGGCGCGATCCCGGCGGAGTTGATGGAAAGTGAATTTTTCGGCCATCGCAAGGGCAGCTTTACCGGCGCCGTCAGCGACAAGACCGGTCTGGTGCAAAGCGCCGACGGCGGCACGCTGTTCCTGGACGAAATCGCCGACTTGCCATTGGCGATGCAAGTGAAGCTGCTACGTGTCATTCAAGAAAATACGATACGTCCGATCGGTGCATCCGAGGAAGAAACGTTCAACGCCCGCATTCTGTCAGCCACACACAAGAATCTGTCCGAAATGGTCTCGGCCGGCGAATTCCGTGAGGATTTGTTCTATCGAATCAACGTCATCGAATTGCATGTACCGGCATTGCGCGACCGCAGCGACGACGTCTTGATTCTGGCTGCGCATATATTGAGGAAGCTCAGCGCTGACGCCGTGCTCGATGACGACGCCAATCGTGCGCTTCTTACCTACGACTTTCCTGGCAATGTTCGTGAGCTTGAAAACATGCTCGAGCGAGCCGTCACGCTGTGCACGAGCGGCGCAATTATGATCGACGATCTGCACATGCGCACGTCGTCCTCGTCGGATAAGGGACTGGCTCATGCCTCGCAAACGAATCTTGGTGATCAGATCGAAGACGTACAGCGCCACGCAATCGTCGAGGCGCTGGAGAAGACGCGCTACAATAAGACTGCCGCTGCAAAGCTCTTAGGCTTGTCGTTTCGACAGCTTCGCTACCGGATCAAGAAGCTGGGTATCGATAAGTAATACTGAATCATTCTCAGTGAGTCGCGTTACTGAGTCTCGGTCCGTCCTCAAAGCGCGCCGAGAGACTAACGATCAATTTCATGTGTGCCGGCAGCGTGCGACCGTTGTAGAAATCAACCCCATACTCAGTCCAAACGTCGTACGCGTCGCGATGACGTCCAACCGAAACCGCACCCAACATCGCCGCGCTAATAGCATACGCCAATCGTGTATTGTCCTCTTCAGGCGACGAATCCAACATCAGGCGAGCTGTTCTATACATCGCTTTACCATCACGCCTTGCAACAGCCCGATATAGATTAATCCAAGCGGTAGCCGCGGGATCGTCGACAAGTTCGCAGCCCGATTCGACAATTTCATTGATCAACATTTCTGCCCGATCGGGGTTCAGATTTGACAGCGTGAACGACATTACCTCGAACGCCGACTCCGCCCATCTATCGGAATTCGACGTGCCAATACACGCTAACTGCGATGCGACGAGCCAATCCGCGCTGTATGTAGTTTGAAAAGGAACGTGCGCGTTAATAGCGGGCGGATCGGAAATTTTGCTTTCGGTTATCTTCTCGAATACCCAGTTTGTAGCGTCTACGAGCTGTGCTCGGTGGGGCACCTGTCTGGGACTAACATCTTCGTAGTTCAGTTGTGACCGAGTGAGCATTTCGAGCACCGGCGTTGACGCTAGCACCCACGCCGAAAACATATTCGCATTCGAACCGGCAAACATCGCCTTACCGGCATTTAGATCCACGTAAGGGAAGTAGTCGGAATTCGCCTGAATGCCAGAATCTTCAAGGTACGGGATCAAAACTGCGCGACTCGCCGTTTGCCGGACCAACAAATCCGCCGCGTTGTTAATACCGACACGCGCTAGCGACTCGCCGATCTCTCCCTGAAGAATACTATTCCAATTCGGCTCTCCAAGCTGGCCATCTTTCTTTGCGATTAAAATGATATCGCTGGCGTTGCTAATGTAGATGGAATAGTCCGCGAAACTACCCGACAATGCTTTCAGTATGGATATGGCAAGTTCATCGGTAAATTCATAGGCCTGAATCCATTGCACAAAAATACCATCGTCCGATAGGTAGTCTGTAACCGTCGAATAAAATTCCTGCGAAAAAAGACTGGAAACGCCGCTTACCCAAGGATTCGAAGGCTCGGCAATTATTATGTCGTAAATGCTTTGATTGAGAGCGAAAAAGGTCTTCGCATCCTCAATATGAACCTTGCTGCGTGGATCCTCGTAAGTCCTCCACACCGTTTGTGCGAAGTTGCGCGATGCGTTGACCATCTCAACTTCGATTTCGATAGTGTCGACGGTGTCAATGTCAGGGTTGCCGAGCAAAACGTGAGCCGTTTGCCCGGATCCCAAGCCAATGTTCGCAACGGTTTTTGCATTGGGTGCATATGCCATTGGTATTGCTGCCGCCAGTATCATCGTCAGCTCGTCAGTGCTTGCAGGTTTATCTTGGTCAAGCTGAATGGACGCATCAACTTTGCCGTTGGTCGACAAAATTCCGATGCCATCTGGGTCAACGCGGAACGAAACACTGGCCGTTTTCCCATCTCGGTAAAATAGCCAGCGATCGTCTTTGGCGATATCAACCGTCTTATTTCGATAAACACCGGAGTCAAGCAGGCGCTCATCAAAATCTGCTCCCAGCACGACAATGCCGCAAATGATCAACGCAGCGCCCGTCGTCGTCGCAAAACGGACGTTGCTCCAACGCATATTTGCACTTCTAAAAAGCAGGAAAAAACCCAATACAATATCCAGCATCGCACCGAATACGATTAGATTCTTCAGGCCAAATGCCGGCAGACCAACATGTACGGCAAAGAGCACGCCCACTATGGCACCAATTGTGTTGGCTGCATAAATATGTCCGATGCTCGCTTCACCACTCCCCTTACGCAGCAATACGAAAGTAAATAGCGGCAAAGTCATACCGGCCATGAATGTCGTTGGCAGCATCACCGCCAACGCGATTGCGTGGCTCGCAATTGTGTAACCGGCAAAGGCAGTGTCATTAGTTCCCAGCGCAGTACGCAACAAGACAATCCAGTCGAACGTCAAGATGTAAATTGGAATTGTCAAAAGCGCGAGTGAGCCCATGATTAGTTGCACGTAGCCCGAGAAGCGGACCGGATCCTCGATCTGATCAATGCGCCGCTTGATCCACAAGCCGCCGAACGCTAGCCCGGTAACGAACGCGCTCAGCATTATTTCAAACGAATGCGTGGTTGCTCCGAGTACCAGACTAAGCATTCGAATCCAACTAATTTCGTAAATAAATGATGCCGCGCCGGTAATAAATGCGGCCATCAGAAACAGCGTCGTCAATGCCCCACCCGATTTGGCTTGATTCGGTAGTGGTAAAGGTTCCGTCTCGGGTTCCGGATCGAGGCGCACGAGAATCCAGACTGTCAGTGCCAAAAGAATATTCAGGAATCCTGCCGTCATAATTGTGCCGGGGAGACCGAACATCCGAATCATCAGGAAACCACTAACCAACACGCCGATCGCCGCACCAATGCTGTTCGTGAAATACAGCATCGCGATGCTGCCGCCCGGCGTATTCGGAAACCGCCGGATGATTCCCGCACTCATCAACGGAAATGTCATTCCGAGTAATATCGACTGCGGCAAAATCAAAACGCTTGCGGCT
>JAOTZC010000008.1 GCA_029861535.1 Gammaproteobacteria bacterium
AGACTCGCGAGCCGCGTTCTCGACAGCATTTTGAGAAGGTCACGCAATGGGATTTTTGTGACACTATCGACAACTATCTATGTCCGCCTGCGTTTGTACTAGACTAAATGACAATAAGATCAATTGGCCGCAGCAATCAAATACCGACAGCGGTCAGCATCCGAACAAAGTAAAGGGGCCTTTCCATGAAAAGACGAGCTTTCTGCAAATCGACGCTGGCGGCGGCCATGGTAGCGACTATTCCGGCGTGCGGAAAAAAGCTCAGTGGTGAGATTTCGGCCGTTGGCTTGACCGGCGAAGAACTGACGCTTGAAAAAGCGGCGGTACAGGAGCTGGGCGACAGCCTAAATGGAAACTTGCTGTTGGCTAGTGATGGCGGTTACGACAATGCACGCAGAGTCTGGAATGGCATGATTGATAAGCGGCCCGCGCTGATAGCCGCATGCGCCGACGCGGCCGACGTTCAGAACGCTGTTACATTCGCGAGCGAACGAGGTTTGCTTGTTGCCGTGAAAGGCGGCGGACACAGTTTTCCCGGTAAGTCAGTTTGTGACGGCGGCCTGATGATCGATCTAAGCTCGATGCAATCGGTTAATGTCAATGTCGATGATCAGACGGCCGTGGTTGGCGGCGGCGCTCTTCTCGGCCACCTGGATACGGCGACACTTCCGCATAATCTTGTAACGACAACGGGCATCGTTTCCCATACGGGCGTCGGTGGGTTCACGCTCGGTGGCGGCATGGGCAGAACAGACCGGAAATTCGGGCTAGCAATCGACAACTTGCTGGCGGCCGATCTCGTTACCGCCGATGGTCAGCTACGGCACGTGAGCGCCGACGAGAATCCCGATCTGTACTGGGCGATCCGCGGCGGCGGCGGGAATTTCGGTGTAGCCACCTCGTTCACTTACCGGCTGCATCCGTTCGACCCACTCAGCTATGGCGGCAGCATCGTTTATCCTTTCGAGCAAGCAAAAGATGTTCTGAACTTTTATGCCGAGTATTCCGATTCACTTCCTGACGAGGCAAATATCGAACCAGTCGCATTTGTGTCTCCCGACGGCGTGAAACTGATTGCCGTCGAGACGCTCTATGCCGGCGATCACACAGAGGCCGAGCAAGTGTTTGCGCCCTTACGCGCATTCGGGCAACCCGTCGTCGATGAGATCGGTCCGCTGTCATATCAGAAAATGCAGACCCAGTACGACGGCGCTATGGGGCACGGAGTATTGAATTATCTGAAATCTGGCTTCTTGCCCGAGCTGACGCCCGCGTCCGTCGACGCAATTGTCGAAAGTTTCGACGGTGAGCGGGTATCGATGGTTTGGTTTCAACATTTGGGTGGTCAGACGGCGCGTGTGGCACCTGACGCGACGGCATTTGCCCACCGAAATGTACATAGCAATTTTGGTATCCAGGGATTTTGGACCGACGAGACAGAATCCGATGAAAGAATTGCAGCAATAAGAAAACACTATGCGGCGGTTGAGCCGCATATGTATGGTTTCTACACCAACCTTAACGAAGACACCGAGAAAAAGACCTGGCGCAATTACGGTAGCAACTACAAACGGCTTGTCGAGATCAAAACCAAGTTCGATCCTGAAAACCTGTTTCGGCTGAACTCGAATATCAAACCGGAATCGTTGTCGTAAGGACGCTCGATTGATCAGTATGGGCACCCATCATGCCGCGTACATAATGGACTACGCGCTTATTTAGTTTAGTTAAAGTTCCTTTTGTCAAAGCGATGACGCCACGTCATTATGGTTACGCAGAGCTAACATCATAGATCGCTTGAGTTTTAATTTACGTCCGTACGTTTTGTCAACTACTCCTTGACACCCGTTTGTAGCCCTTCGAGACTAATACACACTGTAAATGGCAAACCTGTCGAAAGGCAGGGACGCAAAGCTACCGGTCTAAAGGTGAAATACCTATGACAGCGGAGTTGCCAGTGAAGGAAGATTACCGCAAACCTCGGTGTTGCGACTGTCCGTCGCAGCATTCCCCATTTCTATCGTCTCCTTTACCAGGCACGCGCGCTTTAATGGAAAAGGAGTTTGAAAATGAAATCATTTAGTCAATTCATGAATGCCAGGGCAATCTTTGCCGGATTGGTGCTAACGATGCCTCTCGTCGCTGTGGCCGACAAAGGGGGCGCGCCAAACAAAAAGAGTGAAGCCACCACCGCCGTATGCACGGTGGACGAGAGGACCGTTCACGCCTATTCGTGCAAAGCGCTGTCTAACGTCGTGCTTTGGTGCGGTGTGGAGGGTGCGCAGGTGTATGTCAAACATGACGACATCCTAGACGAGAATGGCCTCGAAATAGTCGATGGCATATTTGACTGCGGCGTGGACGCCGACGGAGTTGCAATTCCTGGGCCCGTTTCAATGGTTGCGATAAAATCCGGTAGCCAAAGGAATGTCAAAAGCGATGCTCCTCACGATGTCGATAACGCGCCGTCGGGCAGCGGGCTCTTTCTAGGGGACCTTCTAATGTGCGACAACCCCGACTTCATGTTCCCATTGGAGGGTGAATGCGACGTTGCAGAAGCGCCTGACGAGACAGGCGGGTAGCGACCAAAACTGCAATCACTTTAAGACCCCGCCGAGGCGGGGTCTTTTCATTTGTGGCAAAAAGACGTCTTCAGAGTGCTTTCGTCAACACTTTCTCCATCGCGTAATTGTGGATTGGCACGCCGTCGATCTCGAAGTCGCGCTCTGCAGTAACGACAAACCCCTTTCGACTAAGAAGTCGGCGCGCCGCCTCGCTGGCCTCCGTATAAATGCGGTCAAATCCACGCGCGCAGGCGATTGTCTCCAGTTCATCGTACAAGGCTGACGCTACGCCCATTCCAACGACTTCGGGGGAGCAGTAGAGATGATCAATGTGGCCGTCAGCCTCAAGATCACCGTACGCAATTGGTTTCTCTACATGGTCAACGGCAACCATGACCGTGCGGCCGTCAGTACATTGCGCATGGACTTGCTCCGGGCTCAATGCGCATAAGGCCCAGGCGTTGATTTGTGCCGCAGAATAATCTTGACACGCAACTTCTACCACGGATCTTGTGAATATCGTCGCGATCGCCGCCGCATCCTCACGCCTATATGCACGATAGTTCATACGAATTGATCTTATGCGCGCCAATGCGCGAACTTTAGCTGTGCGATCTCTGTATTTCTGCGAACGCTTACGAATAATAATCAAGCAATCACAGCGAATCTCGTGTGCCACTTAGGCCGACGATTCCCCTTGCAACAGTGCTTCGAGTGCCAACAGCTCTCCACCGTTTTCTGTGCAGACCGAGTACTGCGAGGTATCCGATCCGGAGTACAACGCGACACCAGCGTAATCACCAACGCTGTTGATGATGTAGAATTTGACATTGAAATTCGGCAGGCCGCGATCGTTCAGCAGTCGTTTTTCAATGGTGTTGTCTCTGATCCGGCGCAATGCCTCCATGCCGGCATCTTTCGGGTGCTGTCCCTGCCGCATTTCTTCTACGATTAGGAACGACAATAGTCCGTACAAATTGGCCTCCCCACGTCCGGTCGATCCAGCAGCGCCGACGGCCCCGTCTACGTACAATCCGGCGCCGAGTATGGGTGAATCACCGACCCGTCCCGGAATCTTCCACGCGAGGCCGCTGGTCGTCGTTACTCCACAGACGTCGCCGCGCCCGTTGACGCCATTGCAGTTGATCGTACCGTAGTAGTCTTCCTGCTGAATGAGGCCTTCGTGCAGCATGTCCAGCCCCGCTTGCGCGCCCGCGTCGAGTCGTTTCTCCGGGTCGAGGTAATGCTGCGGGTCGACACGTCGTTTCCAGTCTAGCCACAAGCCGCGGGACCGCTCGGTATTGAGATCGTCCTCAACTTTGAAGCCCATATTGCGAGCAAAGTTCTGTGCGCCTTGGCCCACCAGCAAGTGATGGTCGGTGTGCTGCATGACCGCTCTGGCGACAAGCGACGGGGTCCGCACACCCTCGATCGCCGCTACCCCGCCGGCCTGTTTCCGTGGCCCATGCATACAGCATGAATCGAGCTGCACGACCCCGTCGGCGTTTGGCAAACCACCGTAGCCAACGCTCGTATCTTCGGGGTCCAGTTCAACGATATTGACGCCGGCGATCAGCGAGTCGAGTACGTCGTCTCCGCGCGCCATGCTCTCGAATGCTGTCTCGACGCAGGACAGGTCGCCACCGTTCTTCATGGTGAGACCGTTTCGTGATGCAACGACGACCGGCTTAATCCCGGACTTGGTCATAATGGCCGGCACCTGCGCTTTGGCTGCGATGGATGTGGTTGCGGCGAGCCCGGCCGCGGCGCTTGAGAGAACAAAGTTCCGCCGAGTAATTTTCATGCTCATGATTCCCCCGATAGACGTCTGTGCAACGTTCGATATTTGCCGATTGTGTGCCCGTGGAGCCGATGCGGCAAGTTAATGCACCGACGGCCCTAGCTTTGAGTCCTATTGTCGTTAATTGCGTTGCGATAGCGACCGCAATGTCCGCTTGCGGCCAAAAACGCTCATACAAAATTCTTGGTCTATACTGTGATAAACACGGCGCCCGATTCGTACGGAAGGCCTGACGACGCATGCGTGCCCGACTTGTTCTTTCGACGCTGAGGTTTAACGATCACAGCAGCAATCTGCGAGCGGCTGCCAAGAAAAACCGCCGACCCATATCAATAAGAAGAGGTGACATAATGTCTCGCCACATTCGTTCTAGGTCTGTACACAAAACTGCGATTTTTTGGGCACTGACGCTACTGTCGATGGCGGCATCGCCGCCACTCGCCGCCGCGGATCTGGTGATTACCGGCGTGGTCGACGGACCCTTGTCTGGCGGCGTGCCGAAAGCGGTCGAGTTTTATGCAATCAACAACATTCCAGACCTCAGCATTTACGGCATGGGTTCCGCTAACAACGGTGGCGGCACCGACGGCGAGGAGTTCACGTTCCCGGCGGCCTCTGTCACCGCGGGCAGTTTTCTGTATGTGGCCTCCGAGCCCACCGGCTTCACCTCTTTCTTCGGCTTCGCTCCCGATTTCACGTCAGGCGCAGCATCCATTAACGGCGACGACGCCATCGAGCTTTTTCAAAACGGTTTCGTCGCCGACGTGTTTGGCGATATCAATGTCGACGGCTCTGGCCAGGCCTGGGATCACCTCGACGGCTGGGCTTATCGCGCCGACAACACCGGCCCCGACTGCACCACGTTTCTGCTAGCTAACTGGTCATTCAGCGGCATCAACGCACTCGACGGCGAGACCAGCAACAGCACCGCGGCGACACCCTTCCCGATCGGATCGTTTTCCACGATTCGCACCGATAGCGGTCCTTGTGTGCAAAGCACATCACCTGCTAACGACGCAACGGGCGTTGCTGTCGATACCGACGTCGTCATTAACTTCAGCGAAAACGTGATGATGGTAGGGTCCTGGTTCGACCTCTCCTGCTCGAGCAGCGGTGCGCACACCGCGACCGTCAGTGGCGGACCACAGTCGTTCACGCTCGACCCGGATGTCGACTTTGACGGTGATGAGACTTGCAGTGTCACTGTATTCGCATCACAGATCTTCGACGTCGACGCCGACGATCCGCCGGACAATATGCCGGCGAACTTCGTCTTTAGTTTCAATACCGTAGCGCCGCCATCTGGCTGGGTAATCAACGAGATTCACGCCGACCCGGCATCGGGCTCAGACGGTGACGCCAACGGCGACGGTGTGCGCGACTTCGCAGATGATGAGTTTGTCGAAATCGTCAATGCGACCGGTGGCGACGTGGATATTTCGGGCTGGACGCTGTCGGACGGCTTCGGCCTGAGACACACGTTTCCGTTCCCAACCGTGGTGCCCGATCAATGCTCGATCGTGGTCTTCGGCGGTGGCGCGCCGACCGGCATCTTCGGTAACAGCTTGGTGCAGACTGCCAGTGGCGGTTCCCTGGGACTAAATAACGGCGGTGACGATCTGACGCTGGCGGATACCAGCGCCATTGCGATCGTGATGGCCAGCTATGGGTCCGAGGGGGGTGACAATCAATCGTTGACCTTGAATCCCGATGTCACCGGGACGTTACCCTATGTCAAACACACCGCTGCTATTGGCGCCGGTGGTACGCGGTACTCGCCCGGAACACGGGCCGATGGCGTTGCCTTCGACGGGTGCCCGCCGGTCTCCGCCACCTGGGTGATTAACGAGATTCACGCCGATCCAGCAGCAGATCTCCCGGGCGACGCCAATGGCGACGGCACACGAAGCAGTTCGCAGGACGAGTTTGTTGAAATTATCAACAACACCGGCAGTACCTTCGACATCTCGGGCTGGACGCTGGCCGATGCCTCGGGTCTGCGCCACGCGTTCCCGGCGAATACCGTTGTCGCCGACGGCTGCGGCGTCTTGGTCTTTGGCGGCGGCACGCCGACCGGCACATTCGGCCGGATGCCGGTACAGACGGCGAGCGTCGGTTTTCTGGGGCTCAACAATGGTGGTGACACGTTGACGCTCGACAGTGGCATCGGCGCTGCTGCGATTGCGATTTACGGCGGAGAAGGTGGTGACAATCAGTCGATAACGCTCGATCCCGACGTCACTGGCATGCCGCCTTACGTCAAGCACACGCTTGCGACCGGCTCGGGCGGCGCCTTGTATTCGCCCGGAACGCGCATCGACGGTTCGCAATTCGCGGGCTGTCCACAGGAACGCGAGATCTTCGAAATCCAAGGTGACGGATTGGTCAGCCCGTTTGTTGGGCAGGGCGTCATTACCCAGGACAACGTCGTTACGACGCTCGGCACGGACGGTTTCTTTATGCAGACACCGGCCAGCCGCACCGACTTCGACATCGATACCTCGGATGGCATTTTCGTGTTCACCGGCGCCGCGCCGACGGTGGCGGTCGGTGATCTGGTCGATGTCGAGGGTGAGATCCAGGAGTTCTTCGCTATGACCGAGATCGGCTCGGTGTCGAGCGTCATGGTCACCGGCACCGGGGCGGTACCGCCGGCGGTCGTCTTCAATGCAAGCGTGCCATCGTTCGATCCGATGACGCCGAGCTGTGCGATCGAATACGAATGTTACGAAGGGATGTTGGTCGAGATTCCGGACGGTATCGTGGCGGCTTCCAACCAGGAGTTCGGCTCGGATCCGTTTGCCGAAGTTCATGTCACCTCAGGTACGATGCGGCCATTCCGCGAGCCGGGCATCGAATTCCCGGGCCTGCCCAGTCTGCCCGTGTGGGACGGTAATCCTGAAGTGTTCGAACTCGACGCCGATAAACTCGGATTACCGTTTGAGGACACCCACATTCCTGCGGGCTCGACCTTCAGTGCCAAAGGCGTGATCGGCTTCGAGTTCAACCATTATGAATTCTGGCCCAGTGAACTGGAGCTATCGTTAGCACCGCTGCCGGTTCCCGTGCGGTCACGCGGACCTTTCGAGACGACCGTGGGATCGCTGAATCTGTTCCGCTTGTTCGCCGGCGATACGCTGATGCTTGAAAAACACTCGGCTCACATCCGGGATGTCCTGCGTTCGCCCGACATACTGGCGGTGCAGGAAGTCGAGAGCCTCGCCGTACTGCAGGATCTCGCCGATCAGATCTTCGCCGATGGTGCGGTCGTTTACACACCACACCTTATAGAAGGTAACGATATCGGTGGGATCGACGTTGGTTTCCTGGTACGTCAAAACATCCAAGTGGACGCGCTCACCCAGCTGGGTGCCCTTGAGCTATTTACATTCGACGAACCGCCGTCGCTGCTGCACGACCGGCCGCCGTTGCTACTGGAAGCGACCTGCGACGGGACCTTCCCGATTGCGGTGATGGTGCTGCACATGCGCTCACTCAATGGCATCGACGATCCAAGCGGGCGCACGATGCAGAAGCGTTTTGAGCAGGCGGAATCCGTCGCCAACAAAGTGCAAGGCATCCAGACCGCAAACCCCGACGTGAATCTGGTAGTCATCGGCGACTTCAACGCGTTCGAATTCACCGACGGCTTCGTCGACTTAGCAGGAATCGTCAAAGGCGATTTCGTGCCGGCGGACAGTTTGGTTTGCAGTACCAACACCTGTACCGACCTGGTGAACCCAGACCTGAACGATCAGGTCTTGGGCCTGCCGCTCGAGGAACGCTATTCGTTTATTTTCCGCGATAGCTTCAATCCGGACGGCTCGCGTGGCGACGCCCAGGTACTCGACCATGCCATGACATCGTCGGCGATGGAGGTTCTGGTTCAGGGCTTCGAGTACGGTCGTGGTAACGCAGACGCGGCCGAAGAGTTGGTCGAAGACAACGGTATGCTCGATCAACTGTTGCTACGTTCCTCGGATCACGATGGCCTGGTGTTGTACGTCTTCAAAGACGAAGACAAAGACACCGTTCCGGACGAGCTGGATGTCTGTTTGAATACCGCCATCCCCGAGGGCGTGCCGACTGTCAGGCTCGGCAATAATCGTTGGGCACTTACTGACAATGACACGGTGTTCGATACGACGGGTTCAAACCTACCGTTCAGCTTCGAAATTCAGGACACTGGCGGCTGCTCGTGCGAGCAGATCATCGACGCATTGGGCTTGGGGCAAGGGCAGACCAAGTTTGGCTGCAGCACAAGCAACATGCTGACGTGGACTGAACAAATCGCTAACTGATGTGACGTACCTGACACGACTATTGAGTCACAGTCGTGTCAGGTTTCGTCGCGTTCACGTTGCCACAGACAACGCCGGTCTCGGCGAACGAATGGCTGTCGCCGCGCTAAATTGATTGCGTACTACGCCGGACATGCATTGCGGCCGACCCGACCTGTGCCAAGCGAAGCGCTGAGACAACTGAATGAAAACGGAATAGTGCTCGCTGTTTCGCGCTATCCGTGTTTGTACTGCATCCTTTTTCCAAAGCTCCGCATAAAGTTGACCATCATCAGCATGACAAAGCCCGTTACGATAAGCGCTATCGCCACTAGCCATGCCAGAATTTGCGGAAAAATAATGATGGCTATACCCAAAGCTATGAAGACAGCTCCGGGAATAACGATCCACAGTCCGGCGCTAGGTTTCTCCATCATCCCTTGGCACGTCTTCGCCATCGGGCACATTCGTAATGGTGCTGTTTCTGTCATAGTTTTCTCCGTTAACGTCGTCGCTGGCTATTTTCTGACTCCTGGCAAGCGAATCAGGCCGCCTTAGCTGCGACGTAGTTGTACGTCGCGGTTACTGTCGTTTCATCTCCTAAGCTCGCGTTGATCGGGCAAAGACCGGCTGCTCTCTCCATTTTCTGGCGATCTGTCACCGAAAAGTCTCGCGGAACGTTGATTGCCAGCGTAATGGTATCCACGTGCGGGATCGGTTTATCGGTCTCCGTTACGTCGATGTCGACGACGGTACCTTTGAGATCCAGATGATCTCGTTGTGCCACCGCACCCATCGACAACAGCATGCACCCTGCAACACTTATGCCAAGTAAATTCCCTGGTGAAAATTCATCGCCTTTGGCGGTCATCGGGCAATCAATGGCCAGACTATTGTGATGCGGTTCTCTTAGTGCGGTGGCGTGCTGATCGCCGTCGTAAGTAAGTTTCAGAGTTTTCATGACGATCCTCCTTTGCGCGGACACAGCCACACAAAATACGCAGCCGGAAACTCCGCACCTATATGTATGCGCCTGATTCTCAAACCGCACAATTCGGACTTACCCGTAGAGTCAAGCCGCTTTCTTTTCCAGGATATAGCTGAGGATTAGTAGCGTCGCCGGCCAGTTTCCGACGTAGGTGCCCCACCGTTCCCGATGCGCCTCTTCCATAACGGACCGCAAATTTGGGTCTGAAATCCCGGACATGACCTCCCTCCCAATCTCAGGCGCATAGAACCACGCTAACCAAGAGATTGGTATGGATACGATGCCGAACCAGAACAACAGATTCGATAAATTCTTCATGTCTTAACTCCTCTTCGTTGCCGCTGAGTCGCTGACCTTCGCCACATTTGCGCAGTCATCACGAAAAATAAGTCTGTCCCCGACGGGCAAAGTCGTCAATTCGCGGAACACCTTATTGCTCTAGGAAGCTATACAGGGCGATCTGGGTCAAATGCAGGCCTCAAATCAATCTGTTTTTCCGGTAACTCGGCGGTTGCTCGCCGATTGCACTAAACTCATCACCGACATCCTCTAGCCGTTCGATATTGCAGGGCGTTCGTCAACTAAAAGGAAACGCTATGAATCCGTACAAACGCGTCGGCCCGCTGACGTTGGTCATTCTCGTTTGCTGTTCTCTCGCTGCGTGCACGTCACCAACTTCATACGACGTCATCCTTCGCGGCGGCACGATTTACGATGGCAGTGGTGATAAGCCCTATGTCGGCGATGTGGCAATCGACGATGACATGATTGCGGCGATTGGCAACATCGGCAAAGCAACGGCGCCGATCGAGCTCGACGTAAAAGGCCGCGCAGTGGCGCCCGGCTTTGTCAACATGATGTCGTGGGCCAATGAATCACTCATTGAAGACGGTCGATCGCAGAGCGATATACGCCAGGGCATTACGTTGGAAGTCATGGGTGAGGGAGAATCGATGGGGCCCCTCAACGATTCGATGAAAAAGGAGATGCTCGAGCTGCAAGCCGATATTAGCTACGACATCGAGTGGACAACACTTGCAGAGTATCTAGAGTACCTCGAGCGACGTGGCATCAGCCCAAATGTGGCGTCGTTTATAGGCGCTGCCACACCACGTTGGTACGTGATTGGGCATGAAGACCGTCCGCCGACGCAAGACGAACTCGAACAAATGCGGGCCTTGGTTCGCCAGGCGATGGAAGACGGCGCTTTGGGCGTCGCGTCATCGTTGATTTACCCACCCGGAAGCTTTGCAAATACTGATGAATTAATTGCGCTGTCGGAAGTAGCCGCCGAATACGACGGAATTTATATTTCCCACATGCGCGATGAGGGCGCCAACATGTTGGAAGCCGTCGAGGAACTCCTGACCATTGCTCGCGAGGCGAACATCAGAGCGGAGATCTATCATTTCAAATCGTCCGGTCAATCCAACTGGCCATTGTTTGACGAAGCCGTAGCTATGGTCGAACGAGCCAGGGCCGATGGGCTACAAATCACGGCTGACGTCTACACGTATCCAGCCGGTGCCACCGGCCTCAACGCGGCAATTCCACCGTGGGTACAGGAAGGTGGTTTTGACGCTTCGGTGAAACGTATGAAGGACCCGGCCCTTCGTGAACGAATCGCAGGTGAAATGCTCCAGGAGTCGAACGAGTGGGAGAACATGTATATGGGCGCAGGCACGCCCGAAAACATCCTGTTGATCGGGTTCAAGTCAGACGAACTGAAGCCATTGACCGGCAAGACGCTCGCCGATGTCGCAAAGATGCGCGGCACGGATCCACGATATACGGCCATGGATTTGATCATTGAAGACGGTAGTCGTGTTGGAACCGTGTATTTCACGCAGTCCGAGGATGTGGTCCGCAAAGCGACTGCCCTGCCGTGGGTGAGCTTTAACACTGACGAGGCTTCGATGGCACCAGAGGGGGTGTTTCTGAAGAGCAGCGCGCACCCGCGTGCCTATGGCAGTTTTGCCCGTGTGCTGGGCAAGTATGTGCGCGACGAGCAACTAATCCCGATGGAAGAGGCAATTCGTAAATTGGCGGCACTGCCAAGTTTAAATCTCAAGATCGACCGTCGAGGTCAATTAAAGGCGGGCTTCTTTGCTGACGTGGTCGTCTTTGATCCGGAAACAATTCAGGATCACGCTACGTTCGTAAAACCGCACCAGTACACAACCGGAATGCTGCATGTATTTGTCAACGGTGAGCAGGTGCTAAAGGATGGCGAGCATACCGGCGCCACTCCGGGCCGAGTCGTGCGTGGACCAGGCTGGACCGGCAATTAACACGATTCACGTCTTCAACGCCGCATCACTGAGCGGTTCAAACGCTTGCGGCGAGAACACTGCATCTAACGACAAACCGAATTTACCTGCCAGTCTGAATGCCACCGCTAAACTAGGATTATATTGGCGCCGTTCGATGTAGCCGATCGTCTGCGGGTGCACGTCGACCGCGTCAGCGGGTACCTTGTGCGACAAACGTCGCGAATTAAGTGATTCTCTGTACGAACAACAACGGACGCGGATAAGCAAAATTACGGATTTTCCAGGATCAAATGAGCGGCCGACAATTGTGACCAATGGTGACAATTCGCCGAGTGCTGCGTTTACGGACGTACTCTTATGCTGTCCTTGATGGGGAGTCGGTTCGATGACCATCACTGTGCTATCTCAAACCAAAGACCACTATGTGGAGCTGACCGGTAGCGGCAAGTTCAGCATGTCAGCAGCGGTGGATCTTCTAAGACACTCTCTAGAATTTGCGATCGAAAATGATCGTGCCGCCGCATTGATCGATGTGACGAATGTAAACGGTAATCCTGACCAACTGGAACGATTCGAACTCGGTATATTCATTCCCGAAGAGCAGTTGAGGCGGGATAAGGAGGTGGCGCTTGCTATTGTCGGCAAGCAACCGCTGATTGACCCCAATCGATTCATGGAGATGGTCGCCGTCAACCGCTGCGCCGTTTTGAAAGTATTCGAAGACATGGATGAGGCCATCAGATGGCTGGAGTACACCACCGCTTAGATCACCTAGGTTTCCTCAGCGTGCCGGCGTAGCGCCAATTCGTCCTGCACAGCATTAAACAAATCTTCGCGCAAGCCCAGCAGCTTGAAAATCTCGACGACCGTGAAAAACGGCGCGGCAATATTTGCCTGAATCGGGTGCCTAAGCAGAACCGGCATCGATTTCTCGACCGCATGGCCGACAAATTGCGCGGCATAGCCACCAAAAAAACACAAGGCGGCGATGGTCGCGGCGGTCGCGAACGGCATGACAGCGACCCAGCCGGCCACAATCGTCAAGCCAATCGCGGCCAACAAGAACACGAGAGCAAACACTCCGTCGAGCGACAGATAAAACAAGAACAGACTGGCCACCGTAACGTGCGCCAGCGTGACTGAAACCGAGCCTATTTCGACCGATGCCCACGAGAACGCAATCAGCACGCCGAGCATGATTGTCGGAATGCCGATCATATGAACCAATATATTGAACGGATGCTGATGCGCCGAAACATATCCAATCAGCATATCCATCAGTTTGTTGTCGGTCTTCATTGCCTGAAGCAGTATACTCAACGATTCCTTGCGACGGGAGATCACGGTGACAATCTTAATCATTGGCGTCCTAGTCTGGAGCTTCACGCATCTATTCCCGTCAATAATGCCGAATTTCCGCACGCGACTCATCGACAAGCTCGGTAACGGCCCCTATCGCGGCTTGTTCGCTCTGGACATCCTCGTCGCTATGGTGTTGATGGTCGTCGGCTGGCGATCTGCCAACGTTCAGCTCGTTTACGTGCCACCGCTCTATGGCAGCCCGATCGTAACCGCGTTGATGTTCGCATCGTTCATTCTATTTGCGGCCGCGAGCGCCCCCGGCAACATCAAACGCTTCCTACGCCATCCGATGTTAACCGGCGCTATCGTCTGGAGCGTCGCTCACCTGCTCGCAAACGGTGATAACCGTTCCGTCGTACTCTTCGGTGGCATCGGTCTCTGGGCATTGATTGAGATCATATTGATCAGCCGCCGCGATGGCGAGTGGGCGAAGCCAGCCGCAGTATCGCCGTCCAAAGATGCGATGACGGTCGTCGGTAGTGCTGTGATATTCGGCATCGTTGTGTATTTACACAAATTCCTGTTTGGCGTTTCTGCACTTCCTGGCATGTAAGGGATCCTTAGTCATGACTCATACGAACTGGCGAGAAATTGCAGAGGTTGTCGGTATCGTTAGTATCGTTGCCTCGTTATTGCTACTTGCGATGGAACTTCGACAGTCCAACCGCATTGCAAGAGCTGAGGTCGAGCTTGAACTTGCGGCTACCTATCGCGACATTCATGCTGCCCGCTATACGGATGCGGACTTCGCGCAACTTTTCCCAAAAATTGAGGCGCCGCAGGCACATTTGATTACCGCTACGGACAATTCACGCATGCAGGCGCTCGCGTGGAATCTCGCCAATGTTTACTGGTCCGCGCAGATCGCATTCGATAAGGGCCTGCTCGACCAAGCGGCGCTCGCGCGCTACCAACACGACGTCGACATTACATTGCAACGCTGGCCGGGCCTGCAGCAGCACTTCGTTGATTTTTACGAGTCTTCGCCACACCTAGAAGGCGCCAGGGTCTTCGAGCCCATCGCCGCCCTCGCCCGCAAATCTCGGGAAAATCAACCACAATAACGCTCTTAATGGCACGGAAACGCTGTTCATCAGCGGATAATCAGAAAGCATCGACAAACACTTACGTCATGATCAGTACCTTGTAGGCGCATCCAAGCAGACTTGATTCCGTCGCTGGCGACAATCGCCAGCAAAAAAACGGAGTCAGGTCGTGAATACACTAACGCGAACCACCTCTCTGGCATTAATCTCTGCGCTCTCCGCCACCATCTTCGGTTGCTCATCCACAGCCACGATTGAGACGGAATCCGATTATCAGATCGACGTTACTCACACCGGTCCTGACGAATCCTACCTCGTGACCCGCCGAATCGCGGGTGTCTCACAGGCAGCGCTGCTTTATACCCGTTCGGTGCATGTCGAACCGGTCGTTCGCCCATTTTCGTATCTATCGTCGGGCTATTCGCTTGTGCTCAAGTCGGTCGGCGGCGCGTTGCGACGCCGGGCGATCAATACGCTGCAAATGCCCGCCCTGACTGGCGATATTCCCGCGATCACATACGCTGAGGAGATGAATATCGAGGAATGGGAGCGCAAGCTCGACCGCATCACCGGCACAAAGCAGGATCGCGGCACGATCGAGTTCCTGGTCGACGGCGAGCAATATTTCGATCGCCTCGAAAATGCCATTCTGAGCGCGGCCGAGTCTATCGATATGCGGACCTATATTTTTGACAACGACGACTACGCGGTTGCGGTCGCCGATAGCCTCAAATCCCGCGCCAACGACAATGTACGCGTTCGAATCATGATCGATACCCTCGGCAACATGCAGGCAATGCAGGTCGACTCAGAATCAATGCCAGAATCGCATCGCGCACCGCTGTCGATGGCGATGTATTTGCAGCTCGACTCCAAAGTAAAAGTACGCACGTGGGCCAACGCATGGTTCGCCGGCGATCATGTGAAAACAACAATTTTCGATGGCGAAGTCGCCTTTGTCGGCGGCATGAATATCGGCCGCGAATACCGCTACGAATGGCATGATCTGATGATGGAAGTTCGTGGACCGATCGTGAATCAGTTGCAGTTTGAATCAGACAAGGCTTGGGCGCGCGCGAGCCCCTTCGGTGATGTCGCCAATCTGTTCGCGTTCCTAAAGGGTAAGCCAAACAAAGCAGGCAACGACGGCTACCCAATTCGTGTGCTGCGGACCAAGAACTTCGATTCAGACATTTATAGAGCACAAATGGCAGCAATCCAAAATGCCCAGAGCTACATCTTGATCGAAAACGCCTATTTTTCCGACGACCGAACCCTATTCGAACTCGCCCGCGCCCGTCGCCGCGGTGTCGATGTGCGAGTGATTATGCCGGCGGTGGGGAATCACGGCACGTTACAGGCGAGCAATCGTGTTGCCATCAATCAGATGCTCGAACACGGCATACGTGTCTATCGCTATCCCGGCATGAGCCATGTCAAGGCGGCCATTTTTGACGGCTGGGCCTGCATGGGTTCGGCCAATTTCGACAAGATGAGCCTGAAGATAAATAAGGAGTTGAACCTGGCGACTTCAGACGAATCAGCAGTGTCTGCGCTGATGGCCCAGGTATTTATCCCCGACCTGATGGCTTCCGAGGAAATTACGTCGCCAGTCAATGTATCGTTGGCCACGAAACTGGCCGAAGTCATCGTCGACGAAATGCTGTAACGCGATTAAGAAAAGGGGTCGGCGTGAACATGCCGACCCCAATATTAACTTGTCCCGCAATCGGCGATCAGAATCCGTACGCGGCGACCGTACTTTCGTAATTGGCCAGCTCGTGTTCGTAATGTGCCCGATCCGAGATCAACACGTCTATTTCCACTTCGAGCTGGCCAATCCGTTCCGACATGTCCTTCAGTTCCGCGAGTAGTAGCACGCGATCTTCAGTTGTCGTTTCGTCGCTGATCAACAAGGCCTCGTTGGTTCGCATGTCACCATTCAAGCGCTCGAGCTCTCGCTCTTTCGCATGAATGCGTGCATTCGCGTTATTGACGTTGGCACGCAAGCTGTATAGCTGTTGGCCAACCCGATAGGCATCAAGAAAGTCGTCCTCGAGTGCTGCGTCGCAAACGCCGGCATATTTACGGCCGTTTAGACCCAGATTGTAGCCCCGACTAGGCTGGCAGAATTCCACCAAGCCTTCATCCCTTCCCGCCTGATAGGCTTGGAAGTCAGCCGCATAACCGTGTTTCGCGCACGCCTTGCTGTGCTGCGAAAAGCGGTCCGACGTATAGCCGTTCGAGCCGTCCGTATAGCCAATCGCGGACCAATCCATGAGTTGACACTCTTCGCTACTCATCGACGCGCAACCGCTCAGCGCGAGCATGGCCGTCGCCAGAAAAATCATCAAAAACTTGCTATTCGCATTGCTACCCATAACACACCTCGTCCCTAGATATTGCCGTCCATGTGCTTAGGCCCTGAAAGCTAACAGTGCGAGCCCCAGAACCGCCGTGATGACAATCACATATACGCGTCTGCACCTGAATCGTTGCTGAAATCTGTGGCTCAGCACCGCGATTGAGTCGCGCCACTGTGACCTGGGTCACAGTGGCGCCGGCGGCCGCCGGATACGCTAGCAACTGCGGGAAGCGAACAGGGCCGTAAATGGATATTCAGGCGATCAGTGATGCTGCAACAGTCGCGGTCGCGTGCGCGATTGTGTACCTGATTGTCGCCAAGTCCTGGCAGATTCTGTCTCGCGTATTCACGATAAACCCGAGTTTTGCCGACAGCATCATGAGCGAGGCAGCGCAGCGCTTTCGCGACCAGCTGCAGCTATTGTCACGGCGACAATCAACCTACCTCGGCGCCGGACTTGTATTCGTCGTGATGTATAGCGCAGCGAGCCTATTTCAGGGTCCGCAGCTATTTGTTGGCTACCCGGATTGGCAACTGTATATACTGCTGACCGCACTGGTTGCTGCGGCACTATTTGCACTTTATCGACTGCTACACACGGTATTTACTTGGCGCCAGGTTCGCTTCTTGCGCGACGCAAATATTGCGATTGGCCATCAGTTGCAGCGCATCGCGAACGGCCATGGACGTGCTTATCACGATGTCCCGACCTCGGCGGGCGTCGTTGATCACCTTTTGCTTGGCCACAATGGCGTATATGCGATTAACGTCATCGCAAAACGACACCTTAAGAAAGGTTCGGCACAACTGGACGGAAATATTCTGTCGTTCTCGACGTGCAAGAAGTCACTGTCTATCGTCGAGATAATCGCAAAGAGTAATCGCCTGAAAAAAGAACTTAGCAAACAAACTGGCCACGATATCAATGTGCGCTCTGTTATCGCGGTCCCAGGGTGGCATGCTGCCGAGCAAACCTGTGTCGACAATTTGCTGGTTAATGAGCGAACGCTGGCGATGATCAGCGGGTGGAAAGATCAGGCCGATTACCTAATGGACGAAGACGTCGCATCTCTGCAGAAGTATCTAACAGAAATTTGTAAACGCACTACGCTCTAGTCTAACGCCAACGGTTGAATGCGTTCGGCCAAGCGATCATTATCCAACACGTCCTCGAGCTCGTCGGCGATCTCCTGACATGCCGATACCACACCGCGCCATATCCGCACGCGTTCCTTTGGTGCTAAGTCGGCGAAATCCCGTCGATCCGGAATTTTTCCGTTAGGTAATCCGGCTACAAACTCCGGTGACGGACTGATTAGGATCGTACGATCCGTGCTCGCCGGCCGCGAGCGCCGCCAGCTCAGATGTTTGTCGAACCAGCCCGGTTTGATGTAATTGTAGAAATGCAGATACAGCGCAAGCCTGTTCGAGTCACTGTGCGCAAAATCAAGGTGATAATCGATAACGCCGCCGTCACGGTACATTCCGGGCGGCGCCCCGTCGATGTCACGTACACCGCAGAGCACCAACGGTATTGAGCCGGTCGCCAGAATCGCATCTTTCATGTTTCGCTCGGACATTTCTACCCGATGCATCGGAAAACCATTTAAGCCGTAGAATGGCGGCCGGTCGCGGACATCGTAAAAAAGCACACGCTCGAAAAACGCACCTAGCGTACGCCGGCTCGCCATGTTCATTGTCGCCGCGGACGCGAGGCCAACAGACAATGCCAGCGGATGTTCCGACGCCAAGATATGGCGGCTTCGCACCGTTAAGACATGCATGCGCAGCGTCGGATGATTCAGAATTTCCGCTTTTCCCTCCTCACCCAGCAAGTAATCGATTGTGTCGGCCATGCTGGCCGAGATTTCTTCGCGATCCGGATTTTCGCTGTAAGTTTGGTCGAGGTAGGCCTCCTCGAAGCGGTCTATGGCGGCAACTGGGTCGGTTTGGCAGTAACAGGCGAACCGCCATGCACCAATCGAGGTTCCAATCGTATGTACTGGCGACGAAAGTTGCGGCAGGACTTTCCGCGCAATGACGCGGTCGAGCTGGCTTAATGCCAACCATTTCGCGCCACCCGAGGCCCCAGCCAGTGTCCCAATTCGCCCGGCCGACAGACCCCGATCGCGAATTTCCTTGAAGGCTGCGGGGCCGGCACTGAACATAAGCGAACGGCGCGGTCTAATTCCTTGTGACATAGGGCTCAGTGTGACATAGGGCTAAGTGTACAATCTCACTTTGTAGATGGAATTATTCCGAATGACCAGATTTTGCGTTTCCACGATGTCGCTACTGCTGGCGACCGCCCTGATCGCCGGGCTGACATTCGCTCACAGTGACATGGACAAGCCGCTGTTTGTTGCCAACGAAGGCGTTGATCGCGGTCGTTGTTTGGATCCGAAGGCACCGTGCCGAACGGTGGGCTACGCATTGAGCCGCGTCGGCAAAGGTGGTCAGATTCGAGTCGCCGCTGGGCGCTATCAAATCACTGATCCTACCGATGTCTTTCATCTGGTTAGTGGTCTCGTCAATGCTCGCGGCGGTTTCGAAACCGCCGATAATTTCCAACAACCTACGAGCGCCACTACGACGTTGATCGGCGTGCCGCAGGAATACCGTAGCGTACTCGGCAGCCGTGGATTTCATATCGTCGCGGATCGCAAGGGTCTCGATAGCACAGCCGTCCGAACGACCGAAAAGATGCTTGCGTTGCACAACAGCATGGCGACCAGCATGCCATCGGCGCCCTGTGTCGGCGGGACGGTCAATGGCCTCGCCTGTCAAGACACGGAGTTGTTGTCGCACGTTGCATTCAGTGATGTAAGCGCGAACCCGGGCACTGCAGCCGATGTTTGGGGATTTGTCGATCTCAATACGAATCGCGAATATGCGATTGTCGGCTATAGAACCGGCACCGCGGTGTTTGATGTGACCGACGCTGAAAATCCGCGAGAAGTCGGATTCGTTGACGGCCAGGCGACGACCTGGCGAGACATCAAAGTCTACCAGTTTTTCAATGCAGCCGAGAATCGCTGGAATGCGTATGCGTACGTCACGGCCGACGGCTCTACCGACGGTCTGTTCATCATCGATCTGACCGAGCTGCCACATCGAATCAGTCGGCAGAGCTATGTGAGCGATTTTTCCGCCGCGCACAATGTATTCGCGATCAACACGGACTTCGGGACAGGATTGTCACTGACCGGCGCAGCGCCGTCACTGATTATCGCCGGCTCGAATAACGGCGGTGGCCGCTTCCGCGTATATTCGCTCGCAAGCGCGGATTCGCCGAGCTTTGTCGTTATTCCGAACGTCAGTGTCAACGATTACATGCATGACGCGGCGTCAATGATTATTCGCGACTCGCGCAAAGACACGCAATGTGTCAATTCAGCCGACTATTGCGAGGTCCTGTTCGATTTCAACGAGTCGACCGTCGACGTGTGGGATATCACGATTCCAGCGAACCCGGTGCGGCTGAGCCGCACCCAATATGTGAATTCCGCGTACACACATTCGGGCTGGCCCTCGGAAGATGGTCAATACCTATTCGTCCACGACGAACTCGACGAGCAGAACTTCGGTTTGCAGACGACAGTCAGGACGTTGTCGCTGGCCGATTTAACCTCACCGGTAGAGGTCGGCACCTGGTCGGGCCCGACGACGGCCATCGACCATAACGGTTTTGTGCGCGGTAACCGTTACTACATGTCGAATTACAGCCGCGGCCTGACGATTCTCGACATATCGGATCCTACGACGCTGAATTTGACCGGCCGACTGGACACCTACCCTTTTTCTGACGGCGCGAACTTTGTCGGTGCTTGGGGCGCTTATCCGTATTTCCACAGCGGCAATATTGCGGTTTCCGACATATCGAGCGGTTTTTATATGGTCGGCGACAACACCTTGGATTCGCCGCAGGGCAGCTTGTCGTTCACGCAATCGTCGTTCGCCGGTGCCGAGGGTGACGTAATCGCGGTTACCGTGCAGCGTAGCGGCGGATCCACCGGAAATGTCAGCGTTGGATTGAACCTGATGCCGGCAACCGCTGACGAATCAGACATCGCCGGCCAAGCTGGCGCGCTCACTTGGGTTGATGGGGACACGGCGGATAAACAAATAACGTTCACGGTTGCAGCGGATGGCGCTGCCGAAGGATTGGAGCGGATGCTCGCAAAACTTGTCGCACCGACTGGCGGCGCGACGTTGCTGCCAGCGTCAGTCGCCAGCATTTATGTTGGCGACGTCGGTGACGCCGCCGTGATCGAATTCGATAAGGACGTAATCGACATCAATGAACGCGGATTCGCTGTTGCTGTTGTGGCAATTACGCGCAGCGGCGCTGCTATCGGAGCGGCCAGCGTGGATTATTCGCTTAGCGGCGGCAATGCGACGACCGGCAGCGACTATCAAGGTGTGACCAGCGGTACGGTTTCGTGGGCGGACGGCGACGCCGATTCAAAATGGATCGAGTTTCCGATTGTTGACGACGGTACAGGCGAAGCCGATGAGTTTTTCGAGATAACGCTTGCGGCCCCGAGCGGCGCCAGTCTTGGCGGCAAAACACTTGCGCGAATAAACATTTTTGATGGCGACGGGGCGAATCAGGCGCCGAATGCGGTCGCTGGTTCCAGTCAGACGGTGCAATCCGGCGCACTTGTTACATTGAACGGAAGTGCTTCAAGCGATGCCGATGGCGATTCCCTAACCTACCAATGGACGCAAACACTGGGCCCGACTGTCACGATCAACAACGTCGCCGCTGCGTCGGTCAGCTTCACAGCACCGACCGTCACATCGGATACGTTGCTGCAGTTTCGACTCGAGGTCAGTGACCCAAGCGGCCTAAACGACACGTCGACGACTAACATAACCGTCAGAGCGCAAGTCGGCGGTAACGGTTTCGGTAGTAGTGGAGGTAGCGGCGCATTCGGTGGACTGCTGCTCGCAATCCTCACTGCAATGCTGCTGGCACGACGCCGGATCAGTCGAACGGATTTTGCTTGATAATGGTTTGTTCGCGATCGGGGCCGGTTGAAATAATGTCGACCGGAACCCCGGCGAGCTCTTCTATGCGCGCCAGATAAGACTGTGCGTTCCCCGGCAGATCACCGAAGCTCGTTGCACCGACGGTCGACGCCTGCCAACCGGGATGTTCTTCGTAAATGGGCTGGCACTCTGCGAACCGATCCACGAGAACAGGAATACCGGCGATAGGCTCTCCGTCAATTTCGTAGCCGACGCAAATCCGAATGGTCTCGAGTTCGTCGAGCACATCGAGTTTGGTGACGCACAATCCTGACACACTGCTATTGACGATCGAGCGACGCAAAGCGACAGCATCGAACCAGCCACAGCGCCGCGGCCGGCCTGTCGTTGCGCCAAATTCCGCACCGACGCTCGCCAAATGTTCACCGAGATCGTCAAACAACTCAGTCGGAAATGGTCCCGCGCCTACTCTCGTCGTATACGCTTTCACAATTCCTAAGACGTAATCGAGATCACGCGGACCGACGCCGGTGCCAGTACTTGCCGCCGCGGCAACAGTATTCGACGACGTTACGAACGGATACGTACCGTGATCGATATCGAGTAAGGTGCCCTGCGCGCCTTCGAAAAGAATACTCTCGCCTGCATGGGCCAAGTCGTTCAGGATCTGCGTGACATCCGCGGTAATCGGTGCAACGAACTCTGCCGCCTCGAGCGCTTCGTCCAGCGACTTGGCAAAGTCAATGGCATCGGCACCGTAATATTTTTTCAACAGAAAATTGTGATAGTCGAGAATCTCGCCGAGCTTGGATGCAAATTTCTCGCGCACGAACAGATCCGAAACTCTAAGCGCACGGCGCGATACCTTGTCCTCATACGCCGGGCCTATGCCGCGACCCGTGGTGCCGATCGCCGCCAAGCCTCGGGCTTTTTCGCGAGCGTGATCCAATGCCGCATGCGACGGCAGGATCAGCGGACAACCGGGGCTTACTTTGAGACGCTCGAACACCGGCACACCGTTTTCGACCAATGCGTTCGCTTCTTGGACCAGCGCCTCGAGCGACAACACGACACCGTTACCAATTAAGCAGCTGACGCCATCACGTAGGATGCCGGACGGAATCAAGTGAAGAACTGTTTTCTCGCCACCGATCACGAGCGTGTGACCCGCGTTGTGACCACCTTGGAACCGGACGACGGCGGCCGCGCGATCGGTCAACAGGTCGACGATCTTCCCTTTACCCTCATCACCCCACTGGGTTCCTATGACAACGACATTCTTGCCCATAGTTTTCTTGCCCAGGATTAGCTCGCTTTGAACCTAACTGCGAACAACATATAGCAACACGAGTCCGATCACTATTATGACCAGCCCAACCGTGCGAATGTGATTGTCGCCAAGCATGACCAGTTGCGCCACCATTTGCCGATATCGACTCGGTGACGCAAACGGCAACAAGCCCTCAATGATCAGGACGAGCGCGAACGCGGTCAGTATTTCAGTCCAGGCCATGCTAGCCGGATTCAGCTACTGGCTGCCGTCTGACTGGTTGAGGTAGCGAAAGAACTCGTTATTGGGGTCGAGTACCAACAGGTCACCGGGTTTACCCATCGAACGCTTGTACGCATCGATGCTGCGATAGAACGCATAAAACTCGGCATCCTTCGTGTAGGCATTCGCGTAAACTTCCGCTGCGCTTGCGTCTCCTTCACCACGAATTATTTCGCCGTCGCGGTATGCATTCGCAAGTATGACGGTGCGTTCGCGATCTGCCTGAGCGCGCTTCTCTCGTTCAATCGCGCGGCCCTCGGAGCGGCGTTGGGAGGCGATGCGCGCGCGCTCCGCCTCCATTTGCGCGTAGACAGAATTTCGCACGTCCTCCATGAATTCGACTTGCTTGACGCGAAAATCGATGAGTTCGACACCGAGATCCTTCGCCGTTGGCGCTGCCGTAACAAGCAGATCGCGCATCAACTCGGCACGACCCACTGAAATGGCTTCAGACACTGTGCGCTTGCCGAACTCGGTAACGACGGCATTCTTGACGATCTCACCAAGACGCTGATCAGCTACGTCACGAACACCGCCTGTCGACGTGTAAAATCGCACGGAATCGACGATTCGATACTTGACGAAAAAATCGACATCGAGGGATTCGTTTTCTGCCGTGAAGACGCGCTCGGGACGGTCGCTGATTGTCAGGATGCGCTTGGGAAATTTCTGCACGGTTTCGAGAATCGGCCATTTCCAGTGCAATCCGGGTTCGTACTCGGCAGTGACAACTTCGCCGACTCGCAGCTTAATGGCCAGTTCGCGTTCATTAACGGTAAACAGCGCGAGCCCGCCGACGACGATTGCCAGCCCAATCAGCACGAAAATACCAAAACGTCCACTGTCCATTAGCGGGTCCTCCGTTCACGCGGATCTTCTGTTGTATTAGTTTCGGGTTGCGACCCTGAACCCGTTGCGTCAGTCCCACGCTGACGTTCATTCAGAGGCGTCGGAATTCGGGCGCCTTCAATGAGCTTGTCGATAGGCAAGTACAACAAATTGCCGCTGCCTTTAGAGTCTAATATCACTTTATTCGAATTCCGGTAGACTTCCTCGACCGCGTCAATGTACAGACGATCGCGCGTAACGCGCGGTGCTTTCTGGTATTCGGTCAACAGCGCCACGAAACGCGCCGCCTCACCTTCGGCGTCAGCAATAACGCGATCACGGTATGCGAATGCGTCTTCGACGATGCGCGCCGCATCGCCGCGTGCTTTCGGGACAATGTCGTTGGCGTATTTGTCAGCTTCGAGGCCATATCGATCGGCATCGTTTCGCGCTTTCTGCGCATCATCGACGGCCGCCTGCACGTTTTGTGGATACTTGACGTCGTCAAGAGATATGGACGTCGCGGAAATGCCAGCTTGGTAGCTATCGAGCGTGCCTTGTAGCGCTTCCAGCGTTCGCGACGCGATCTCCTCACGCCGACCGGAAACCAGCGTTTCAAGCTCGGTTGTGCCGACGACTTCCCTGAGCGCGCTCTCAGTTACATCTTGCAAGGTCTGCTCGGGCTCGACGACTTCGAAACTGTAATCAACCGGTTCGGAGCGACGATACTGAACGACCATATTGATAAACACATACTGCTCATCGGCCGTCAGCATTTCCGTTTGATAGCGGTAATCCGTAACAACAATCGTATTGACCAAATCGACGATCTCGATCGGGTATGGCAGATGCCAACGTAGCCCGGGCAATGTCGTGTTTGTGTACGCACCAAAGCGTTGTACGATGCCGCGCTCCGCCTCGTCAACGCGGTAAAACCCGGTAAGGCCCCACGCGAACAGCGCAAACAGAATTAGAAAATAACCGCCGCCGCCGGGCCCGCGACCACCGCCACCGCCGCCAAGCAAGCCACCAAGTCGCTTTTGCCAGTTTTGTACAATCTTATCGAGGTCGTTCGGCTCAGAATCTTCCCGCTTCCAGGGATCTTTGCCATTTCCAGGTTCGTTCCAGGCCATAATGTCTCTGCTCAGAATTAATGCGTTGCTGTTGCCGCCGACGGTCCCACCTTCGACTCCGCGATTGGCTTCAGCGTGTTGGCGGGCAGATTCTCACGCTTTAGAAAGCGTCGCAAATCGCGCTCGGTCATTTTCAGCTCAAGCTTCCATCCACCGTCTTCCGCTGGCTCCTCACAAAGGACAGCGCCAAGCTCAAAAAGTTTGGCGCGTTGACGTCCTTGCGAAGGGTCCAAATGAATGATGCCGTGCCTAGTCCTTCGATGCAGGCGATCACTGATTGCGTCCAACAGCAGCGGAATGCCCTCGCCCGTCGCTGCCGACAGCCAGACCGCCCGTCCAGCACCATCGCGATTGTTCGCGCGGCGAGGCGTTCGATCGAGCTTGTCGATCTTATTGTACACCCGTATTTGCGGCACATGATCCGCATCGAGCTGCTTGAGTACCGAATTAACCTGCCTAACACGCTGCCAGCGATTGCTGTCACTGGCGTCAATCAGGTGCAAGATCAGATCCGCCTCGCGCGCCTCCGTCAGTGTGGAGCGAAACGCCGCGATCAATTCATGCGGTAGGTCGCGTATGAAACCAACGGTATCCGCGAGCACGATCTTGCGGTTATCCGGCAGTTCGAGTTTGCGCACCGTTGGGTCGAGCGTCGCGAATAACTGATCCTGAACATACACGCCAGCGTCTGTTAGCGCATTGAACAAAGTTGACTTGCCGGCATTGGTATAGCCGACCAACGCGACGGTCGGGATCTCCGCTCGCTCGCGATTGCGGCGGTTCATCAAGCGGCGGCTGTCCACCTGTTGCAGCCGACCGTGCAACTGCCGGATGCGGCGATCAAGCAAGCGGCGGTCTGTTTCGAGCTGTGTCTCACCCGGTCCGCGCAGGCCGATACCACCCTTTTGTCGCTCAAGGTGGGTCCAGCCCCGCACCAGGCGGGTTGACAGGTGCCGGAGTTGCGCCAGCTCGACCTGCACCTTGCCTTCAAAACTACGGGCACGTTGCGCAAAGATATCGAGAATCAAGCCCGCGCGATCAAGCACGCGACATTTTAGCTGGCGTTCGAGATTGCGTTCCTGGCTCGGACTCAATTCGGCCGACGAAATAATCAGCTCCGCGTCATGTTGAGCGATGGACGCACGCAACTCATCGAGTTTGCCGCGACCGATGAAGTATCGCGGGTCGGGTCGCTTGCGAGCGCTGACGAGTTGATCGACCACAACGGCGCCTGCAGAGATAGCGAGCTCCACAAATTCCTCTCGTTCGGTTTCGTCGGGTGTGCCCTGTGGGCTCGCGTGGACGAGAATTGCGCGTTCACCGCTTTGCGGTCGTTCAAACAAAGACGACCTCCATGTTCGGTGTCCGGAAAATAGATCTACTCGTCTTCGTCTCCAGCGTCGTCTGGCAGCGGTAGACGAACATTGCGCGACGGAACGACCGTTGAGATTGCATGTTTGTAGACCATCTGATTGACGCTGTTTTTCAACAACACAACAAACTGGTCAAACGAATCAACCTGCCCCTGAAGCTTGATGCCGTTAACGAGATAAATAGAGACTGGAACCTTTTCCTTTCGCAAAATATTCAGGAAAGGATCTTGCAGTGTCTGCCCTTTAGCCATATCGGGTCTCCTTGTTTTTCTTGTCGTTAGAACACCGCTTTCCGGTGGCGCCGGTAAGCCCAATGCAGTGTTCTGCCAAAGCGTGGAAAAATTTTAACACAGGCAAATCGCCTGACTAGAGTGTGTCTAGATAAGTTTGTCCGCCAGAGCGTGAGATATGGACCCCAGGACGTCCGCTTCAAGTGGGTCAAAGCGCATTATTTCGTCTTCTGCGCGCAACCAGGTCATTTGCCGCTTCGCGAGCTGCCGAGTGGCGACCAACGCACGATAGCGCGCGTCATCGAGCGAGCAGTCGCCAACGACGTGCTCAAGCAACTGCCGATAGCCGACAGCGCGCAGTGACGGGGTGTCACGGGTCATCCCCGGTCGTTTGTAAATTGCCTTCACTTCCGCGAGGAAGCCATTGTTTAACATCAGGTTTAATCGCTCCTCGATCCGCTGGTTTAGGATCTTCCGGGTCTCCGGTTGCAGCGCGATTTTCACGAAGCGGGTATCGCTAGGCGGTCGCCGCGCGGCCGCCTCTGCCTGCCAATCAGATAGCGGCTTGCCGCTGATGCGATAGACCTCTATCGCGCGTTGGATACGCTGACTGTCGTTGGCCTTGATACGATTTGCCGCATCCGGGTCGAAGCTGCCCAGCTCCGCGTGCATCGCAGGCCAGCTCCGCAGCGCGGCCTCAGCGTCGATTTGCGCACGAATCTGGGCATTCGCCGCCGGCAGGTCCGCGATGCCTTTGGTCAGCGCGCGGAAATACATCATGGTGCCGCCCACCAGCAGCGGAATGCGACCGGCCGCGAAGATTGCCTGCATGGCCTCGCCGGCATCGCGCACGAAATCGCCGGCAGAATACGGTTCTGCAAGCTCGCGTATATCGATCAGCCGATGTGGCGTGTGTTTCAGGGTCTCTGCGTCGGGTTTCGCCGTGCCGATGTCCATGCCGCGATAAACCAGCGCAGAATCGACGCTGATAATCTCAAACGGGAAGCGCTGGCAAAGGCCTATCGCGACTTCCGTCTTACCCGATGCCGTCGGGCCCATCAAACAGACTGCAATTCGGGTCATCGTCCGCGCAGGAACAGGCGATCGAGTTCTACCAATGTAATGGTGGTCCAGGTCGGGCGACCATGATTGCACTGGTCGGCGCGCTCGGTGACTTCCATCTCACGCAACAGCGCATTCATTTCATCGATCGTCAATAAGCGATTCGCGCGCACCGAATTGTGACAGGCCATCGTCGCGAGCGCATCATGACAGACATCTTCGACGCGATTGCTGTGACCTGCTTCCGCAAGATCGCTCAACACATCGCGTAACAGACTCTCCGCATCCGCGTTCCTAAGCAAACTTGGGATTTCGCGAATGACGAGTGTTGTCGGGCCTGAGCGATCGATATCGAGACCGATCGACGCCAGCGTAGCTGTCGATGACTCGACCAGATTTGCCTCGTTTTCAGACACCGTTACTGACACCGGGACTAACAGCGATTGCCGAACCACCGTCTTGTCATCAAAGCCGCTTTTCAGTTTTTCGTAAACGATGCGCTCATGTGCCGCGTGCATATCGACGACAATCAGCCCGTCCTTGTTTTCAGCCAGGATATAGACTCCGGCAAGTTGTGCGATCGCAAAGCCCAGCGGCGGCACGTCACGGTCCTCGTCAGGGCTTGCTTGCGCCAGCGCGGTAGCCATCGTGTTATAGGCCGCCAGCGTGTCGCGCACCGCGTGCGTACCCAGCCCCAACATGTGCGGCAAAGACATCGAACCCTGCTCAAGAAACGCGCCTTTCGCGGCTGGCACCGGCTTCGGCACGTCCCCACCCGGGCGTGTGTCTCGCAAGGCCAATTCGAGCGTTTGCGACACGATGCCGTGAACGCGGCGGCCATCACGAAACCGTACCTCATGTTTTGCAGGATGCGCGTTCGCATCGACACTTGCTGGGTCCATCGTCACGTGCAACACGTAAGCCGGAAAGCGACCATGAAACAACACATCCCGGTAGGCATGTTTTGCGGCATGTGCAAGTGTTTTGTCCGAAATGCTGCGTCCGTTAACGAACCAATACTGCATGTCGGGCTGGCTGCGATTAAAGGTCGGTAACCCGATCCAACCTGCCAGCGCGATGCCGTCGCCTTCGCGATCGATCTGGACCGCCTGCTCGGCAAAAGTAGGCCCGCAGATCTTTGCGACACGCAAGAGACGCGATTGTTCGTCGTGCGCGGCCGATAACTGCAGAATTACGCGGCGATTGTGCGTCAGCGTCATGGCGACATCCGGCCGTGAGAGCGCCAATCGCCGAATCCACTTTTCGATATGGCCAAACTCGGTACGCTCGGTGCGCAGAAACTTCCGCCGCGCTGGCGTGTTGTAGAACAGATCGTGAACTTCGATCGTCGTACCGACTGGATGCGCGGCGGGACGGGGCCCGCTCAATGCGCCGTTGTCCGCTTCGATCTGCCAGGCCGTGTCCGAATCGGCCGTCCGCGACGTCAGCGTCACTCGTGCAACCGACCCAATACTCGGCAGCGCCTCACCGCGAAAACCGAGCGATGCGACGGCCTCGAGATCCTCCAACGTCGTGATTTTGCTGGTTGCGTGCCGCGACATCGCCAGCGCAAGCTCGTCTTTCGGAATACCAGCGCCGTTGTCGCGCAGGCGGATCAGTTTTTGTCCTCCCGCGGCGACGTCGATTTGTACGTCGTGCGCACCCGCATCCAGGCTGTTTTCCAGCAACTCTTTGACGACCGATGCCGGACGCTCGACGACCTCGCCGGCGGCGATCTGGTTTATCAGGTGGCTGGGAAGCTGAAGAATCGGCATCGAACATATGAGAGCTGACGGACTGAACCCGTCATTCTTTCAAATCGATGCGGAAATGTCTTGTGTGCTTCTGGCTCAGCCGCCGGCGTAGACCGGAATCGACAGCGTCTGGCCGATGCGTATATTGTCGCCGGAGATCTTGTTCACGCGGCGGATTGCCGCGGCACTGACATTGTAGCGCTCGGCGATTTCGGACAAGGTATCGCCGCGTGTAATGACGTGCCGAACCTGACGCACGGGTTTGCGGCGAACCTGCATCGCAATTTTCGTGTCTGGCGGTGGATTCTCGTAGAAATAATTGCGGATCCCCAAGAGCATCGCGTTGGCGAGACGACCCTGGTAGTTGCGATCGCGCAGACGTTTTTCTTCACTCGGGTTCGAAATAAAGCCTGTTTCGACGAGGATTGACGGCAAATCCGGTGATTTCAGCACGATAAAGCCAGCCTGCTGCACCTTACGACGATGCACTTTGCCCATGCGCGCCAGTTCCCGAATGACGTCATCGCCAATATCGAGGCTTGCGCTGAGCGCGGCATTCTGCGACAGGTCAATCAATACCGATGCCAATATATCGTCTTTGTCGTTCAGCGCTACGCCGCCGACGGCCGCGTTTTCGCGCGCCGCGAGCTGACGAGCCGCCTCATCACTCGCGCCCTTCGTCGACAGCGCATACACGGTCGTGCCGTATGGCCGACGATCGTCCACCGCATCGGCATGAATTGAAACGAACAGATCAGCTTTGTGACGGCGCGCCATCTCGATGCGGCGGCGATGATCGACGAACTGGTCGCTGTCGCGAATAAGAATCGCGCGCATGCCGTCCTCAGTGTTTATCCGATTTGCCAGCGCGCGGGAAATTGCCAACACAACATCCTTCTCGCGCGTTCGGGCTTTGCCGACGGCACCCGGATCGTGGCCGCCGTGGCCAGGATCGACAACAATTACGATGTCGCGGCCCGGTGAATAGCCTTCCGATGCACGCTTGACGGTTTGAATGCTGCCCGATCGGTGTAAATCGATAACAAGCCGGTGGCCGTAATGACTGTTCGGCTGCACCGTAAAACTTCGTGACCTAACGACTTGGTTCAGATCAAGGACCACGCGCAGCGCGCCGTCGGCGCGCACGCCACTACGAATTGCGCGAACTGAGCCGGCACCGGCCGGCAGATTTGCGAGCGTGTTCGCCAGCCGACCGTTTTCAAGGTCAACCACAAGTCGATCGGGTCCGCGTAACGTGAAAATGCTGTGATCGACCGGATTGGTCAGGTCGAGTACGACGCGAGTCTTGTCGGCCTCAGCCCAAATACGAATATTCTTAACGGTGGTGCCAGCGTTTGCCGCTGACAGCATGAAAAACAAACAAAGAGCCACTATTGGCCGAAATCCGGGCATCGCTCGTCGTGTCCCAAATCGTGGAGATTATGTCGGGTGAGTATACGAGAAAACAGGCAAAAACCAATATTTTTTCTTCAAAATTATGAGGATATCGGACTTAGTTAATCTTCTGGCTCAGTTGTTGCCCGTGTTCGATTCGGCCTGCAAGCTCGGCGCCACGGTCCGAAATCCCAGTCAATTCGGCACGCCGCCCCGCACCTTCATAGACCAATGTGATCTGCAGATCAGCGTGCTCCGCGAGCGTCGGCGCACGATCTGGCCATTCGACCAGCCGCAGGCCGTCGTCGAGTTCGTTCCAGCCTAAATAGCGCAGCTCCTCGGCCTCAGTAACGCGATACAAATCAATATGGTAGATGTTGCCGCTGGGCAACTCATAGGGCTCGACGAGCGTATACGTTGGGCTGGGTACCGTCCCGGCGTGCCCCAGGGAACGTATCACCGCACGCGCCAGCGTTGACTTGCCGGCACCCAGTTCGCCTTCGAGCAGCACGGTCCAGCCGGCGTGATCCGCGGGCAGCGCCTCGCTGAGCATGGCCGCAAATTCGATTGTCGCCGCCTCGTCAGCCAGCCAGACGCTCATGGATTAATGACACCGCGCAGCTCGGCAACAAGATCCGACGCAATAAGGCCACGCTCACCACCACGGGCCGCGACATCGCCAGCGCGTGCATGCACCTCGACGCCGACGGTGGCGGCATCTTCTAGTGATAGGCCCTGCGCGACCAGCGCCCCTATGACGCCGGTCAGCGCATCACCCATTCCCGGAGCAGCCATTCCGGGGTTACCGGATGTGCTGACGAATGGCGCACCTGCTGCGGCGCTAACCAGCGTTCCCGCACCTTTTAGTACCACCGTGCCACCGTATTTTTCCTTGAGCGCGGACACTGCGGCGGCCCGGTCCGCCTGCACGTCCGGCGTCGTGATATTCAGCAAGCGTGCTGCTTCTCCCGGATGCGGTGTGATGATTCGATTTTCGTCCCGGTCACCGCCGTCGGCGAGCAAATTTAGTGCGTCGGCGTCCCAGACCGTTGGAATATCCACAGCCGATACTGCGGCGACCAGCGCCCTCGCCCAATCCGAGGTTCCCAAACCCGGACCGATCGCGACGACATCGGCGTTCGCGAGCAGCGCGTCGAGATCCGCCGCCGTCTCAATACCGTGTGACATGAGTTCGGGGCAAGACGCAACGACGATTGCAGCGTGGGCTGGATCGGTAGCAATGCTGACGCGACCTGCACCGGCTCGAAGCGCGGCCTCGCCACACAGACGCACCGCACCGGGCATACCGGCACCGCCACCAACGACCAAAACGTGGCCAAAGTCGCCTTTATGCGCATCGCGCGGCCGCCGCGGCAAACATGTCCGCACACGGGCTTCATCGATACGCCGCAACACCGTCGCAGACACATCACGACAATGCTCAGGAATGTCGAGGCCGGCGAATTCCAGTGCACCACAGTGACCCGGGCCCGCGCCAAGAAACAAGCCGGCCTTGAGCCCGACGAACGTAACGGTCATGTCGGCAGTAACCGCTGCGCCGAGCACATGACCTGAATCGCCGTGGATGCCTGTCGGAATGTCCAGCGCCAATACCGCTGCCGAATGCGCGTCAATAGCCTGCACCGCGTCGGCAAATTGGCCCTGAAGCGGCCGTTCGAGCCCGCTGCCGAGAATGCCATCGACAATTAGGTCGGCGTCCGCATCGAGATCACCGGACCATGCGGTAACGACGCCGCCATTCGCATCGAAATCGCTATAGGCCGTTGCCGCATCGCCGCGCAATGCATTGGGATCGACGATCGTGACAACAGACACGACGATGCCCGCGTCGCCGGCGAGTCTGGCGACGACGTAACCGTCACCGGCGTTATTGCCCGCACCACAAATCACCTGCCAGCGCCGTGCCTCTGGAAAATGCCGGTTCGCGGCATGCACGGCGGCAGTCCCGGCACGCGTCATCAGCGTGTAGCCGGAAATGCCTTCATCCTCGATCCCGCGGCGATCGATCTCGCGAACCGCGGCAACTGAATAGATTTCGACAGGCAGCTCTTGCATGGCGGGGATTATACTGTCTCGCTGGCATCGCGAGCGCCCATGCAGACAGACGACTCAATAAACTACGCGCAACTCAAAGCCGACATCCACGGTTGGGGGGGTGAATTAGGTTTTCAGCAAATCGGCATCAGCGGCGTGGATTTGTCCGAAGCCGAAGAACGCCTCGCAAATTGGCTGCGGCTAGAATTCCACGGAACGATGGACTACATGCAAAAGCATGGCAGCAAACGCAGTCGTCCGGAGCAGCTAGTGCCAGGCACGCTCCGCGTCATTTCGGCACGGATGGATTATTTGCATGATTCAGATGCTGCAGCGAAGCGACTGCTGGACCATCCATCGAAGGCTTACATTTCGCGCTATGCGCTCGGGCGCGATTATCACAAGGTATTGCGCGGCCGTCTGCGTGCGCTCGCACGTCGAATTTCGGATCGAATCGGGGCGTTTGGTTTTCGCGTTTTTGTCGACAGCGCGCCGGTGCTTGAGAAGCCGATCGCGGAGAACGCCGGACTTGGCTGGATCGGCAAACACACAAATCTAATTAACAAAGACGCCGGCTCGTGGTTTTTTCTCGGCGAGCTATACACAGATTTACCACTGCCTGTCGACCAAACCGCAAGCGACCATTGCGGTACTTGCCGTGCGTGTATCGACGTTTGCCCGACGAATGCGATCGTCGCACCCTACTCGCTCGATGCTCGGCGCTGTATTTCTTACCTGACAATCGAGTTGAAAGAATCGATACCGGTCGAATTGCGAGCGTTAATCGGTAATCGCATTTATGGCTGTGACGATTGCCAGTTATTCTGTCCGTGGAATAAGTTCGCTGAACCGACCGGTGAACGTGATTTCGCGCCGCGGCATAACCTGGACTTGGCCGAATTGACCGATTTGTTTGGCTGGACCGAGGCGACCTGGCTCGAACGCACCGCTGGCAGTGCGATTCGTCGCATTGGCTACGAGCGTTGGCTAAGAAATATCGCCGTCGCGTTGGGGAATGCCGAGACGACGCCCGAGGTCATCGATGCACTGACCGCGAGACGCGATTCGGAATCCAAATTAGTTGCAGAACATGTATCTTGGGCGCTCGCGCAGCATGGCGCCCAGAATTAAAGCAAGGGCGCTCGCGCAGCATGGCGCCCAGAATTAAAGCAAGAGCGCTCGCGCAGCATGGCGCCGAGAATTAGAGCAAGGGCGCTCGCGCAGCGTGATGCCCGAAATTAGAGCATGGGCGCTCGCGCAGCATGGCGCCCAGTATCAATAACTCGCGCTGGCGCAGCATGGCGTTGACCGACAACAAGAAAGTGGAGAAGACCGATGTTTGAAGCTCCCGAATCACCGTACCTTGTGCCGTTCGATGGCAGTTTCTCAGTTGCAGATGCGACGACAACGGCCGTCACCGATGGGCATCGGCATAAGGGTAAACATCGCAAGAATGCGACCGAGAAACTGAATCAGCTGCAGCGGGTCCTCGCTGCAGGCGATCGGCACGCGGTATTGCTGGTCTTCCAGGCGATGGATGCCGCTGGCAAAGACAGCACGATTCGTGCCGTCATGCAGGGCGTCGACCCGTCCGGCTGCCAAGTATTCAGTTTCAAGAAACCATCGAGCCTCGAGCTTGACCACGATTTCCTATGGCGTACCACCTGTCGCTTGCCGGAGCGTGGCCGTATCGGCATCTTCAATCGCAGCCAGTACGAAGAAGTATTAGTGGTCCGCGTGCATCCACAGATCCTCGCTTCGCAAAAACTCCCACGCGAACTGAGCCTGGAGAATGTATGGAACGAGCGCCTGCAATCGATTCGCGAACAAGAGGAACATTTGGCGCGCAACGGCACGGTCATCCTTAAATTTTGGCTAAACGTTTCGAAAGACGAGCAAAAGCGGCGCTTTCTTGCGCGCCTGGATAATCCGGCCAAGAACTGGAAATATGAGCCGCGCGACGTCGTCGAACGTCGCCACTGGGATGACTACATGTTGGCCTACGAAGACGCGCTGAATGCGACGTCGCGACCATGGGCACCTTGGTATGCCATCCCAGCGGACGACAAAAGCTACATGCGTGCACGCGTCGCCAATACAATCATCGATACGCTGGAAAGTATTGGATTGAAATACCCCGAGCCAAGCGCCGATGACAGGCAAGAGTTTGCAGAATCGCGGGCCGAACTCGAAGGTGATGCGAAGCGGTAAATGCGCTGTTGGTGTAAACAGCCGTTAGATCGTTACAACAATATTATCGATCAAGCGCGCCTTTCCGAGGTGCGCTGCGGCAATGACGACCAGATCGTCGGCATCGCGATTAGGAGTAGCAAGATTCTCGGCGCGACGAATGGCCAGATAGTCGATCTTGAATCCGGCCTCTTCGAGTTCCTTGATGCCACCCGCCTCGAGTTCCTCAAATTCATGATGGCCACTCTCCAGTTCAGCGCCAATCCGATCGATGGTTTTGTGCAATAGCGGTGCAATTGTTCGCTCATCCTCGCTCAAATACTGGTTCCGCGAACTCATCGCGAGTCCATCGTCCTCGCGCACCGTCGGTGCCGTGATGATCCGGATCGGCAAGCCTAAGTCTTCGGTCATGTATCGAATGACGAGTTGTTGCTGATAATCCTTCTGACCGAACACAGCCACATCGGGCTGTACGATCGCAAAAAATCGTGCGACAACCGTCGTAACGCCGTCAAAATGTCCGGGCCGTGATGCGCCACAGAAATTTTCTGTAAGCCCCGGCACCGAAACGACCGTTGCGCAGTCATGGCCAAACGGATAGACGGTTTCGTCACTGGGGATGAACAGAATGTCGGCGCCAATCTTTCTTAAGCGCATCGTGTCGCGTTCAATGGTCCGTGGATAGTCGTCGAAGTCCTCTTCCTCACCAAACTGTGTCGGATTAACGTAAACGGTAACAACGACCCGTTCCGCATGTTCGCGCGCAACATCGCACAGACTGGCATGTCCGGGGTGTAAATTGCCCATCGTTGGGACCAGCGCGATGTGTTCGCCGTGCTGGCGCCAAACGTCGAGCTGCTCTAAGAGCTCCTCTTTGTCGTTAATTACGTCCACGAGATTTCCTATGAATCGAAATCGAGACTAAGAAAAGCAGTGCTCAGGCGCCGGATAGCTGCCATCTTTGACAGCTTTGACGTACGCTTCCACGGCCGCAAGCGGCGACGTGTGGTCTTGCTGGAAGTTGCGGACGAAGCGCGGCGTTTTGCCCTGCGTGATGTCGAGGATGTCGTACAGGACGAGGATCTGGCCGTCAACGCTCGGGCCTGCGCCAATACCAATCACCGGCACATCGAGTGACTGAGTAATCGTCTGCCCAACTTCGTTGGGCACGCATTCGAGCAGTACGATGTCGGAACCGGCGTCCTGCAATCGCCTTGCCGACTCAATCATCTCTTTCGCCTTGTCCGCATCACGACCTTGCACTTTGAAGCCGCCGATCTTGTGCACCGACTGCGGCTTTAGCCCTAGGTGTGCGCAGACAGGAATGTCGTGCCGCGCCAGGTGCTCGACGATGTCGATCTGACCTTCGCCACCCTCGAGCTTGATCATCATCGCACCGCCCTGTTGCATCAAGCGAACGGCGTTCTCGAGCGCTTGATCCGGGTTCGAATAACTCATAAACGGCATGTCGGCGACCAGAAACGCACGGCGCAGTCCTTTAGCAACGGCACGTGTGTGGTACACGATATCGTCAACAGTCACCGGCACCGTAGTGTCGTGCCCCTGAATAACCATGCCGAGCGAGTCGCCGACCAGAATCAGGTCCACCCCTGCCGCATCGACCAATGACGCGTAACTCGCGTCGTAGGCCGTCAAACAGGCAATCGGCTCGCCGTCCGATTTCATCTTATGCAGAGTGGAGACATTGACGGGCGGTTGGTGCATGCCGCGCTGTTCGAGTTGAGTGTACATAGGATTGCCCTTGAATCTAGGCGAGTGCGGCGGATACCGGATTGAAGAAGTGACGGCCGCCTGTCGTGCTCTCAATCTGCTTAAAGAGCTGCTCGTAATCGGCGTTGTTATTGATCGGATCAATCTGTGTCGCATTGACGATTAGCAACGGACCCTCGTCGTAGGTATGGAAAAATCGTGCGTAGGCATCGGTGACCTGTTCTAAGTATTTGCGATCGATCATCACTTCAAATGGGCGGCCACGCCGCGCAATTCGCTCTAACAGTGAATCGACAGACGCTTGCAAATAGATCACCAGGTCCGGCACCGGCGGCTCGACGCCAAGATTGTCGACGACCTGTTGATAGAGACTCAGCTCATCCGTATCGAGATTTAAATTTGCGAACAAATGATCTTTCGCAAAAATATAATCTGAGACGCGCGTATCGGTAAACAGGTCCGACTGTCGCAGATCTTCAATTTGCCGCGCGCGGGCAAACAGGAAAAACATTTGCGCCGGCAATGACGCACTGCGGCCATCGCGATAGAAACGTTCAAGAAACGGATTCTCGTCAACCTGCTCCAACATCAGTTCCGCCGATAGGCTTTCCGCCAAACGCTTCGCTAACGCGGTTTTGCCGACGCCGATAGGGCCTTCGACGACGATGAATCGCGCGGCGCTACCACGTGGATTGAGAGGGCTGACCGACAAGCAGGTATTCCTTTATGCGATGCGCTCTATGCGCGGTTCTTGTTCGTTCACGGAGATAGTGGCCACGCGACCCAGTCCCGGAATGTCAAGATCGGGTGCCAGCTCGCGTAACGGCAACAATACAAAATTTCTCTCAGCAATGCCCGGATGCGGCAACGTGAACTCGGGCTGGTCGATCACCTCGCCGGAATACACCAGCAAATCGAGATCGATAACGCGCGGCCCCCAGCGAGCCTCACCCCGCTCGCGCCCACGTTTGCGCTCAATTTCCTTCAAATGCTGGAGTAAAGTAATCGCGTCGAGCTGCGTCAGCATCGCTGCAACCGCGTTAACGAATTCGGGTTGTTCAACACCGCCAAAGGGGGCCGACCGATACAAGCTAGAGCGCGCCACGAGGCGACTGCCGGGGAGCGTATCCAGTAGATCGAACGCCGCATCGATCTGCTTCGCCGGCCCATTGAGATTACTGCCGAGCCCGACATACGCGGGCCGCCACAACAAAATATCGGTCGTCATGCCCGACTGCCGGACTTCGAAGGCCGCCGGCGGCGGCGACGACGACGACGTGCTCGCGGTTTCGCATCGATCTGAAAACGCTCCGCACGATCATCGACGGACAGTGTCTGCGCCTCGGTCCAAAAGTCCGCAATTTCCTCATCGACCTTGCCGACGTCCGACAGTAGCATCATGAAATCGTAGGCCGCCCGGAAACGACGGTGCTCGAGGAGGTTCATTGCCCGCCGGCCGCGCATCGTCTGGAAACGTGGCTGCAACGCCAGCATCTCACGCATCGGCACGGTAAAACGCCGCGGTATCGCGATTCTACGCTGCTGCTCGGATGATATTTCATACGCTGCAAGGCTGAGCGATTGCGCCTCGGACATTTTTTCTTCTGAACGGCGAATCGCCGCGATGCGTTTGATCGGCGCCCATAGGAATACTCCGAGCAGAAACATCGGTGTCACAGACTTGCCGGCTGCAACGCGGCGATCTGAATTCTGTAACGCGGCCTTAACAAACTCGACAAAAGTGTCGTCTTCGTTCAATTCCTGGTCAGTTGCCGGGAACATTTCGGCGAACAAGCCATGTTCACGTAACAAGTCGAATGTTTTTTCCGCATGTCCCGATTGGAACAGTTTCATAAACTCGTCAAATAGACGTGCGGCGGGAACATTCGTCAATAGACCAACGTTCTTGTGCATCGCGGCGACAACACTGTCGTCAATCGTAAAGTCGAGCTTCGCCGCAAATCGGACCGCGCGCAGCATGCGCACCGGATCTTCACGCAATCGCTGCACCGGGTCGCCAATCAGAACGAGCCGACGACGTTCGATATCTTTTACGCCATCGGTGAAATCCCAGATGCTGAAGTCCGCAATATTGTAGTACAGCGCATTGCAGGTGAAATCACGCCGCCAGACATCCTCGTCGATCGTGCCATAGACGTTATCGCGAAGGATGCGGCCTTCATCGTCGTGCGCGACATCATCGTCTTTGTGAATTGCCGCCGCCCGAAACGTCGCCGTCTCGATGATCTCGCGACCAAAGCGGATGTGCGCCAACCGAAATCGACGGCCAATAAGCCGGCAGTTGCTAAACAGCGAGCGCACCTCTTCCGGCGTCGCATTTGTCGCGATATCGAAATCTTTCGGATGCAGGCCAAGCAATGCATCACGCACACAGCCGCCGACCAGAAAAGCCTGGTAGCCAGATTTGTGCAAGCGATACAACACCTTAAGCGCGCTGCCGGAAATATCGTTCCTGGAGACGGTATGAGCGGCGCGGGGAATGATCTTCGGCTTTTTGGAGCTCGGTTTCCCGCTGTTTTTCAAATGATTTTCCGCTTAAAGCTAGGATTAGCGGCCGTATGATACCAGCCCCTGCCAAACTGCGGCAGGACGGCTAGGCTTGAGGAACGCTAGAACGGTCTTATAATACGTCGCCCCGGCATGACCGGGACCGACTCCGCTCCCTTCGTCTAGTGGTTTAGGACGCCGCCCTCTCACGGCGGTAACAGGGGTTCGAATCCCCTAGGGAGTACCAGACAAACAGAAGGCCCGCCTTGCGCGGGTCTTTTTGTTTGTCTTGTTCTAGCTAGTTGAGATTTGAACCCCTTGCGTTCGGTCCGACGCCGGCTTCGCCGGCCGACAGACGCACGAGCACCGCGAGTGCGCCCGCAGGGCGAGCCGCAGAAGCGGCGAGTCAATCCCCTAAGGAGTGCCATATTTATCAAAGAATTAGCTGCACGCAACTCGCAGGTTTTTCTTTTTCCAAAACCATTCCCAAACAAAAACAAGGTTGCCTTAACTCATTCTGCGGTCCATACGGTTGGCATGAGAATGTTCGTTTGCAATTTTTTAGCAGGGGCTCGTTTACTCGAAAACGTGCATTTATGTGCAGGGCGGTTTCCGTTAGTTGCGTAATGTCTGCTTTCGCCCAAAGCGGACACTCACTTCGGTCGAAATATGCTGTATTGACAGGCGGCTAACGGCCACAACTGGACGTTCGGCAATTCGTATTACGACGAAATCATTCGATCAATTGAAGGCGTGGTCCAAACAGTCGGGATCAAGATGTAACGGGTCGGTGATACCGTGGGCTCGATTCCCATCATCCGATCTACATACTGATAAGCATTTCCACTGATAGGATGGCATCCGGCCGACACCCATACTGGCAACATGGGCATTGTGTCCTACCAGCCCGACTGGCATGCCATCGCCAAGTTGGAGGTTTTCAGGGCACTCAAGGTCGGACGCGATGGACTCGACGAGGGTCAGGCTCGCGAGCGTCTCAAAAGCTACGGGCCAAATCAGATGCCTCGCCGGCCGCCACCTTCGGTGCTCCAGATCGCTTTACGTCAGTTTCGCAGCCCCCTGATCTATCTGCTCGGTGCGGCGGCGCTGATCTCCATCTTCATGCATGAATACAAGGACGCCGCTTTCATAACCGGCGTACTGGTAATCAACGGGCTGATCGGGACGATCCAGGAAACGCGTGCCGAGCGTGCCAGCCAAGCTCTGCAACAATTGCTGCGCATCAACGGCACTGTACGTCGCAATGGCGAGGTTCAGGAAGTCGATGCCGAAATTATAGTTCCCGGAGACATCGTCTATCTCGAGTCTGGGAATCGCGTGCCGGCCGACATTCGTCTCGTGTCAAGTCAGGGGCTCGAAATTGACGAGTCATTGCTGACCGGCGAATCCGTACCGGTCAGCAAAGACGCGGACTGGATCGGCGAACCGGGTACCGTTCAAGCTGATCGCAAGAACATGGCGTACGCCGGTTCGATAATCGCTCGTGGCAGATCACAAGGTGTCGTCGTTGCAACCGGCGCGTCGAGCTTCCTGGGTTCACTAGCCCTCGACGCGTTGAGCCCATCGGGAGGAAAACCGCCACTCGTCGAACGCATGGAAGTATTCACCAAGCGTATAGCCATAGCCGTACTTGGCGCCGCAGCATTCATTGCGGCAGTGGGCATGCTGCTGGGTGGCTTCGAGATCCAGGAAATGTTCTTGTTCGGCGTGGCGCTGGCCGTTTCCGCCGTCCCCGAAGGATTGCCGGTTGCGATGACCGTGGCGCTCGCAATTGGCGCAACGCGCATGGCCCGCCGCGGTGTCATCATTCGCCAGCTGGCGGCCGTCGAAGGACTCGGTAGCTGCACGCTGATCGCCACTGACAAGACAGGCACTCTGACCTGTAACGAGCTAACCGTGAACGAGGTGCGGCTCCCGGATGGAAGTGTTTTTTCCGTGACCGGGCAGGGCTTTGCGCCTGAGGGCGAATTCCTGCTGGACGGGTCACCGTTGCGGCCCGACGGGGCAGCCAAACTTAGCAATCTCGCGCGCGCGAGCGTATTGTGCAACGAAGCGGAGTTGCACCGGCGCGATCATCATTATGTGTGGCGCGGTGATCCCACCGACGTCGCGATGCTGACGATGGCTTACAAGCTCGGCTGGCGCAAGGAAGACACACTCGTGCAGCTGCCCGAAGTCAACCGCATCCCTTTCGAACCCGAGAAGCAGTTTGCCGCAACGTACCATCTCGACGGCGAGGTGATGCGGGTCATGGTCAAGGGCGCCCCGGAATGCGTATTCGGGATGGTTACCGATGATCCTGTGACGCTCGACCGCTTGAGACGAATGGCAGAAGAGATGGCCGCAGCAGGTTTTCGGGTGCTGGGACTTGCCGATGGCGTAGCCGCAACTGGCCTCGATCACCATCTCGCACCGCCAGAGCCGACGGACCTGCGCTGTCTTGGCTTGGTGGGAATGATCGATCCGTTGCGCCCGGGGGTGGTAAAAGCCATCGCCAACGTGCATAGAGCCGGTGTGCGAACGATCATGATTACAGGGGATCACCCCAAAACGGCATTGGCCATCGCGCAGCAACTCGGTCTCGCAGCAACGCCCAACCAGGTCGTTACCGGCCGCGAACTACAGGATGCCGTGCCGGAAGACTTGCCTCGCATCATTGCGAATGCCCGGGTGTTTGCGCGCGTCGCTCCGCATCAGAAGTTACAAATCGTCGACGCAGCGCGTGCCCACGGTGATTTCGTTGCCGTTACGGGAGATGGCGTCAATGACGCGCCGGCATTGCAGGAGGCCAACATCGGTGTTGCCATGGGTCGATCGGGTACGGACGTTGCCCGCGAAACCGCAGAGATGGTTATCGCCGACGATCACTTCGCGACGATTACGGCCGGTATCGAAGAAGGCCGCATCGCCTACGATAATATCCGCAACGTAATTTACCTGTTGATCTCCACCGGCGCAGCCGAAGTCGTGCTCGTCGCGCTGGCGCTGTCGACCGGGTCGCCATTGCCGTTGCTGCCCGTGCAGCTCCTTTGGCTGAATCTCGTCACGAACGGTATCCAGGATGTTGCACTGGCATTCGAATCCGGTGATGAGTCGATTCGTTGGAGAAAGCCAAGGCCGCCGAAAGAACCGATTTTCAATCAGCTGATGGTGGAGCGTACGGTGATCGCCGCGCTCTTCATGGGCGTCGTCGGTTTCGGCCTGTTCACGTGGGCGCTGGCAAACGGATGGAGCGAAGTCTCGGCACGCAATGCCCTACTGCTGTTGATGGTGCTCTTCGAAAATGTGCATATTTTCAATTGCCGCTCCGAAATCCGCTCCGTGTTCAGCCGCTCGCCACTCAAGAGTCCGGTCCTGATGATCGGAATGTTGCTGGCGTTCTCGGTACACGTCGCGATGCTGTACCTCCCCATCGGCTCGGCATTTCTGGCGACCGAAGCCGTCTCCGGCGATACCTGGATACTACTGCTCAGCCTCAGCCTGCCTGTTCTGCTTGTCATGGAACTGCACAAGCTCAGCTGGCGGCTGCGTCATAAAAACTGAGCCACCAGTCCCTTGCCTCGACGTACCTCAGGTAGAACCTCAGCCTCCCAAGATGCTGACGCAGCTCTCTGCCCCGAAACAGATTTTCGCGATTTAAAGGTAGTGGTTGCTTTGGGTCATTCACTACCGATCGTCCCAAGTTTAGACGAACGGCAGCCCTTAGTGGCTAAACGGACACTCGACCAGGGTCAATGTCCGCTTGCACCCGAAGCGGTCGTCTGGATCGCTCGGCATGGCCTGTTTCTGATGGCAGCCAACAGCTGCCGTTCGGCTCGCCGCAATCGTTTCGATGGTACGGGTGGTAGCGCCCGCAAGTAGACAATCTAAGCACAATCGTCAAAGCGCGGTTAGTGCGGCTAATGCACCAAGTGCAGCGCCACATGCATTGATTAGCGCATCGGCAATACTCGGTGTCCGACCAGGACGATATTTCTGCAGGTATTCCATAAGCGCGCCGAATCCGGTTGCGACAGTAAATCCACCGAGCAATAAGGATAACGATGTGTCGAAAACCGAATCTAGCGAAAGAACGCACAGAAATGCGAAGAGCATGTAGCTCGACAGGTGCCAAGCTGTCGGCAGCCAAAGGGGTGCTCGTGCAAACAGCCGGGTATCTCGCCGCAGCAAGGAAGCATATACGATCACAGCGGCGGTTCCACCAGTGAGCAATAAAACGAATATGTCGAAGAAGTGCATCTCTGGTTTGTTCATTTGACTACAGATAGAGTAGCCGTAGGCGAATTGAATGGCGAGCAGCAAGTTGTCGTAATGGCTGGTTTTTGGCAGGGATTGTGGCGTCTGGCGGATCCGAAGATCAGCCTTACATCTGCAGCCTCCATGTATCTTGGTATAGCCGTAGCGGCCACCGAAGGCCCACTTCCGTGGGGGTGGCTCGTGGTCACCGGACTCGCCTTCTTCTGCATGGAAGTCGCCAAGAACGCTTGGGGTGACGTCTTTGATTACGACTCGGGAACGGACCTGGCTGTGGCGCCTGAAGATCGGACGGCGTTCTCGGGTGGCAAGCGTGTCATGGTCGATGAGCTACTTACGCGCGGACAAACCTGGAGAATCGCACTTGGCTTTGGTGCAACGGGTTTACTGCTCGGTGGGGCAATCGTGCTATTTCGTGAACCGGCAGCGTTGTGGATAGGGCTCCTCGGTATGTTTCTGGGCTGGTCTTATCACGGTCCGCCATTACGCTTTGCGTATCGTGGCCTCGGAGAGTTAGATGTTGTTATCGTCTACGGGCCACTGATCGCGCTGGCGACCTATCTAATTGCTACACATCGGTTTTCAATGGATGTATTACTACTATCCCTGCCACTCGGTCTTTATATCGCTGGGTTTCTTTGGGTGAATGAATTTCCGGACTATGCGGCTGATCGTATATGCGGCAAATACAACCTGATCGTGCGGCTTGGACGACATCGTGCCAGCCGGTTGTTACCTGTGATTTATTTAGTCGCCGCGGGCATGACATTGTCATTGACGCAATTCGGGTTTTCGTTCGCGACCTTGGTTGGGCTCGTAGCTGCTGCCCCTGCCTTATTCGCGGTCATCGCTGTTTGGCGCAAACCGGAGACTTTCCATCGATACGTTCCGGCACAGCCGGCAGCGTTGTTGGCATTTTTGCTTTATTCTCTCGGAGCCGGAACCGGGGTAATCCTTGGCGGAATAGACTGATTTCGCTTTGTCGAGTGAATTAATCGCCTGGTTCGGCTCATGCTCGACTACCCGTTCCGGCTGTATATGCAGAGCCAAGGCCATGTCCGCTTGGGGTCATTAGCTGCCCTTCAAGACTCTACCATCGCAGCGGCCGCTATCGAGAGTAAAGCGGACACTCAAGCGAAGTTTGCGACGCCGCCGTATATCGGCGGTAACATCGATTTGAATCCGGTACGGAGTACCAAACAAATGAAGATGCCCGATCCTGCGGGCGTTTTTTTTGTTTGATACTTCCTGGCAAGAATTCGGGCGCATTCGACAAAACGTGTGTGAATTTTCTCCCGAGCCAAATAACTCAAATACCGCCCCCGGTCCTGAACCCACCGCGCCCCCTGGACGTCGAGCGTGACCGGCTGCGCGGCAGGCGAAAGCCACCACGATTGTTGCTTTGGCTGCGCCCCGGCCAGTGCCAGGTTGGGCGCGCGATGTTCGGTCTTCTGCCCATCCGCGGTATACCACCACTACCGAAATCAGGCCACGCACCGGAGACGTCATTGTATCGCTGCTGACGTTTTAGTACGTCCCATAGTGTATTGCCGCGCAACGCGCCGACCAGCACTTCGCGCATCATGTTCTTGATCAAATCGCCGTTGTTGAAACCTGATCGCAAATCGTCGTAGCGATTTCGCTTGAAGCGATGGCGCACCTGCTCAAGTTCCTGTACGCGCTTTACATGTGCCTGGTGTAATTCTCGACTACGCTCAAGTTCTATCTGATAGCTGTAGTTCTTCTCCCTAATGTGTCTTAGCTCATCGACGATAGCGTCGTCTTCTGTCGTCATCGTTGCTGATGCAAGACGTGTCAACTCGAGAATGTCGCGTTGCTCCATCGCTTCGGAAAGAATCTCCAGGCAGTTCGCGATGTAGCTATCCTCGCCGGCGGCAAAGCGGCTGAGCTCGTATTGCAATTTGTGGGCAGCCTGCTCTGCTTCGGCGATGTGTTCATCCAGCGCGTCCTGCTTGTTTTCGGCATCCACGAGTGCGGCACGCGCGTCGGTGACGCCGCCTTGGTCGGCTGCCGTGCGCTCGAGCGCCTGTAATGTCTCGACTTCTTTCTCTGCATCCCTTTGGACGCGCTCGGCATGATCTTTGAGCCTCTTGGGGATCTCAAGGAGCATCCAGTAGTTCGGGCGTGCGTCTTTGTAATTGCACAATTTTGCGACCCATGCATCCAACAACCGCGCCAGCGGATTGGCGCGGTAGTCGGAAGTGCCGTAGTGCCGTCGCCATAAGTACATAAACAATTCGTCGCCTTCGTAGGGCTCTCCTTTCTCGCGGCGATCCTCGACGGCGATTTCGGATTTTTCCATCGCACTGACCGCAATGGCATCGGCGTCGCGCGTTTTCTCGAGCTGCGCCTGAAAGGCCGGTTTGTCTTCCAGTTTCGTTTGCACGTCGGCTTCGCGCACGGCAAGCGTCTTTGCCGCAACGTCCACGGCGTCATGCATGGTCTCGCGGCGCGCTTCAAGCGAACTCAGATTCTGGCGCGCATCTATCGCATTCTGGTTCAATTCCACGAGTGCCGACTCGCGTTGCGCCAGAGTATCTTTGACGCGGTGGTCCGCGGCATCGATGCGCCGTGCCAGTTCGCCCTGTTGAATCGCATCCAGTCGTATGCCCGCGAGTTGTTTCAGCGCCCGCGCCTCGCGCTGCCGATTTTGCGCCAGTGCATCGGAATTCACCTGCAGTTCGCGATCGAGCCGCTCGAGTTCGCGGCGCGCTGCCGTAAGCGTCGAACTCAGGTGCCCCAGGGTTTCGCGTCCGGACAACACGGTTACCAGTCCGTTATGGTCGCGCCGGAGGTCGGGATGCGGTATTTAGGGTCCAGCATGCCCATCGGTTTACTGCCAACAATGTCGTCCTGAATGATGCCATCGTCGCGCTTATCGGCGGCGACGGCTTCGAAGGTCTCTTCGTCGACGCGCAGACCCCAGCTTGCGACGGTGTGATAGCGCCCATCTTCTTCGTTGCGTACGCGCACGCGCTGGCGTTCGCCGTCTGATGTGAACGCTTCAACGATCAAGTAGTAGTTGCGCGCGTTCGGATTGACGGCCGGTACGCGCCAAACACCGGACAGTTCATTCGGCCGCGAGACGATGCGCACCTGGTAGCTCGTCTGCAACTCGTCGAACAGCGTGAGCATGTCGACGCGCACGCCTTGCGCTTTATCGAACTGTTCGTTTGCAATGGCGCGATCGGCCTCGCCTTTTAACGCAAGCGCCCGCTCGTTTGCGGACTCGCTTTTGGAGATCAACGCGATACGATCGTAGGCGTGTTCGATCTGTCGTGGAAGTAATTCTCTAAGCTCCGCCTGCGGGCGATACACCATCAGATACCAGGCAATTGCGATAATGAGCGCGAGCCCCAGCACCCACCTAAGCACCCGCGACCAGCGACGTCTGCGCACGTACAAGCGAGCGAATGCAGTTGCGAAACCGCCACCGGAAGGTGTGTACTTAAAACGCTCTTTCTCCAGCGCGTCAACGCCTTCCTCGAGCGCGGCGTCGCTTACCTCGATGCCTTGCGCTTTATAAATGTCGCGCAGGCGCGCCAGCAGCCGCTGGCGTCGAGCGTCGGCGTCGAGCTCACGATCGACGATCAGCTGACGATGTCGTACGGTATCGACGACATCCATCGCGACCATCACGTCCTCGAGCGGCGCCTCGCTCGCCGTGGAGGCTGCCTCGGGCATTTGCGCCTAAACGCCGCTCGGCGGCGGTAACGTGCCACCTTGCTGAATTAGCCGTGCCAATCGTTGCTTACCGTCTTCGACCGACTCACGAATCTCTTCGGCGTTCCTTGTCGCAAGCACACGCATCTCTTCGATGATATCGCGCGAGCGCGCCTGGAAGTTGACGACCGATTCCACCAGCTTTTTCACTGCCTCCGCTCGGATTGTCGGACCGTAACCTGCACGCACGGCGGCTTCTTGTACTTTGCCGCCGATGTCGGCGAGATCCTCGAGGCTCTTCGAGACGCCTTCTTTCATCGCTTCGAGTGCTTCGGTGCTTTCGTGCAGGCCGAACAGTCCGGTGAAGGATGCGGACAATGCGGTCAGCACAGTCTCGTTGGTGCCGAAGAACATGATGGCCTGCTTGTAGACGCGCTCTTTTGCGCTGGTGGTCTGCAACAGTCGCGCCATCACGAATTCAGACGTGTTGTAGCTAACGGTGAGGTTGTCCGACAGGTCCTTGGAGATCTGATATCGGTCCTCGTCTGCCTGCAGTTCGCGGACTTTTTCATCGCGCGCCAGTTCGAGCTTCGCGCGTTCGGCGAGATCGTCGCCCTGATACGCGCTGACGGCATTGGATGCCGACTCGACCTTTGCCTTGGCCGCTTCCCATACCGCTTCTGCTTTTTTCAGAACATCGAGCGCTAAGATTTCCGATTCTTTCATCGCACCACGAAAATCTTGATACGCATTTAAGATGAGATGCTCGCGCTCGATCTGATCGCGGGAGTCGTTTGCGACGTCGAGGTAGGTTTCTTTGATTTCGTCAAAGCGTGATGCGATGTCGCCGCGAGTGACTTTCATCCAGATGTTGCTTATGCGTTCAAACGTATCAATATTGCCGTCCTCGACCTGCTCGACCATGTTCTTGGCGTCTTCGCGAATCGAGTTAAAGGAATCCGTAATCTCCTCATAACGCTCGCCGAGCTTCATCGAGCTGACCTGCTCGCGTACGACCTCGTTAAACAATGACGCCTGGCTCAGCGTGCGCGCGATCGCCGTCACCTTGGCCTCATCAAGCCGCGTCAGCCGATTGAGTAAAGCCACGATCGGCGCTTCATCCGTTTTCTCGGGCACGAGCCCAAGGTCGCGCAACTGCGTCATTGCGCGATCAAAGTATTTCAATACAGAACTGCTCATTGCGGCCCCTCTCATTGACTGTTGTTATTCGACCGCCGGCCATAGTATCAGGAATGTCGCGAATCCCGTGCTGCCGAGCGGAAAGCCCTGACACTTTTTTACAATTGGTTCACAGGAATGCCGGTAAATGCGGGAATAATCGAGGTGCGGCAGGATTCGCCGCTAAATCGGACCCTGCTTGTTCACTCGACCGAATACACAACCTCGCCGCCAACAAGCGTTTTTTCCACCGTGACGTCCTTGATGTAATCTGGGTTCATTGTCAACAGATTGTCGGATAGCACCACAAAATCGGCGAGTTTGCCGACCGTGATTGAGCCTTTCATGTCTTCTTCGAAACCTGCATACGCGGTGTTCAATGTGTAGGCTTGAATCGCCTCCTGGATGCTTAGTTTTTCGTCGGGGAACCAGCCACCTTCCGGTTTTCCGGACAAGGTTTTACGTGTAACAGCCGCATACAAACCCAACATCGGGTTGAGGTAGTAACGTGATGCGTTCGTACCGGGCGAATCGGAACCAAAACTCACGACCGCGCCCGAGTCCCAAAGGCGCCTGAACGCGTAGGCACCGCGCGAACGATCACGACCGATACGCTCCTCCATCCAGCGCATGTCATCCGATGTGTGATAAGGCTGTACCTCGGCGACGATGTTCAAATCGCCGCCGCGCTCAATGTCACGATCCGTCATGACCTGCGCGTGCACCAGGCGAAAACGACGATCCTTGTCGCCGTTTTTCGCGATGATTCTCTCCAGCATGTCCATTAGATAACCGTTTGCTTCGTCCCCGATGGCGTGCACCGTCAACTGGATTCCGGCCGCATCGGCCTCCAAGGCGAGTCGCTCGAGGCGACTTTGCATCTGTTCTGGATTGTCCGGACTGCGTTCAAACGGAAACATGATGTCGCGCCAAATGCCGCGACTGTTTGGGTTATGGGTATACGGTTCATAAAATCGGGCAGAACTGTTGCCCATGATGCCGTCAATCCACGCCTTCGTTGCGCCGAAACGGATCCAGTCATCACCGAAACCGATCTTGATACCCAGATCCGCCATGGATTCCCACCGGTCGAGCGGCGGACGGTAACGCACACGTGCCGTCATCTCACCCATATCGCGCAACTCACGATAGATATCGACGTAGATGGGACTCGACGTGATATCGCAATAGCTTGTGACGCCGACACTGGCCATCTTTTTCCACGCTTCCTTCGTTTCCGCAATTCGTTGCGCGCGCGATGGCGGTGGAATCAGGTCTTGAAAAAGTGTTTGCACGTTATCGCGCACCAGGATCGTTGTCTCGACCGCAGCCGCGACTGGATTGAACAGTGCGCCGGTGGGCTCGCCGTCCTCGCTGCGCTCAACGGCAATGCCTGCGGGATCGGGCACCCCTTGTCGAATGCCGGCGCGCTCTAGCGCGGCGCTGTTGGCCAAGTACACTTTTCGATCGAAGCGCCGCACCAACACCGGACGATCGCGTGTATATGAATCGATCATGCGTTTGTTGGGCAGGAAAAAGTCACCGTACGGATCATTCGGATTAACCGCGTGCCCCGCTTCGGCAACGTCGCCCTCTGCCCAGGATTCGTACGCCGACCAGTCGCCGCCGACAATCCAGGTTCCGGGTGCATAGCGCGCGTGCACATCGCGAACTCTGGCGATGAATGATGCCTCATCGGACACGTCGAGGAGATTAAGCCCGTACAACAGTTGGCCGGTGCCCTCGAAGTGCACATGATTGTCGTAGTAGCCCGGCGTTACGAACGCGCCGCCCAGATCGAGGACCTCGGTATCCGGCCCAATGTGACGACCGACGCCGGCATCCGATCCGACGTAAATAAACCGACCATTGAGAGCCGCCACGGCCTCTGCTCGCGGATTGGCCTCATCGACCGTCCAGATAACGCCGTTTCTGGCCACGAAATCCGCGTGCTGGCCATGCACCGGAGAAACAACCGCCAGTGCCGCCAAAGCCGTTGCAGCGATTAGGAAAGATTTGCGAAGACCATTCATTTTGTCACGATCCAGGCTGTGATTATTTTCGGGTCCCGATCAATTTACTATAGTTCGGTTTTCCCCGTGTGTGTTCACAAATTGGCATGCAGCGGTTAGCCGCGTCAAATGACGGCTGATATCAGCCGTCGCCGGAACTTAACACCGCGATTATGTGACGCATGTCCCAATAAGGCTGACGCCACTCCCCGGCCCGACACGCCTCAAGTCGACCTGTATCTGATGAAATACGTCCAAGATTTCAGAGGGTAGTGTCTTGAACCGAAAAACAGTATTTACATTCGTCGCAATATCCAGCCTGGCGGCTGGCTTGGGATTTTTCCTATTGGGCGACAGCCCGGCAACGGAAACACCCGTCGTTGAGCAATCGACTTCCTACATCGTGCAGGGTAAGTCGATAGCAGCCTTAGCGGATGACGTACGCGCCGTCGGCGCCGAAATTACGCATGAGCTTGACGTCATAAACGCCGTCGGCGCGTTATTGAACGCAGCACAACTCGCAGAGCTGACGAGCGTCGATCCAAACCTAAAGATTTTCCCCAACGGAAATGTCGAGCTAGCTGGTGGCCGAGGTCAGGGAATACCGACTGCCGAGCATCCGACATTGATCGGCGCTGACAGCCTGTGGGATGAGGGCATAACCGGTCTCGGCGTAACGGTCGCCGTGCTCGATACCGGTTCGCATCGCTTCGACGGAATCAAGTTCGATACCAATGGCAACGACCGGCTTCTCACGACTTACGTCGTTGAATACGATACCGAGGATACGTCGTCCGTACCCTACTGGCACGACCCCTACGGTCACGGCACGCACGTCGCCAGCATCATCGCCAACAGTGAGGGCAGCAAGAGAGCGAAGCGCCCGAACGGGGTGGCGCCGGATGTCAACCTGGTCATCATCGACGCCTTCGACAGCGGTGGCCAGGCTACCTATCTAGACATCGTCCAGGGCATCAACTGGGTGGTCGCTAACAAAGCGCGCTTCGACATTCGGGTATTGAATCTTTCGCTCAGCGCACCGCCGAGGTCCCACTACTGGGACGACCCAATCAATCAGGCCGTGATGGCAGCCTGGCAGGCTGGCATTGTAGTCGTGGCGTCCGCCGGCAATACCGGACCTGACCCAATGACTATTGGCGTGCCCGGTAACGTCCCCTATGTGATCACCGTTGGCGCCATGTCGGATAACTACACGCCGGCCGATCCGTCGGACGACATTCTCGCCTCGTTCTCGGCGGCAGGTCCGACCTACGAAGGGTTCGTAAAGCCTGAAGTTGTCGCCCCGGGCGGTCACATCGTATCGATGATGCAGAAAAACGGCAGTCTGGCAAACAGCCACCCGGACTTTCATGACAAGGGCACCTACTTTACGATGTCCGGTACCTCGCAGTCGGCTGCTGTTGTCAGTGGTGCCGTTGCACTTCTTCTGCAGGCCGATCCGTCTCTCACGCCTGACGAGGTCAAATGCCGGATTATGAGCTCGGCGAAGGCGGCGGTTGCAAGCGACGGCTCGCTGGCGTACTCAGTCTTTCAACAAGGTGCGGGCATGATCAATGCCTATGCTGCCGTACACAGCACCGCGTCCGGCTGCGCCAATAACGGGCTCGACATCAATCTCGATCTGACCGGACAAATGCATTACGGCGGCCGCGCCAATCAAGACGAGGACGGCAATTACTATCTGATGGGTCTGGACGGCTACCTCTGGACCGATGGCTACCTGTGGACTAACGGCTACCTGTGGACCAATGGTTATCTGTGGACCGATGGCTATCTATGGACAGATGGTTACCTCTGGACCGACGGCAGCATTGGTGCGAACGGTTATCTCTGGACCGACGGCTACCTGTGGACGAACGGCTACCTTTGGACGAACGGCTATCTTTGGACAAACGGTTATCTCTGGACCAATTCACTGTCCGAGGCTGCCAGCGTAAACCACTGGGTGGAACAGGAATAAAGAAAGGAAAGGGGGTCGGATCCAATTTCTCGATACCCTGCAATTTTGTGACTGTCAACAGGCACCGACGCTGATGCAATATTGACCGCTAGCATTAACGGAAGCATCACGTGCCGAGACCAAAACGACTCTGCGTACCCGGCCTACCCCATCACGTCGTTCAGAGAGGGAACAACAGGAATGCCACGTTCTACCAAAGCGAGGACTGTTTCACTTATTTGACTTTCCTGGATGAGGCTGTACAACGACATGGCGTAAAAGTGCACGCTTACGTGCTGATGACGAATCACGTCCATCTGTTGCTCACTCCTTCAGATTCAGATGGTCTGTCATTGGCGATGCAAACACTCGGACGACGCTATGTCACCTACATCAACAAAACCTATCAACGTACCGGAACGCTCTGGGAAGGCCGCTTCAAGAGCTCGATCGTCGATCGAGAGACTTATTGCCTCGCTTGCTATCGATACATTGAGCTTAATCCGGTACGTGCAGCGATGGTCGCAAGCCCCACTGACTATCAATGGAGCAGCTACCACACTAATGGATTGGGTAGAGCCGACACCCTCCTAACCTCTCATTCGTGCTACCTGCAGCTAGGCAATACGCGAATCGAGCGAGCAACACAATATCGCAAGCTGATAAATGAAGGCTTGGGCCCTGAAGTTGTCCGTCAGATTCGTTACGGCGCACGTAAGGGACTACCGGTTGGCTGCAGCCGATTTAAAGCAGATATTGAAGAACACCTAGGCCGAAGGCTCAGCAGTGGCCGAATAGGCCGGCCGACGACTGAATAATTGGATCCGACCCCTTTTCTTCTCCTTTTCTTCCTTTTCTTTTTTCTTTTGGCCGCTAAATATCTGGCCGAATCGGCCGATATCCCACATAGAACTCCGCACATCGAATGCCGGCATTGAGCGATCGTAGATCGCTCCGCGGCGCGGTATGGATTTCAGCGGCCAACAAAGGAATGCGATGTCCCTGGGTAAGAAAACCGTAATCCTGTTTCTCCTTCTGGGGATCGGTTTTTGCTGCGGTACCTATGTGGCGCTGAAGCTCACGGTATTCCCGGCTTTCGAAGCATTCGAGAAACGCTCAGCACAGGAAACATTGGTTAGAGTGAATCGATTGCTCGAGTCTGACCTGCGTGCACTCGAAATTATGAATATCGAATACTCAGCATGGGACGATACGTACGAATACGCTTTGGGGCAAAGGCCTGAATATCCTGACGAAACGCTCGATCCGGCCTATTGGCACTCTATCAGTATCAATTTGATGATGATTCTTGATGCGGATGGCGAGTTTCTATTTCGGTACCTGGGTGATCCAGCCAGCGGCGACAGGTTGTCATTTGACGATGTCTTCGAACGACCGATTGTGTCCGGAATCCCCGCCATCTCTGAGGAAACCGGGAAATCTCTCATGCAGGGGATACTAAATACGAGGATTGGGATGATTCAAGTTGTGTCATACCCGATCCTGACCAGCGCAAGTGAAGGGCCTGTGGCAGGGACTCTGGTCGTCGGCCAATTCCTGACCGACGATCGCGTGCGTGAGCTAGGCGAGCGGACGACGGCAGCCGTGTCACTTTTTGCAATGAACAGCAGTAACGTTCCTTCGGAAGTCGCAAGTGCCGTGATGGCGCTCGAAAATTCGGACAACTCCGTACACCTCGTCATTGATGACCAATCCGTGCACACTTACCAGCTGCTGGCGGATGCCCGGGGTAATACCGGTATTGTTCTCAAGGTGAGCGGCAACCGGCAAATTACTCAAATCGGCACAACGACGGTTTGGACCGCGACACTGTTTCTCGCGATCGCCAGTCTAGTTTTTCTTGTCGCCGCCTGGCTGTTTATGCATCGACTGATTACGCGGCCGGTAACAAATCTCACGAAGCTCATTCTTGGCATGCGACAGTCGGGTGACCTCAATATTGATGTCAGCACCAATCGCTCCGATGAGGTTGGCCTGCTGGCCTGTGAGTTTGGCGAATTAGCTACGAAACTCCAGGACGCACGACACGAATTGGAGACGGCGCGCGACAGCGCGGTTGCGATGTCTGACGCCAAGACCGACTTCCTGGCACGCATGAGCCATGAAATTCGTACACCGATGAACGGTGTGCTCGGAATGACCGAATTGCTTCGCGACACAACACTGAATGACCAGCAGCAACATTTCGCGAATACAATCTATGAGTCAGCAGAATCGCTGCTGCAAATCATCAACGACATCCTCGATATTTCGAAAATCGAAGCCGGCAAAATAGAGCTTGAAGTCGCGCCGCTCAATCTACGCAATGTGGTCGAAGGGTGCCTCGAGCTATTGGCCGAGACCGCTCATCAGAAGGGGCTAGAGCTCGTTTGTGCCATTTCACCCGAGGCGCACACCTATGTTCGTGGCGACGCCGTCAGACTGCGGCAGGTTCTGATGAATCTCATTGGCAATGCCGTGAAGTTTACGGAACAGGGCGAAATCAAGGTAAGTCTGGTTGAGATCGACGGGCCCAATGGCAACTTTCGCTTCGAGGTATCCGATACCGGAGTGGGCATTCGCTCAGAAAATGCGGCAAGGATATTTGAGCCGTTTTCTCAGGAAGATGGATCGACCACTCGCCGCTATGGTGGCACCGGATTGGGACTATCGATCAGTAAACAACTAGTCGAACTGATGGGCGGAGATATCGGCGTCGATAGCGTACCGGGTGAGGGTTGTGTCTTCTGGTTCACAACGCAGTTGACGCTGGATGAAGCGACTTCAGAATTGCCACAACCAGGCCTGTTAATTGATAAGCAGGTGCTGATCGTCGATGACAACGTTACAAATCGTGAAATCCTCTCCCACCAGCTCGAAAGTTGGGGAATGCAGGTCACTGCCGCGGCTTCAGGGCCAGAAGCTCTCGCCGTATTAACCAACACGAGTCGCGTCGGCGGGAATTTCCATGTCATGTTGCTCGATATGAGCATGCCCGAAATGGACGGACTACAGTTGGCGCGGACGATATCCCAACTCTCCGCGTATCGCACTACCCCTATTGTTATGCTCAGTTCGCTGTCACGCGCTGACCTTAGTGCCGAGCAACTGCAAACCGGGCCGGTCGACTGGTTAACAAAGCCGGTTCGGCAAGCGCGTCTATACGATGTCCTGAACGCGGTATTAAGCCGAGCGGCAGTTGACACGTGCGCCAAGATATCAGTGACACCAGTGGCGGCGGCGAACGATGACAAAGATTCATCCAGACAGCACATATTGTTGGCTGATGATAATGCGGTAAATCGTGACATTGCGACAACAATGCTGGAAATACTTGGCTATCGGGTAACGTCAGTAACTAACGGTCGGGATGCTGTTGACGCCGTCAAGAAGCGGCAGCATGACATCGTACTCATGGATTGCCGCATGCCCGGTATGGACGGCTATGACGCGACTCGCGCGATTCGTCAGTGGGAAAATCAACAAGACTTTGCGCCGATAGCGATCGTGGCACTGACCGCCAACGCGCTGGCCGGCGACAGGAAGAAATGTCTCGATGCTGGGATGGACGACTACGTGGAGAAACCCTTCACCAAAGCACAGCTGCAGTCGGTAACCGAAAAGCTCGCGCCATCTGGGCATTCATCGGCCAACATCCCGCTTGTCGACGATGCCAGTGCACAAATAACGGCCGAGGTTATTGAATCTGCTAGCCGCCAGGGTCGCATCCTTGTTGTGGACGACAATGTTGTTAATCAGCAAGTTGCATGCATCATGCTCGCTAAACTCGGTCATGATTCAGTGGCTGTTTCGAGCGGCGACGACGCATTGCGGTCGATCTCTACTGAGAAATTTGACATGGTCCTGATGGATTGCCATATGCCTGGTCGCAGTGGCTGTGAGACGAGCGAGGAAATCCGTCGGCGCGAGACGCAAAGTCCCGAAGGCGAGCGCGTGCCGATCATTGCGTTGACCGCTGACTTTCTTGAGTCCAACCGCCAGAAATGCGTCGACGCCGAAATGGATGACTACCTGACCAAGCCGGTTGCGCAGGAACACTTACGAATGATATTGGCTCGGTGGCTTGGCGATCCCGCTAACGCCTCGATGCAATCAGTCTCCGTCGACGCCGACAGTTTCAGCAATCTCGGAGACATTGCATCGACGGCGATCGACCGGAAAATATTGCAGGAGATTCGAAATCTGGATTCGACACCTGGGGCGACCATCCTTCAGGATATCGTTTTGTCGTATTGTGCCTGTTCGACGAAGTCGATATTGCAGTTGCGAAATGCCGTGCAGGATGGCGATGTGAAGCTCATCGAACAAGCTTCGCATTCGGTGAAAGGCGCAAGCAGCCAGATTGGGGCAACCCTACTGGCTGGGATCTGCGATGAATTGATCGCCAGTGTCAACGACGGCGACCTTGCCAACAGTCACGCGTTGTGCGAACAAATCGCGATCGAGCATTCGGCCGTTATAACTGCGCTAGAAAAAGAGCTGCAGTCATTCGCTGCCTGACTCAAGCTACTTGCCTGTCGGGCGGGCTAATGAGTTTGCGGCAGCCGTCGGGCGCACGCGCCCTCCGCGCTAACCCTTTCCCCGCGCCGCCGCATTCTCTTTCGCTCGTCTGACTTCATTCTCGATATGTTGCGCCTGCGTGATCGGAGCGTAGCGTGAAGGGCTGCTCGATGACACGAACTGAGGTAACGGTGCAATTTCGATGTCATCGTTTGCAGCAATGAACATGACGATACTGAATCGTTGCTCTTCCGTGCTACGCACACGATGACCGGACGCTTTGAATACACCGTTCGTCCAGCGCTCGAGCATATCATCGAGTAACACGACAATTCGACCATCGCGCGTTGGCGCGTCTAACCACTGACCGTTGACGTCCAGCAATTCCAATCCGGGCGCTGTTTGATACAGCAGCGTAATACACTCGAAATCTGTGTGCGCGGAAATACCGACTTCGTCATTTGTGCTCGCCGCCGTATCGCCCTCGTAATACAGCAGTCGCATCGTGTTTAGCGACCGCGAATTGCATTGCTCGGTAAGAAAATCTGCATCCATGCCGGCGGCTCGAGCTACGACCTCAAGTATGGCCTCGCTGAGAACCAGGTAGTCCCGCCAACATTGGGTACAGGTTCCACGAAAATCCGGCAACGTCGGCCAGATACCGGTCTCGGCGTCCTTTACATTCGCAAGACCAAAATCGAATGCCTCCAGACTGGAGACGGTGCCCGGCTGGTATGCCGGCTCGGAGTATTTTGGAACCCAGCCATAATCGCGCTCGTCCTGGCGCGAATTTTGTTTTTGCGGATCACGATCGTCCAACGAAAAAAAGCGTTCCATTTGAATGAGCGTCGCTGCAAGCGTTTCACGTTGTGAAGACGTCACGTCGACGTAGAAGAAGCCAGTCTCGGTGCAGGCGGTGCGAACTGCATCAACCAAATGATGGCGATCACCGCTTAGCAGGTCGTCGGCTCTGATACACGAAACGCCATCGGCCACCTGCCCGACCACAGCGCCGGCTTGGTTTAGTTCAATGGTGCTTGGCATGTGCTTCTTCCTAAGTATATGGCGTCGGACCACAGTTTCTCATGTTAATGCGCCGTTCGAATCCTGTTTACGGTATGAATAAAAGCTGGATATGGCAATTGCTCTGCGATTAGACTGACGAGCAGATCGAGTCTTAGGGATTATTACCGCATGGCCAGCGATTTCATCGTCATATTCAACGACCGGCTTCACTTCGGCAGCCATCCCGGCTACTTCGACGACGCGACGGTTTTCCGCGACGAGCGACTGGAGCCCGGAGTCACATTCGTCGGCGCGGACAAGACAATCTCGTTTGCGACGCCCGATATCGATTTGAGCCAGCCCGCAGTTCTGATGTACCAGTCCTTCGACGTCACGTTGCCGCGAAACGTCATTAAAGTAAATGGCGTGGATTTACTTGGCGGTATCCCCGTGTGCTCGAGACGCGGCGAATGGAAAAGCAACCTGAGCGTCCTGGCGCCCGGCGCTATGAAAAAGGACGTGACCAACGAGCTGTTCATCGAGGCGCACGGTGAAACCGATGACCGGGAAAATAGCTGCGACAATTTCATACTCGCAAGCGTCGTTGTCTTGTACAAGACTGCGGCTTAACAGAAAATCGGGATTCCCCCCCGATTTCCGTCGCACAAGCATCAACCTCTATAACGGTGTCAGATTTTGCTAGTCACCGCGACGTGCTTCAAACTAACAGGAATTGCTGAGGCAATAGGCTCGTTGCCAGCATGACCGAATTGATATCGCGGTGATCGCGCCACGTCGAAGCCGTTTGATTGTCAGGTTGGCGCCAGAATGTCTCGATCTGTTCGGCCATTGGCAGGAACCACATAAGTTTCTCCAGTTCATCAGCCGTCGTTTCACTGCTCGATACGTGTTTGCCGTCGATTCGCTCATGGAGCGCTTTGACGGCGCGCAGTCCGACTGACAATCCAAATTCACGAAATGCAAGGCGATAGTCCGCCGGAGCATGCAATAAATAATGATTAACGAATGTCGACAGCCCAGCGCGCGCATCGGCCAATAATTGTTCGAGTTCGGGCCCGGGCGCGGTCGCATCGACCGTTTGCAACTGGCTGATGCGGTACGCATCAATGAGCAAGCCGCCGAGACCCAGCGGGTCTTCGCTGACCCAGCTTTGACCGGCGCACATTGCCGCGGCATCGCGTATTTGCGTTTGCAGCTCGGGCAATGCGGCGTCGGCGCAGTGGACCGCACGGCAATGCTCGAGTTCGCTGTAGGTCACAAACGCATCGAGTGGATCATGGTGGCCCATGGACGGCACCAGCGGACGTGACAAATCAATGCTCATTTTCCAATACATACGCTTAACGCCGCCGTCTGTCGTTTCATACGTAAAAGCCGCGTGCGCGGCTTCGGCGAGCTCGATCGCCCAGCGGCAATACGACGCGTTCGACGTGACCACTGCGGCTCGCTCAAGTGCATGCATCCATTTCGTCAGGTAATGAAAATACTGGCCGTCTCGATCCCACTCCTGCCGTTCATCGAATGGTTGGTCTTCGGCACGCTCATTCAAGCGCTTACCGATGCGGAGCCCGCCGGCGGTCGGATGGCGGCGGCCCTGCTCCTCATCGAGCCCACTGATCCAGCCGGTCTGAGAATCGTCTTGCCGATGCCGGCCCAGTGTTTCGTGGACCTGATCGATGAGGCTCGTCGCGAGGCGCAGAAATTCCTCGTCCCCGGTCACCTTGAAAAGCGAGAGGAACGCGCACACAGCGAACGCGTCCGTCCAAAGATAGCGTTGTGGAGCGTTCCCGGCCGTCAAAAGCCCAGTTCGATCGGCAAAATCGATCATGATAGCCCGGACGTCGGCCAGGTCTCGTTGCGACACGATAGAGTTCAGGCGCATCCTTAAGGCACGAATAAGCAGATATCGGATCTGCAATGGGAGTTATTACGTATTGTCACTGGCGTCGTACAGTCGGATAGTTAACTTGCATTAATATCATCGGCGACAAGTGTTTGTCGCAAGGACGGCAGGAATGCAAGTTGTTTTGTTTTTTGTGGTTTTGGCATTTTCAGTTGCGCTATTTTTGTATGCATCACCGATAATTCTCTACATAGTGCCATTGATCGTAGTCGGCATTATTATCAGTTTGGTTACCGACTTTGTGCGGCATAGATCGAAGACAGTCGAGCACTGAAACGCCATTATTGCGTTGTAGCTGGTCCTAATCGGGGCCTTTGCACTGCAGCGTGCATTAATTCGTCGCATCAAGTCTACCTATTTCCGCTTCAGGTCAGTTGCTGCCTACCGTCATCCTAACGTCTCACCGGCAGCCATTGAGGTCAAACTCGCTGATCAAAAGATGTTCTTCGACAGCGGCTATCCGAACGGCAGCCAATGGCCAATAGCGGTCGTTCGTGAATACTTGAAGCTCAATTCAAGTTGGCGCCTTGCCATATCGTCCAAGCTCCAATTAGGAGAAATCCCGCACCTGCCACGTACGATAGGTGTTTTGGACTAACATATTGAGAGATTACGCCCCCAGCCACCACTCCGATGGCCGATGCGACGATAAGGGCTGCCGAGGCCCCAACAAACACTGCAATCAGATTACCAGGCGACTTGGCTGCAAAGAGCAGCGTGGCGAGCTGCGTCTTATCACCAAGTTCAGCGAGAAATACGATTCCGAAGACCGTTGCCAATACCTTCAAGTCCATCTATTCAAAATCCCTAGTAATTTAAAGCGGACGATCAGACTAGCAAAAACTACTGAAATGGAGGGCAGCTTTTCGGCCAGGAGCGGTCCTTAGGTAGGCACCGAGATAGGATTAGAAGGGGAAAATTGCTCCCGTCAGTTTTTTCGAGCTGTAATGACGTGAGCGGATGTCGGAAATATTGCCTCGCCAGAGGAGTTCGCGTATTTCGACAACGTTTTATCTGACTCGATTAAAACGTCGTCGATTTCGGCCTCACTGAGAAAAATATCGAACAGCGGCAGCCATCCACGAAGTTCGGCTTCAACCATATGCCGTGAACTTGGAAATCGTGCGGTCTCGACCATTGTTTCGACGCTTATGTCGCTAAATTCAGTATTGTCGAGTAATGTCGTCACCTCTTCGGTGTTTCCGAGACTGTAGGGTAGACGCAAAGCATCCGCCGCCGCAACGCCAACCTGCTCTTGCAATACAATAATAATGTCTGCATAGGCTGGGTTGTGGTCTACGGAGTTCCAAACGGCGATCGCCAATGACCCCCCCGGTTTCAACACACGGAACATCTCTTCAGCCGACTTCTGCCGATCTTCAAAAAACATCATTCCGAATTGCGATATTACGCTGTCGAAAGTCTCGTCCTCGAGCTCCAATGCTTCTGCGCTGCACAGAATCCAGTCGATACTCGGCTCTATTTCTCTTGCAGCAATAAGCATTCCGGGTGCCGGATCGACAGCGACAACCCGACCGCCAGATCCGGTTCGAGATAATGCTTGTCGGGCAAGGACACCGGTGCCACAGGCAACGTCCAATACGTGCCAGCCTGCCTCGATTCCGGCGCCCTCAATGAGGTGCTTGGTCCACTGCTCAAAAAGCGCTGGAACGAAAAGGCTTTCGTATCCGCGGCCCGCCTCGACTAGCTCTTGCGAAACATTTTGCTCCATCGACTACACCATTATTTTGGTTTCTTGGAATTAGCGTCGCTACCTATAGACTATAGCGATGGTCTGTCAGATCGCTTCCGATTCATTCTTGCCGCAAAACAAATGTCCGCTTTGGGTTGCGACTTCAATCGGCTGAGTGGCAGCGCTTGAGTATAGAGCCGCCGCTCAACAAATTCTTTCGCCAATCACAGCGTGCCGATCAGGCACGAAGCTTGCCACTTGTTAGCTTCGGGCCTCGACGGCCAGTATCTTCATTGGCAGGAATTTGCCATATTGAATGGACCTGAAATTCTCGCGATTCACAGATGTTCAACTATGCTCAAGTTACCTTGCCTGTTTCGAGGTTTTGACGATGGATAAGAAAACTGCCTCAATCGTGGTTATCGCGCTCGGCGCACTCATGCTGCTGGCGTCGCTGACTGCTGATATGACTGGTCTGGGGGATGACCTAGGCTTCGGCTCGCAACAAACGATAGGAACTGTTGTCGGTATTGTCGTGGTTGGTATCGGCGCGTACCTGTACAAGAAAAGCGGGGCGGGAAACAGCTCAGGCGACTAAGGTCTGGCAATACGCCATGCACAAGAAACCCCGCACTAGGCGGGCCTTTTCTCGAATCTTGTTAGGCGATGTCGGCTTTGGGTCGTTAGCGGCCCCAGAGCTGCATTCTAGCTCAGCGGCAGCTTTCGGGCGCATTGCAGACGTTCATTAGCCAGATTTCCCGCGCCAATTTCTGAATGTCTGCTTGCACCGATAGCGGACGTTCAGACTCGGTACTTAGGGCGATTTTGAGGGGCAGCTAACGGCAAGAAGCGGTCGTAGCCGATCAGGAGGCGCGCAAATCGAATGACGTGCTCCTAGCAGACGTCGTGGTCTAACTATTCCCAATTGATCACGGGTTTTCCATCGTCCTCGGTACAGACTTTCTCGGGTTCCGGGTCACAGTCGCTAAGACTTCTGTCACAGCAGTAACGCGTAAGTGACGACTCGCTGCTAGCCCCCGGTGTCGGTGTCTGCATCGCGTCGCCCTCTGACTCACTTTCGCACCCCAAGACCCAGACCAAGGCCATGGCAGCAATCCAAACTCGCCCATTCATATCTCGCCCTCCGAAACGCGTTCGAGTCTCCCTAACTAAGAGTCTAGATGATTGTGGACGTATCCGCCGGGGCCCTGAGCTGTTAATCGTAAGTGCCTCAAGCGTCGAGCCATAAGCCCATACCGCTTGGCGGTTTGAAATCTGCTAGTTTACGAGGTGGATGATGTCCGCTACGGGTCATTAGCGGCCCCTCAGAACTCTATCAACTCAACGGCCGCTATCGGGAGTAAAGCTGACACTCAATCCACTGGATAATCGGCATTTTGACGGGCAGCTATCGACCAGGACTAGCGGTTGAGTAGTTCCACAATGGACGCAATCCAATAGCTCGGCTAACGATCTAGAGCGGATATTTCGCATCGACAGACTTGGGTTCGATTGCTTGACTGGTCGAGTTTCTGTACTAGGCTTCGATTGACTACTTTTCACTTTCCTATCAACAAGAACAAGAGAGGCTTCCATGAAATCACTGAATTTATTGGGGATCGGTGCCGTTATTCTGTTCGGCATGCTGGGCGATGTTCAAGCCGCGGAATGGTCTGATGAACAGGCCGAGGTTTGGGCGGCGATCGAAACCTGCGACACGCATTTTCGTGACAAGCGGATCAAAGAGGCAATGGATTGCATCCACGACGACTTTAGTGGCTGGCTCTACACCGAGCCAGTGCCTCGCGGGAAAGACAGCTTTGAAAAAGTAGGTGTGTACTTCGTAAAGACGCGTGACATCGTCGCCGGGGAGCTGCGTCCCATTGACATTTTGGTGTATGACGACGTCGCGATCATCCACTACTTCTTTGTCGAGGTGTCAAAGGACAAGGACGGCAAGGAAGACGCCAGCCAGGGCCGCTGGACCGACATCATGATCAAGGAAAGAGGCAAGTGGCGATGGATCGCTGACCACGGCGGTCAGCGCCCCGACTGAACACGGTCGGCATGTCACGCGGGCGCAGTCAGCGCCCGGTGACATGAGAAGAGCAGGTTTTGGAATTGCTGCACGAGCGCATTCGCATTAACCCCGAGCGTGTCGAAGTGACAGGCAGTTAACGGCCGGGAGCAGGCGCCGCTAACTCAGTCCATTCTTGCGGTGTGCGCAGCGTATTTTTACGTATCACCCGCACTGCTATTGCCGCGTTCGACTATCTGACGGTCGATCTCCGCTCGATTTTGATCCCAGATATGAAACGCGGCTTCTCTCAGTTCTTCCGAACACTCCGCCGGCCCCCACACTTGAGACATGTCTTCGGTGATTTGCTGAATTTTTGGCGGTAACGAGGATTTGCGGGTCACCATTCCGCCATATGGATCTTCACAAACGTAGCGTATCGATCCGATCCCGGAATAGATCAGTCGTGTCATACACATTGGGCACGGCTCGAGTGAAGATACGAGTGTAAAAGTGCCAAGATCGCCGGGTCTTTGATGTTCGATCTCGAATTTGGTCAGGACGACCATTTCGGCATGCAGATCAGATCGAAAATCGTCGATAAAGACCTCGTTGTGGCCCTCAGCCATTACTTCGCCTTTATCGTCGAGCAATACCGCACCAACCGCATAGGTGCCAAGTTCTGCCGCCATCGCGGCGAGTTGACACACTCGAGCTGAGGCAACGTCGTCCTTCAGCGATGCTGACGGTTCATATTGATCCACATATTTCTTCCAGTCCTGCATTGACCGTTCCAGTGGTACGTAACCAGAAATCGTCTTAAAGAATTGCTGCGTATTGTACGGGCAAAGTAAAGTGTACTGGGCCGCTTTGGGTCGTTTCCCAAGGATGGTTACTTTTCTCGTTCAACGGAGAGCAAACGACTAGAAGCCTTGGGCGGAGATGGTCCCTGATTTTGAATAGTGGCTCGCAGCTACACGTTAGTTCTTATTGCCGCTCGCGTGGCTGAGTTGCTGTTCGCCGGTGATCCGCTCGATCATGCGCGCGGCATTGCTATTTTCCGGATCGAGGTCGAGCGATCTACGATAATAGCGTATGGCCATTTCGTGATCGCCGTTGGCCATGATGGCCTCCCCGAGGGAATCCCACGCGTTGGCGGATTCAGGGAACGTGCGGGTATTTAGCCGAAAGACCGAGATGGCTGCCTCGATCTCGCTGTTCTCGAGGTGTCGGTAACCGTTAGCATTAATCGACGATTCCACGATATCCGCCGCCGGCGTGCCGTAGGCACCCATAGCATGAAACGCGACGGCAAGCCGCGCCGGATCATGTGTGGCGAAGGCAGCAGCCAGCCGGTCTATGACTTCGGCCTGCGGCGCGTGAATTGGCGCCGACAATGCGTTTGTGGCACAGAAGGCGAGGATCGTCAGGGCGAACCCCAGTCGTCGTCGAATCATGATATCGCTCCGCCAATACCGGCTTATATGAATTTAGATGCTTGCGGCGTCCAAATGGTTTCAAAGGTCGAAACATTGGCTTGATGGCCGCAGGAAAAACCAGGCTCTGCAGATCCAAATGGATCGTCAGCCTGAATTTCCGGGCGGTGTAGAACGTGCTCTTGTGCGGCCCGCTGCTATACTTTCTTAAGAATCGCGCACGCAAGGGGGAAAGATGTGACAGCCAACGTCAATTTTTCTGTCGGCGATCTCGTACATCACAAACTGTTTGATTACCGTGGCGTGATCGTCGACGTGGACCCGTACATGATGCTGCCCGACGAATGGTATGAAGCCGTCGCGCGCTCACGACCGCCGAAAAACCAACCTTGGTACCGTGTCCTGGTACACGACGCAATACATGAAACCTACGTGGCGGAGCGCAATTTAGAGCCGGACACAAGCGGCGAGCCTGTTCGTCATCCAATGATCGAGACCTGCTTTAGCAGCTTTAGTGATGGACGCTATTTGACGGCTCGTCGAAAGAATTAAGGGACTGCTTCGCCGCCTGCAAAAACAGAAAACATCAAACTGAAACTGTTACTTATCCTCAGCTTGTCGGTCAATGTGTTCCTATGACGGTAGGCGTTCGACGACACCGGTCGATGCTATAGTCCATACGTTCACAACGTAACGGGAGCGACACCATGTACAACGCATTGGAGAGCTCGGACGAAGTCTCGCGCTTGTTCCCGGAAGGTCATGAACTGTATTCGCTCGGCCGACCGACCTTCAACACGATCCGCCGCGCCCTGGCCGGCCCCTGGATCTCGTGCATCTGGAACGACGCTAAACAGGATCCCACGCGAGCAGGTTTTCGCCGCTCCTATGACGACGTCTACGGCCCCGGCTCGATCAACGTTATGCCGGCCATCGCCAGTTGGTTGTCCACCGGTCCGGGCAGCGGCGCCGAAGGCAATCGAATCGCGCTGCCCGCAGGAATTGATCGAAGCGTCGTGCAATACGCCATCGACCGGGGTCTGCTTGGCGAGCACGAGTATGTCTTCAGCATTGCCGATCTTAGAAAGCGAGTGCGCACGAGCGGCCGCATGCTCTACTCGATCGACGACCTCGGCAGCGCATTCGACGAGTACACGGTCATCAGCTCCGACGTCAGCGAGTGGCTTAACTCTAAGGATGACTTGGCCACGATCAGCGCCTACGCGCCCAACGAGATCATCAAGAATATGTATGACGTTAGTCGCCAGGATTACCGCCATGTACTGGGCGATGGCCGCCGAGTCTACCTCAAGACCAACAATACCGAGGCGGCGGGCGAAGGCGTCTTCATTTGCAACTCCGAGGATGAGTTCGAAGAGCACATGGACGACATCAAGGCCAGGCAGGAGCAGTTCAAGCTAAACGAGTCCCTTGTGATTCAGCCTGAGCTGACCGGGGAGAACCGCAACTTCCAGGTCTTCCTAGATCCGAAGCGCCCCGATTGCATTCAGGTTATCGCGCTAACCGACCAGCATGTCGAGGATGACGGCAAAACTTACAAGAGTTCGGTGAACTACCCGATCACGCCGGAGACCGTAGCATTGGTCGGCCCGGTTATCGTTGACATGGTTAAGCGCATCCGCGAGCGAGCCCCCGACGCGTTTGGCTTTTTGATGTGCGACTTCTTCCAAGACGGCGATAAGATAACGATCTACGATCCAGGGATCCGCCCCACCGGCAACACGGCGACGGCGATGGTCTTGCACTTCACCGCCATGCTCACCGGCCACGATCTGTACGTGCAAAACTTTCACATCGATACCCGCACGCCCGGATACCAATTCGGCGAGTTTTGCACTCGGATGGGAAGTCTGGTGGAGCTCGACTACATTGCCAGGGAGCACCGCGGAGTCCTTCCCTGGGGCTGGAATCATGTCACTGGATTCGGATCGCTCGTCGGCGTGGCGCCGGACAAAGCGGCGTGGCAGGCGATGGTGGATTATATTCGCACGGCGTATACCAAGACGCACAATATCCGAACGGCGTAATTCCTTAGCGCATTCGCAGCGACTCTCTAATTTCCATTCATACAAGAAGGCCGTTTCTAATTGCGGCCGCAATCGTCTCGACGCTCGGCACTTGATCGGACGTGTCATACAAACGACAACGGACACCATCGCCCTGAACATGACCGCTTACATCGTTGCCATTCACGAGAATGGTTGGCGATCCCCAACTTACAAGGCTTTCCGGCGTCGCGGGGTCAAGTATGTTGACAAGGTCATAGTGATCAGTTTGAAGTCCACAACTTTGTAGAGCGCACTCGAGTGCCGCCTGCGCGGCACCTGCATGTGGGCAGCCGTCAAAGAACAGGAACTGAACGCGCAGCGTTAACGCAGACTCAACGTCATTCTTGGCCAAAATACCTACCCCAAATCCTTTCGGAGGCCACATAGAGCACGGCAGCACCAGCCAGTCCAGTATTGACAATCAACGACCAACTGCTGGGGCCAAAATCGATGATACGTAAGCTGTAAAGTGCGGTCATTGCTCCCGCCAGCAAGCACCAAGGAGCTAAGAAATAGCAATGAACTCTGCGAGAGCGAATCGCATTGTATGAACAAACGACACCGACGAAAAGAAACGCGATCGCGGGTACGGCTGTGGCAAGTGTGAACCCGGCTAGATTGCCGGCAAGTTGCAGCGCTAAAAACGGCACGCCGTAGACCAGTAACTGACCACCTGCATTGCCGAGAATATCTTTCTCGCGTCGATCAGCTGCGGACAATTCATCGCCGTCGTCAGTTTTCGTGTGTCGACCGTGTTCCCACTTGTCAATATTGTCGATAAAGCCCGGGCAGTAGTGCTCGCGAGAACCCTGTTTGAACACCAACCCGAAAAGCTGCGGAATCGCTCGCATTTCACAGCCGGGCGTCGCCAGCATGGCGGACAATACAAATGAAACGCCCAGATGCGCATAAATGTAGATCATCCAAATGGTCATCGTTGCCCAAAGCGGAAAGCTCAGTAGACTGCTTGCCGTCAAATAGCTAACCGCCGCCGCGCCCAAAATGATCGCTACCGAAGCGATCCTTGGCCAAGCACCCCATTCGACGCCGAATCCTATATTGACAACGTAAGGCGCCAGCATCAGTCCAAGAACGGCCAATACCCAGAAGGACGGGTTGTACAAGTCCGGCGTACCTGAATGCACGGCAAGCTGCCAGACGAGCCACAAGCACTGGGCCCCAAGAAGCAAGCGCACAACGCGCCCAATCGGCCCCGGCCCGACCAAAGTACCCGGTTGATCGAATCGAAAGGTTTCTTTCATCGCGAATTTGCTGGCCATCAGCGACACCTCGCAGGAACGGCCTCGAACATGAGCTGGTAGTCTAATACCTGTAGTAACTATAGATTCAAGCTGGAAAGGTCCATGATAAAGATAAGCCGCTATCCAATTGGGATAGGCGAACTATCCAAGCAAACCGCCTGTAAGGTCGAGACAATCCGATACTACGAGCAGCAGGCGCTAATGCCACCGCCACCACGCACTGATGGTGGCCATCGCCTTTACAACGCCGACATGGTTGGGCGGCTGAAATTCATCCGTCGAAGCAGAGAGCTTGGATTTTCAATGGATGAAATACGCCAACTGCTATCGCTTGTTGACGGTAAGCAGATCTCTTGCGAACGCGTGAAATCGATCGCCGAAGCGCATTTGCAAGACATCAACGCAAAAATACGTGACCTCAAGAAGATGCAGCGAACGCTAAGCGATCTTGCTGGCAGGTGCTCCGGTAAAGACGTGCCGGACTGCCCAATTATCGACGTTCTACAAAAAGGTTAGTTGGGGTCCGACGGCGAACGGCCATTCGCATAAGTGGGTCAATGCATTGCTAAATGGCCAATAATTTCCCTATTTGACGCTAATCCCTAATCGGATGTTTGCCCCGACGACCCCTTTGGATGGGCCCCATGAACGGTCTAATTTTTATTCGGTGTCTGCCTGAATCTGGTGATATTGTTCGACGACGCCACAAATTGACGCTTGGCTGATTTCAGGGTTACAGGCCTTTTGATTGCGCACCGATTTTCCGGCGAAGTTGTCAAAGCCTTATCCTGATTTCAGCGTTGCTATAGAATTGATTTCCGATGATCACATGCTCGGAGTCTTCAACATGAAAGCCCTGCACTTCATTCTTGCCGCGCTTTTTCTTTACATGGCTTACTTACAATTTAACGATCCGGACCCCCTGTATTGGATCATTATTTATGCCGGCACCGCTGCGATCGCGCTGGCCATGGGGCTGGACAGAAGCAGCGATTTTTGGACTACGATACTGATTGGCGCGACAGCGGCGGGCATGATTATTACCACACCGTCAGTGGCTGAGTTCATTGCCGCGGGCGATTTCACCGCGATCGGTGACATGGATAGAGCGCCTTACGTCGAGCCAGCCCGCGAGTTCGGTGGTCTGTTACTCGCCCTGGTCCTGCTACTCTATTACTACAAACGCTTGCACTGATAGGTCATGTTGACCCGGCCACGGATTCGGGCCGCTGGGAAACCGACCGCCGCAAAGTAGTTTTCTTCGAGTGCGTTATCAGTTGCGACACCAACCCGAGAGTGACCATTTCCCATGTGACTTGTAACAGCCCCACAAACACCCTCGTGGCGTAATTCTCAAATTGAATTCTTGCCCCCAATACTGCCTCCGGATGGGACCTATAAATTCCTGAGATTTTGTTCGGTACCTGTCCGGGTCCGGCGCTCTTTACGTGCCTCTCTCCTCTCGGGTCATACCCCGGGGGTGGGGGTTAAGCCCTGCTATTCGCCTGTACTAACAGGCCCGTAGATCACCGTAATCACGGGCAGACTAATGACCGCTTTCGCCCAAAGCAGCCATTCAATGCGTCGGAATAAATAAATTTTGACAGTCCGCTAACGGCCAATAGCGGACCTTTCGCTAAGCGCAGAAAATCCCGTATTAGATCGGGCTTCTCGTTAAATCGTGTTTGAGTTCAAACTTTCTTTCTGCGTCTCGCCATTCCCATTCCAGCAAGACCCAAGCCTAGGAGTGCAAGAGTGCCGGGCTCTGGGACAGAGTTGGGATTACCGATATCAGCGACGAGGAAACCGCCGGTGATCCTTCGATGTGGAGTTTGGATATCACACACCACGTCACCACAAATCGCCTCATGAGGGCCGCCATTCGCTGTTTCGCCTATTGCGACGGTCCCACCCAAATCGGACAGTCCAGCACCAATAAGAGTCAAGTCAAGAAGGAACGCTCCTGTAAGATCGCTTAGGTCTGCGCCCGTTAGAAACGCTATTTCGACTGCGGATGCAAATTGGACAAGGTTGTAAGTTCCAGAAGAAGTTTCAATATTTACGTCCGAGAGAAGGTTTTCCGCGGCATCGTAAACGAAAGTGCCAGTACCCGTGCCGCCGTCGTCGAATATGACGTCAGTCAAAGTCCACGTAATCGGGACCGCATTTGCTGTCAAAGGCCCCATCATCGTCATCAAGGCAAGTAATTTTAGGTTCTTGTTTTTCATTTATTCTTCCCAGTGACCTAAACGTTCCAAGTACTTAACAAAAACAAGCAAGTTTCATTCCGAGTGACGAGACATTATCTTTATCAACGAGTTAGCCATTTTGCTTTTTTTACGCTCAGCCCAGTATGTAAGGAATCCCGACGAAGCCACGAGCATCAAGTTCTGAGAAGCTAAATCACAGACCTTATCATCGGGTGGATACCACCGTCCGCTTTGTGGTTTTGCTCGGGTTTCGTGGACACTTTCATTTAGGGCGATAATAGCCCTTGGAGGTGCAACATGACCCGAAGAAAACGGTACAGCGCTGAGTTTAAGCGC
>JAOTZC010000036.1 GCA_029861535.1 Gammaproteobacteria bacterium
AAGGCACCGAGTATCTAAAGGCCGTGATCAACTACGGCTCGCCCGCCGGCATGCCGAATTGGGGCACATCCGGCGAGATGTCAGCGGAACAAATCGACATCATGGCGCGTTTTCTGCAACAGGAACCGCCAGCACCGCCTGAATATGGAATGCCGGAAATCCGTGCGAGCTGGAATGTCATCGTGCCACCCGAGGATCGTCCGAGCGAACCACAGCATGATCGCGATATTGAAAACTTCTTCTCGGTTACGCTACGTGATTCCGGTGAGGTTGCGATTATCGATGGCGATAGTAAAGAGATTGTCACGCGACTCAAGACGGGATATGCCGTGCACATCTCGCGAGTATCGGCATCAGGCCGCTACGTTTACACCATTGGCCGCGATGCCAAGGTCGACATGATCGATCTGTGGATGGATCCACCGGCACGAGTCGCCGAAATCAAAGTCGGTCTCGAAGCGCGGTCGGTCGAGACGTCCAAATACAAAGGCTACGAAGACAAATACGCGGTCGCAGGTGCTTACTGGCCGCCGCAGTACGTGATCATGGACGGCGACACGCTCGAGCCAATGAAAATCGTATCGACGCGCGGCATGACAGTCGATACTCAGGAGTACCATCCGGAACCGCGAGTTGCTGCGATTGTCGCTTCGCATGAGCATCCGGACTTCATTATCAATGTGAAGGAAACTGGCCACATACTGCTGGTCGATTACAGTGACATTGAAAGTTTGTCGGTGACCGATATCGGTGCCGCGAAGTTCCTACACGACGGCGGTTGGGATCGCAGCAAGCGCTATTTCATGACTGCGGCAAACCAGTCTGACAAGATTGCGATTGTCGACTCGAGGGAACGCAAACTCGTCGCGCTAGCTGATGTGACAAAAACACCGCACCCGGGTCGAGGGGCAAATCTCGACGACCCGGACTACGGTCCCGTTTGGGTCACAAGCGCGCTTGGTAATGCGAACGTGACCTTTCTCGGTACGGACCCGAGTGGCAATCCGAAGTCTGCTTGGCAGACCGTGCGCGTGCTCGATGGTATGGGCGGCGGTTCGTTGTTTGTTAAATCGCATCCGACATCGACAAATTTGTGGGTCGATGCGCCGCTGAATCCGGATGAGTCGATTAGCCAGAGTATCGCGGTGTTCGACATCAATAATCTTGACGCTGGCTTCGAAAAACTTCCGATTGCCGAATGGGCCGATCTCGGCGAAGGGCCGAAGCGCATTGTGCAGCCCGAGTTCAACAAGGCTGGCGATGAGGTTTGGTTTTCAGTGTGGAGTGGCAAAGAGCAGCAGTCGGCAATCGTTATTGTCGATGACAGGACTCGCAAACTTAAGGCTGTAATCAAGGATCCCAATCTAATTACGCCTACAGGAAAGTTTAATATTTTCAATACATTACATGACATCTACTGATCAATAGGTAGACCAGGAGTTGAATATGGTGTGCGATTGCAAAATCGTATCGGCACTTGTTGTATTGACGATTCCGCTTTTTGCGGGCGCCCAAGAAAACAGCAATGACCTCGCCGAGGCAATCACGTCGGGCCAAGCCAATGTCGCGATTCGCTATCGTTATGAGTATGTCGATCAGGACGGCTTCAGCGAAAATGCAAACGCTTCGACGGCGCGATTGCGGCTGAACTACCGCACCGGCGCATGGAATAACTGGTCTGCGTTCGGTGAGTTCGACCACGTGTTCCAAGTGTTGCTGCGCGACTTCAATTCCGGCGGCGGCACCAGTCCGGGGCGGACTCAATACCCGGTTGTAGCCGATCCTAGCGGTTCGGACCTGAATCAGCTGTATTTGGACTACGCTTTCGCAACAGACTGGAAGCTTCGCCTTGGTCGGCAACGCATTCTGCTCGACAATCACCGATTCGTCGGCAACGTCGGCTGGCGGCAAAATGGGCAGACTTTCGACGGCCTGACTCTGACGACGAACGCAATATCGAAAACGGCGCTTTCTTATAGCTACATCAATTTTGTACGGCGAATTTTTGGCGACGGTTCGCCAGTTGGTAAGAACAAAGTTGATGCGCATTTTCTCAACGCAAAGGTGACCATTAATGACAATTGGTCTGTCGTGCCGTATGTGTACTATCTTGACTACGATGATCCATCAAGCGCCGCAAACTCGACTGCAACGGCCGGGGCGCGCATCGCGGGTAAGATCGCGGCGGGCGACGGTACCATATCGCTTGTAGGAGAGCTTGCGACGCAGTCAGACGCCGCCAACAACCCGGTCAACTACGACGCGCAGTATTTTCATGTAGACGCGTTGTGGGCGCTGTCAAGCAGTCTGTCGCTTGGTCTGAGTTTCGAATCGCTTGGCGGCGATGCGGCGCCTGGTGGCGCGTTTCGAACACCGCTTGCGACGTTGCACCCATTCCAGGGATGGGCTGATAAGTTCCTGACGACACCGGACGGTGGCATCGACGATATCTACGTGACGGCCAAATACAAGGCTGGCGACTGGAATCTCACCGGCGTCTACCATGACTTTTCGGCAGAAACCGGTAGCACCGATTATGGTACCGAATTCGATCTTTCAGCCGGACGCGGCTTCGCGAAACGCTATGGCGTGCTCATCAAAGCTGCGTTTTTCTCGGGCGATGCCACAGCGTTTCCGGACACGACGAAGTTCTGGCTGCAGTTCACTGCGAGCTACTAGTCAAACTAAAGGATGAGAGTTGCTTAGGCGGCTTCGTGAGTTTCAAGAGTGACCGGTGTTTGAAACCAGTCAGGTTTGACTATCAACAAATCGCAAGGCAAGCGCTCGAGCGTGCGCTCGGCCGTCGCGCCAATGAACAGGCGTTTCCAGCGATTTCTCGCAACGGCCCCCATGATGACGACATCGGCATGGATTTTCTCGGCTACGATAGGCAGTTCCTCGTGTGTCATGCCTGCAACCAAATGCGCTTTGTCATCGTCGACGCCGTGGAATGAAGTAATCTCGACGAAGCGCTTTTTGTGGTCGTCGTGCATCTGCTGTTCAATTTCATCGAATGGCAATGACACCGGTATATAGGCATTGGCCGTGGCGGTTGCGACCGCGATCCGCGGATCGTAGGAATGGAACGCGTGCAAGCTGCCGCCAACGTTGTCAGCCAAGGTCTTGCCGAGTTGCAAAATCTCATCGTCAAGCGCAGCCGGCTTGTCATGTTGATTTAGCGGATCGATCGCCGCAACAAATGCGGGTTCTTCCGACATCTCGGTCGGTTTTACGAGCCACAGCGGGACTGGGCAAGTACGAATCAGGTTCCAGTCCGTATTTGTCAGCAACGCGCGCGCAACCGCTGAATGGTGATGCGTATCCTTGAAGACGATATCGGCGCTGATTTCGATGGCGTGACGTACGATGCCCTCAAACAATGGGTGATCCCAAATGGCCGATGTCGTTACGACAATCCCATCGTCGCGAATGGGCTCCGCGATATCTTCCAGGTGCTTTGATTGGCCGCCCATAATCTCGGCACGCGCTTTCTCAAGCGATGGCGAGTCGAACAGGCGATCGCCGCTAAGGTACTCGTTGTAGTAGCAGACCAAGAGCTCCAGGCTTGCTCCACAGCGTTTTGCGAGCCACGCCGCTCGGTGCATCGCCGGCTGTTCTTCCACGGTTGGGTCGATAACTGCTAGAATTTTGGAGATGTTATGCATGGTCACACCCAATCGGCAACGGCAGGAAACACATTTTCAAGGCATAAATGTAGGGCTCAATAGCCCGATTATCTATAGGGCGTGGTCCCATGCGCATCTCGGAATTTACGTACCCGAGCATAAGTGCTTATACCGATTCTTTCGCCTACTTGACTGCGCTTAGATGACGCTGGTCCGAAATACAAGGAGCCGCTGATGCCGGCCGCAATGCACGCTGACGTACGCGCAAAGCTTGAAGCCAAAAAACAGGAGCTTGAGGCGCGTCTCGAGAGAATCACCGCAAATTTGCGGCGCGGTTACCACGCGGATTCGAAGGAGAGGGCCAAAGAGCTAGAAGATAGTGAAGTCGTTGATGCGCTAGGTAACGAGGCGCGCAACGAGATCGCGAAAATTTCTGCGGCACTCAGGCGCATTGACGCCGGCGACTTTGGAATCTGCATGCAGTGCGGGGTGAATATTTCGCCAAAACGTCTGGAGGCCTATCCGTATGCACGCGAGTGCATTGACTGTGCCAGGTTTGACGAGCAACGCCGGACTTGACGCTAGGTCTCAGTTCACCAGGTGCATCTTAACGAGGTCGGCAAGCGAGCGCGCCTGCATCTTTTCCATGACGCGCGCGCGATGAATCTCGACGGTCCTCTGGCTGACCCCAAGTTCATAAGCAATCACCTTGTTCGGTTTGCCGGTGACGACCAAATCGAAGACTTCGCGTTCTCGATTCGTCAGTTTCGCAACACGCTCGGCGACTTCGCTGTGCTTCTGCTGTTCTTCGCGTCGTTCCCTGTTGGTCTTGAGTGCTTCGCTAATACGATCGAGTAATTCTTGGTCGCGGAAAGGCTTCTGGATGAAATCGATCGCTCCCTTCTGCATTGCTTCAACCGCCATCGGTACATCGCCGTGGCCGGTGATAAAGATAATCGGCAAATCGTTGCCACGATCGATGAGTTCCTGCTGGAGTTCGAGGCCACCAAGGCCAGGCATGCGAATATCGAGTACAAGACATCCGGGGCGAGGTTCGGAGACCTGCTGCAGAAAATCGTCCCCCGAGCCGAATATCTCATGGCGCAGATTGACGGAATCCATCAGCGCCTGCATCGCGAAGCGTATCGCTGGATCGTCGTCGACGATAAAAACCGTCGGATTTTCTCGTGTGTTCTTGGGCATATTCTCGAATTGGACCAGAAAGCGTGGGGTTTTGCGAGCATGGGAAGCGACTAGATAAAACGACTCGGGCATTTGGCGATTATCGGCCGATGCGTTTTCATTCTGGTCGTCGCTGCGAAACGGTCCTAATCCAAGCGTTTGCTGAATCGCAGCCCTGCGGCAATCATTGCAATCGTCGTGAATACCGCGAGAAAGATAAGCTCTGACGCGAGCTCGGTTATCGAGGCTTCGCGCAACATGATGCCGCGCGTTAGCCGAATGAAATGGGTATTCGGCAGGACTTCACCGATGTATTGTGCAAGTTTCGGCATGCCGTCGAATGGGAACATGAATCCGGATAGCAGGATCGATGGCAGCAGGAAAAACACGGTCATCTGCATCGCCTGAAACTGAGTACTTACTGCGGTCGAAATAAACAGCCCGAGCGCGAGATTGGCAGCAACGAATAATGCTGCAGCAATATACAAGTCGACGATGCTGCCGCGTACCGGCACATCGAATAGCAGCCAACCCACAAGCAAAATCAGTGCGATCTGTATCAGGCCGATAACGATATACGGCACGACTTTGCCGATCATCAGTTCGGCCGAGCTGACCGGCGTATTGATCAACAACTCCAGGTTGCCTCGCTCACGCTCACGAACGATAGCGACGGCGGTGAACAACATCATTGTCATTGTCAGAATGACACCCATCAGCCCGGGAACGATGTTGACGGGCGTTCGACGCTCCGGGTTGTAGTAAGGGCGGACCTCGATGTTTGCGGCGTTCGGTTTGCCGGCCACCATCGTATCGAATCCGAGCGGCATCGCCGACAACTGGTTGGCGACCGCCAAGATCGTCGGATCGCTGCCATCGACCAGCAGCTGGACGGCGGCGCGCGCTGAATCAGTGACTCGACGATCAAAATCGGCCGGGATCAATACGCCGACTGACACGTCGCCTTTGCGTAGTTTCGCCTCCAAAACGTTCGGCGTGTCGACAAATGAAACGATATCAACAACCTGGGTCTCGGCGAGCTCGGCGATGAACTGGCGCGACAAATGCGTCGCGGACTGATCGGCTATCGCGGTGCGTAGATTGCGAACATCCGTGTTGATCGCGTAACCAAACAATAGAATTTGCATGATCGGCAACCCAACCACCATGCCGAATGTCAGGCGATCACGGCTCAGCTGACGCACTTCCTTTTTGATTATCGCGAAGAGTCGGGACAGCGAATTCACGTGACTCGCTCCGCCGATTTCAGAGTTACCGCGACGAATACGTCTTCGAGCGTTGCGTGCGTGACTTCCGCCGCTGCCGAGACTCTATGTTGTGCAAGTGCCTGCAGCACCAAGCTCGTTGGATCGCTTACCGATATCGGGATCAATACGCGCAAGCGTACGCCAAGCTGTGTAACGCTGACGATTTCCGGGACGTCTATGAGCGCCGCCTGTGCGGCGTATGGATCCTCACCGACAACTTCGACGATGTGCATGCCGGTGCTAGCCTGCAGTTGCTGAGGCGTGCCATCGGCGACCTTAACGCCGCGGTCGAGAATTGCGAGGCGATGGCAGCGTTCAGCCTCATCCATGTAGTGCGTCGAGACCATGATTGTCGTGCCGCTCTCGGCAAGTCGGAATAGATTCGACCAAAAATCGCGCCGGCTTTGCGGGTCAACGGCGCTGGTCGGCTCGTCGAGGAGCAACAGTTCGGGATGGTGCAGTACGGCGCAGGCTAGCGCTAGGCGTTGCTTTTGTCCGCCACTCATTGTGCCAGCGAGTTGATCGCGCTGATCACGAAGATCGTATTTTAGGAGCAATTCACCGATACGAGTCGAGCGATCCTTCGCCGGATAGGAATAAATTTCCGAGATGAACTGCAGGTTTTCGAATACGCTCATATCGCCGAACAAAGAAAACTTCTGGGTCATGTAACCTATTTTCGGCCTAAGCGCCTTGCTGTTGCCCGGAATGACGGTGCCGAGCACTGTGGCGTCACCTTCGGTTGGCGTAAGCAAGCCGCATAGCATTCGGATCGTTGTCGATTTGCCCGAACCGTTCGGCCCGAGGAACCCATAAATCTTACCGCGTGGCACTTCTAGGTCCAGCGAACTCACGGCGCGAAGATCGCCAAAATATTTTGACAATCCGCGAGCCTCGATCGCCAGGTTGGCGTTCATTTGGCGCCATCACTCAATAGGAATTCAACCTCAACGGGTACGCCATCGGGTAGGCGGTCGCGTTGCTCGACAATATCAACTTTCGCATCGAAGCTAAGCCGGCCGCGATCACGTTCGGTCAACGCAAAATAAGGGGTGAACGCGGCTTCACTGGCAACCCAGCGAACCCGCCCATTGATCGGAGCGTCGAGCCCGTCGACGTAAATTCGGGCAGGTGTGCCGGGACTTATGTTGACGCGCAAACTCTCCGGGATATAAACGCGTGCATACGGTTGATCGCCGCCCAGCATGACCATGACGACTTGGCCTGGAGCCGGGCGCTCTCCGACTTCGAACAGGCGGCTGTCCAAAACGCCATTCGCCGGCGCGCGAATCGTATGTCTATCCACATCAATTTGCGCGCTATGATGTCGGGCTTCGGCCTGCTGTACAGCTGACTCTGCCTGTGCGAGTTCTTCAACGGTCGTGCCTGCCAGCAGTTCTTCAAGCTGTGCTCGCCGCAAGTCAAGGTTCGCCGACGCAGCGTCCAATGCGGCTTTGGCGCGATCCAGCGCTTCGACTGACGCGAGATTTTTGGCATGGATTTCCTCGATTCGCGAGTAATCGGACGAGCGAAATTCGAATTCGTTTTTCGCGCCATCGACGTTTGCGCGAGCGGCGCGTACCTGTTCACCACGCGGTCCTCTGATCAATTCGTCCAAACGTGCCTGTGCCTGTGACAGTGATGCCGTGGTCTCGGCGAGGCGCGTCACGGCGCGGTCGCTGTTTTGACGGAGCAGTATCTGACCCACCTCAATCGTGGTGCCTTCGGCCACGGCAATGTCAATGATCGGCTCGGCCATTTCGGCCGTCAGTTCGATGCGATCGGAGGCAAGCTCGCCAACGACCCTGTTGTGCTCATTGCCGGGACTACATGCTGCCAACAGCAATGCGGCAACACCGATGATGTCATGTGGGCTTGTCTTCATTATGGGCGCACCGTTTCTGTTCTGATGTAGTCCAGCAACATGTCGACATGCGTATCGATCAATTTGTCCGAATCCAATCGGCGTTTCGCAAACAGCATGTTCCATACCGTCGACAGCATCATCGGGGCCAGCAAGATTTGTGGCAAATCGCTGACCGCGCTTTTCCGGAACTCGCCACGTTCAATGCCACGTTCGACAAAGCGCGAAATGGCACCGAGCCCCTTCGACACGACATTTTCCCAGTAGTAGTCAACGAGGTCGGGATGGCGCGGACCTTCCGACAGAAGCAGCCGAATAACCACCGCAACAGGCGAACCCGGGATTCGTTTCATGAACTCGGCCATCGGCCCGCGCAAGAATTCCTCCGAGGAAAGGTCCGTGTTTTCGACGACATCGACCAGCGCATCGACTCGGCGAATAACGACACTCTTGATAACCGCCTTGAAGAGTTCTTCCTTGGTTTTGAAATACAGGTACATCAGTCCTTTGCTAACACCAGCACGTTTCGCAACCTCCTGGACGCGGGTCGCTGCGTAGCCTTTCTCGGCGAATACCGCGAAAGCGGCGTCGGTGATTTCCTGCGGCCGCTCTTCCTTGCGGCGTCGGTAACGCGGCTCGGACATATATCGGACTCCTAATGACCTGTTGGTCAGTAAGTATAGTTAATGACCAGGAAGTCAGCAAGTTGAATTTTCAGCTTGGCCGACGAGCGAATCGCACAATCCGCGGCATGCCCTCAGCCGCCGGCGCGCCGCCGGCGGCCACCGCCGACGCTCGCCTGGGCGCGGGTTTCCGGCATAATCCGCGCCATGTTCAGCTATATCGACCCGAGTATTCGTGAGCGCTTGAGCGCACAAGGCAAACTGTTTCGCATCGACCGCGACGGAATACCGGTCGTCGACGATGCCGCGAGCGGTCAGACCATTAGCATCCTCGGGCCGATTCCGTTGCCGCTCGGCACCGACCAGCGCGGCATGCTGGTGCAGTGGTATGCGTGTGTGCGCAATACCGAACTCGAGAAAGCACAGCATCTCGCCGATGAGTTGCGCGCGCAAAAAGTGCAGGAATCGTTTGCATCACTCGCATCGGCGATGGCGGTGAACAGCGTGCTGGTCATCGGCGACCGCGATGCTTGGAGTAAGCCGTTAGTTCGTGTGCATTCTAGTTGTCTAACTGGAGACGTATTCGGTTCCAAGCGCTGCGATTGTGGACCGCAGCTCACTGCCGCGTTGCGACGAATCGATGCAGACGATCAGGGCGGGGTGATCGTATATATGTCCGGCCATGAAGGCAGGGGAATCGGCTTATGGGCCAAGGCCGCAACCTATTTGCTGCAGGACTCCGGCGAGGACACCTACGAGGCGAATCGTTCGCTTGGGCTGCCGGATGACTCCAGAGACTTTAGCGATGCGGCGACTTTGTTGAAGTATTTTGTCGGCGGTCTGCCGATCAGATTGATGACCAACAACCCGAAGAAGCTCACGGATCTTAACGAACACGGCATTACCGATATTACGATGGTGAAACATGTCTGCGGTGTCAGCGAGGATAATCGCCGTTACCTCGAGGCGAAACAGGGTTGGGGACACAAGCTCTCGCCTGACGATATCAACGACTGAATTACTGGCGCCATAAGCGCAGATTCTGTGCGTGAGTTTTTTCTGTCGAACGAAACGGATTGATATCGATTCCGCCGCGGCGTTGATAGCGTGCATACACGGTGAGTCGCTCGGCGCCACATTGATGTTTGATGTCCTGAAAGATGCGCTCGACACAGGCTTCATGGAAATCACTGTGATTACGAAACGAAACGATATAGCGCAACAGACTGGCGGGCTCGATTTTGGCACCAGAGTACTCGATCAACACACTGCCTGAATCCGGCTGCGCAGTGACCGGGCACAGGCTTCTCAACAGGTGCGAATGCAGAGTCGCGTCGACTATCTGATCAGCATCGGACGACAACAACTCGGCGTCGACCTCATATGAGTCACAGGTCAGTTGCATATTGTCGATGCATGTTCCGCTCAGAATCTGTGTCGTACGAGCATCGGTCGCCTGCGGTCTTTCAAGGCGCAGGCTAATGTCGCCGGCGACACATTTTTGCAAGTCGTTCTCGACAAGGCTGGCGACTTCGTCGGCCGATTCGAAACGGCTCATCGAGAATGAATTCAAGTACAGCTTGAGTGACTTGGACTCGACAATATTGGCGCTGTCTGCGGCAACGCGAATCTCAGCACTTGCCGCCTCGGGTTTGCCATTTTTGTCGAGCCAGCTCAGTTCCCAGGCGTTCCAGATATCGACACCGTGAAACGGCAAATCGCTGCCGAGGCCAAGTGCTGCGCGGCTCTCGGCGCGGGCGATCGGGTGCAGCAGCGTCGGCGCGTAGTGCTGAGGGTAGGCTGTCTGTTTGCCTAGCGGTGATTCGCTGGCCGTCATTCGGTTTGTCCATTTCAGGGCCGGCGCAGTGTACAATACTCGCCTTTTTTCGCGGCCAAATCCATGCTTCATCTGCTTGCCAATGCGCGCATCTTTGCGCCGGAAGACCTGGGCGTGCGCCACCTGTTGATTGGCGGCGGTCGCGTGCTAGCTATCGTTAATGACCCTGACGACGTATCGATACCGGGGCTGGTTGTTGAAGATCTCGACGGGCGGCGCATCCTACCGGGATTCATCGACGGCCATGCGCACATAACTGGGGGCGGTGGCGAATCAGGATTTTCGAGTCGCGTACCATCGGTGCCACTGTCGCGCTTTACCAGCGCTGGCGTAACCAGTGTCGTTGGCGTATTGGGTACCGACGATACGACGCGGGATACCCGGTCTCTCGTCGCACATGCCATTGCGTTGCGCGATCAAGGATTGAACGCCTGGTGCCACACGGGCGGCTATCACGTACCGCCGGTTACGTTGACTGGCAGTGTTCGCGACGACATCGTTTTTATCGAACCGATTATCGGCGTTGGGGAATTGGCGATCAGCGACCACCGTTCGAGTCAGCCAACGTTGGACGAATTGCTGCGTGTCGCGAGCGACGCTCATGTTGCTGGTCTGATCACCGGCAAGGCCGGCATAATGCATCTTCACCTTGGCGATGGCGTGCGCGGATTGGGCGCCGTCCGCAAAGCTCTAAGCCAAACGGAGTTGCCGGCGCGGGTTTTCAATCCGACTCACGTCAATCGCAACAAAGCCTTGTTCGAAGAAGCGCTGGAGATCGCGAAGCACGGCTGCGTTGTTGACATCACTGCGTTCCCGGTGGATGACGGAGAGGATGCTTGGGCCGCGGACGATGCACTGTTACGGTATTTACAATCAGATGCGCCGCCGGAAAACGTCACGATCAGTTCCGACGGCGGAGGCTGCCTGCCGGTTTTTAACGCGGAGGGCGAGATGACCGCAATGGATATTGGCAGTCCGGCGAGCCTCGCTCTGAGCTTGAAAGACCTGCTCGACAGAGGCGCTGCGCTCGAGGACGTATTACCGGCGTTTACATCAAACGCTGCGCGCCTGCTGCGCCTGCACGGCAAAGGCCGTATCGTGGTTGACGGCAGCGCGGACTTCATCGTGCTCAATGCTGACAATCATATTTCCGAAGTCATGGTCGGTGGCGAATGGCACGTTAAGGATGGTACGCAGGTAATTACAGGAAAATTTGAGTAACGGACTTCGATTAACAGTCGTCGAATAAAGCACCATAAATGAATTTGCAAAACTAATGTGTCCCGCAGATACGGTAAAAAACAGTAATCGGGGTTACATCATTCCGATCGGTGGCGCCGAGGCAAAGCTCCACAATCCCGAAATCCTCGATCGATTCGTCGATACTTGCGGCGGCAAGTCATCGCGTATCAGCATTATTCCGACGGCGTCAGAACTCGAAGATACCGGCCGTAATTACGAGAAGCTGTTTCGCAAACTCGGCGTGAAGCACGCGCGTGTGTTGCCGCTCGAGACGCGGGAAGACTGTCAGTCAAGTGAATACCTAGATTACATCGACAAATCCGATGGTGTTTTCATGACCGGCGGCAATCAGCTGCGGCTATCGACGACGCTAGGCGGCACCGAAGTTGCGACCCGAATTCGTCGCCGAAATGCCGCCGGCATGCATGTCGCGGGGACCTCCGCGGGGGCCGCGTTCATGCCCGAACACATGATCGCCGGCGGCAATGAAGGCAGTACGCCAAGTCCGGATATGGTTACGCTGGCGCCCGGACTCGGCCTGACGAATAAGTTCGTTATTGACCAGCACTTCCGCCAGCGTGACCGGCTTGGCCGCCTTCTAACCGCGTTGGCCTACAACCCGTTCGCCATCGGTATCGGCCTGGATGAAGACACCGCCGCATTCATTAGACCTGGGGATGACCTAGAGGTCGTCGGTAGCGGCGGCATTACCATCATCGATCCTCTGGATCTGAGTTATTCTTCTATGGATCGGGCTCGCCGCGGTGAGCCCGTAAGCCTGATCGGCGTCAAGCTGCATATCCTGATATCAGGAGGGCGCTTCGAGATTGAATCGCGCGCTGCGATCGCCGACGAGGCCTCGATGACAATGACGGATTTAGCAAAATGAAAATAATAACTACGAATGTCTTTGTCGGGCCCAATATTTATGCCCATTTTCCGGTTATCCGGCACGTGCTCGATCTTGGCGTGCTCGAGGAGTGGCCGACTGGGCGGCTCGGCGATGCGTTTATCAAACCACTGCTCGATTATCTTCCGGGCCTGCATGAGCATGGCTGTTCGTACGGGGAAGCGGGCGGCTTCGTTCGCCGATTACGCGACGACGAAGGAACCTGGCTTGGCCATGTAATGGAGCATGTCGCGATCGAAATGCAAAACGTTGCCGGTTCGCCGGTCACGTTTGGTCGTACGCGTTCGATCGACGGACAGCCAGGCCAATACAACATGGTGTTTCAGTTCAAGGACAGGGCGGTCGGGCGCGAGGCCAGCGAGCTAGCGCTGAAATTGATACACAGTTTGTTGCCCGCCGAAATTCGGCCATCAGAAGCGCCGGACGAGGACTGGGATTTCGCACAAGAGCGCGACAGGTTCATTCGCTATGCACAAAGTCGGGCGTTGGGTCCGAGTACTGCATCGCTGGTTCACGCGGCCGAGGAACGAAATATTCCGTGGCTACGTCTCAATAACTATAGCCTCGTGCAATTCGGGCATGGGCGTTATCAGCAGCGCATCCAGGCAACGACAACTGGCAATACAAGCAACATCGCCGTTGAACTTGCCTCGGACAAGGAAGAGACCAACGGAATATTGCGTGACCTTGGTTTGCCTGTGCCTCAACAGACCATTGTGCGTAGTCCATCGCAGGCAGTTCGCGCCGCCGAGCGCATCGGTTACCCGGTTGTATTGAAACCGCTTGCCGGTAATCACGGCCGCGGGGTTTCGATTAATCTGAAAACGCCGGAAGAAGTTGAGGTCGCTTTCGAAAAGGCGCGCGAGCACGGCCGTTCAATCATCGCCGAGAGTTACATCGAAGGATTCGACCATCGGCTTCTGGTCATTGACGGCGAGCTAATAGCCGCGGCCAAGCGAGTTCCTGGTCATGTCGTTGGTGACGGCAAGAATACGGTTGAACAGCTCGTCGACATCGTAAACGAGGATCCGCAACGTGGTGTTGGACACGAAAAGGTCCTGACTCGGCTGGAGTTTGACCATCAGGCCAAGCGCTTGTTGGCCAAAAAAAGCTACGATCGCAATACGGTGCCCAAAGAGGGCGAAATCGTCTATTTGCGTTCGACGGCTAACTTGTCCACGGGCGGCACAGCGATTGATGTGACGGACACGATCCATCCCGACAACCGCGAGATGGCGATTCGCTCGATCAAGGCCATCGGCCTCGATATTGGCGGCGTAGATTTTTTGACCAAAGACATTACGGAGTCATATCGTGACGCTGGCGGCGGCATTTGTGAAGTCAATGCTGGTCCTGGCTTTCGCATGCATGTCGCGCCAAGCGAAGGTACGCCGCGAGACGTCGGCGGTGCTGTCATCAACATGTTATTCCCACCGGACGCGCCAAGCAGAATTCCGATAGCCGCCGTTACCGGCACAAACGGCAAAACGACGACCTCAAGAATGCTGGCGCATATCCTGAAGCTTTCCGGTAAGACGGTAGGGTTTACGTCGACAGACGGCGTATATATCGACGGCAACCTGAGCGTGCCTGGCGACATGACCGGGCCTGTGTCAGCGCAGATGATCTTGCGCGACCCGTCGGTCGATGCGGCCGTTATGGAAGTGGCGCGTGGCGGCATGCTCCGCAGTGGCTTGGGATTTCAGGAAGCCGATGTGGCTGCCTGTCTGAACGTTGCCGCGGACCATCTGGGCATGCGTGGCATCGACACGCTAGAGCAGCTAGCTGTCGTCAAACGTGTGCCGATAGAAATCGCACGAGATGCGGCAATCCTGAACGCCGATGATCCGCTTTGCCTGCAGATGGCCGACTACACAGACGCCGAGCGGCTATGTTACGTGACAATGAATCCGGCCCATTCACTCGTCAAGAAACACATTACTGCCGGTGGCCAGGCGTTCGTTCTCGAGCAGGGCATGAACGGACATATGATCACGATCTATGACAACGAGAGCCATACGCCATTGCTATGGACTCACCTGATTCCGGCAACAGTCGAGGGTCGTGCGATGCACAATGTGCAAAACGCGATGTTTGCCGCCGCGCTGGCCTATAACATGAACGTCAGCCTCGAAGATATTCGTCATGGGCTGCGCACGTTTGATTCGTCCTACTTCCAGACGCCGGGACGGATGAATATTTACGACGAGCATCCGTTTCGGGTCATCCTGGACTACGCACACAATCCGGCCGCCGTTCGCGCGATGTGTGGGCTGGTGGATCGCTTCGAAGTCGACGGCAAGAAGATTGTCGTGCTCGCCGCGCCCGGCGACCGGCGTGACGAAGATATTCGCGAAATCGCGGAGATTTCAGCCGGTCATTTCGATCACTACATTTGCCGTTGTGACGATAATCGACGCGGGCGCGGTGTTGACGACGTCGCCGTAATGCAAAAGAACAAGTTGCTTGAATTGGGCGTATCGACCGACAACATTGATGTGATTCCGGACGAGCAGGAAGCGACGACGCGTGCACTCGAAATGTCCGCGCCGGGGGATCTTGTGCTAATTCTTGGCGATAACGTCAAGCGCACGTGGAAACAGATCATCTATTTCAACTCCGGCGCCAAAGTTGAAGATGGCGATGCGATGGTGCCGGTGTCGATCAATTTGCCCGACATCGAGGGCTTCTCGCTGGATGACAATATCGAGATCATCAGCGACGAGCGCGGCGTGCGCATTGCGCGCGGCGAAGAGTCCGACTGACGCCGCCAGCCCATTGCAACGCTCATGGAGTTTCTCGACGCTCGTAGACTGACCGGACCCAGCCTGCTTTTTGACGGCCCGGCGGCGATTCTCGACATTGCCTGCACACGTGACGAGGCCGACCGGCTTGCACCGCTATGGCAGGCAAATGTCGAGCGCATGCAGAACGAGTTTGGTTGGGGCCCCTGTGACTACAGCCGCAAGGACTTGACCGGTGGTGTCAGCCTCGCGTTCACCGTGTCGATCGATGCGCTGTACGCCGCATCGGAAATCAACGAATGGGCGTGGGCGGCCTGCGAGGCAGAGCTGAGCGGCGAATCGATAGCGGATTTTGCGGCCGCGGCTGAATCGATTCGGAGCGAATACTCGGAGGAAGCCAATCCACCGCTGCTGGTCTTGCAGGCAGCGGCCGCCGCCAAAGGCGTAACATTTCTGTGGGATGATGATGAGGTGTCATTGGGTCTCGGCCGCAGCGCCAGGACCTGGCCAGCGCGCGAGCTACCAGACCCCGCGTCAGTCGACTGGGACGGCTTCAGCGACATACCGATCGGACTGGTTACCGGAACCAACGGCAAGACCACGACTGTGCGGCTTGCTACGCACATCTTGCGCGGCGCTGCGCTAAATGTCGGATTGAGTTCGACCGACTGGATCGCCGTTAACGATCGCATCATCGATCGCGGTGACTGGTCTGGACCCGGCGGCGCGCGGCAAATACTTCGTCAGAATGACGTCGATGTTGCGATATTGGAATCGGCGCGCGGCGGTCTTCTTCGTCGTGGCTTGGGAGTCGAGCGCGCCGACGCGGCGTTGATTACAAACATTGCCGAAGATCACCTCGGCGATTTCGGTTCGCAAAATCTCGATGAATTGCTCGACGTAAAATGGATCGTCAGCCAAGCTGTGCGCACTAACGGCTGCTTGATTCTGAACGCCGATGACCCGCGTCTCGTTGCCAAAGCCAGCACATTTGACGGCAAGTTGGTCTGGTTTAGCATCGACGTCGATAATCCAAGCGTACGCGAGCAAATCTCGACAAGTGGATTGGCATTCGTTCTCGACGGTGACGAATTGCTGATGTTTGAAAATGGAACGCGCGAACTCATTTGCCATGATCATGAGATTCCGATTTCCTTACACGGGGCAGCCAGGCATAACGTCGCAAACGCACTTGCTGCGGCCGCGCTGACATGGAGCCTCGGGGCGACGCTCGCCGATATTCGCATCGGTCTTACGACGATGTCACAGGACGACAATCCCGGACGTTGCAACGTTTATGAAGTCCAAGGACGCAAAGTTCTGGTCGACTTCGCGCACAATCCGCAGGCGATGCGGGCATTGTTCGATATGGCTCGGGCGATACCGGCAAATCGTCGCGTCTTATGCTTCGGTCAGGCCGGCGATCGGCCCGATGATTTGATTCGGGCAATGACTCGCGACGCCTGGGCGATCGGGCTCGATCGAGTCATCGTCTCGGAGCTCGCAAAATATCACCGCGGCAGAGAGCACGGTGACGTTTACACAGTTATCCGCGACGAGCTGCTGTCACTTGGCGCGCGCGAAGATCAGGTAGCGCACTATGAGGAAGAATCGGAGTCTCTCGACGCCGCATTCGGCTGGGCCGACTCAGACGACCTTGTCATCATGCTGGCGCTGGGCGGCGCAGCGCCGATCCAGGAACAACTGCAGTCGTTTGGCGCCTAATTCTTGCTCGTTATGAAGCTAACGATCTGTTCGGCAATCTCATGGGTCGTGCCGGGTGACAATATGTCACCGGCCAAGACGTGATTACTGGGATCCTCGGCGCGAACTTGGACCAAGTTCTTTCTTGGCGCATCGATGACGTCGAACGCATCGCGCGCCGCCTGCGGTGAGATTACCTTGTCTTCCGGTGACAACAACATCAGTACGTCTTGTGACATCGTTGTCGACGTCAGTCGTTGTGCTCGATCGACGAGCCGCATGACCTCAACTGTGGCGTCGATCGGATAACTGGTCGACCAGTATCGCGCCTGCAACTCGTTGTGTGGCGTCCAGCTGCGGGTGTTGCCGACCACAAGTCGCGCCATCAGTGGACCTGCCGGGCGCGTCAGCCAGGCCGCCGTGGGATCCGCCGGTGCCATGTTCGGCGAGATCAATATCAGCGCAGCGACGTCGTCCATGACCGGATGCCCACTGAGGGCGAGCGCAAGCGTCGCGCCGGTGGAGGTTCCAATGACGACGACCTTGTCACCAAGCGCGGCTCCGATACGGATTGCTTCGACTCCATCCTGTAGCCACTGTTCGGCACGAACGCCGTCCATCGGTAAGCGGCGATGTCCGTGCCCCGACAAGCGAGTCTCGTAAAGATTCGCGTTTAAGCGATCGGCAACAATTTCGGTCGTCGGTGCAATCTCCTGTCGTGTTGCAGAGAATCCGTGCAGATACACGATCGAGTATTCGGTTTTATTGCCGGTAGTCTGCCAACGTACACGCTTTTCGGTTCCAGGAATCAGCTGATACTCACCGTTGACCGCCTGCTCCGACGCGGCGATCCAGGTTTCGAGATTTTCGGGCAATTTGGGTATCGTGGCGGCGTTGACGAGCTTGGGTGGCGTCAACCACCAGCCGACGGTGACAACGACCGCAATGATTGCTGTGAGCTTTCCCAAACTAAGTGCTCGTATTCGCACGGCTCGCTATTCCATACCGAGAATGATGTTCCAATGCTCATCGCTAACCGGCATTATCGAAAGTCGGTTGCCTTTACGTGTCAGGATCATGTCATCGAGAGCCGGGTGCGATTTTATTTCGGTGAGCGTAATCGGCCGTTTGAGTTTCCTTGCGTACGCGACATCAACGAGACTCCAGCGCGGATTATCGGGATCACTTTTCGGATCGTAATGCTTGTCATCTGGATCGAATTGAGTCGGGTCGGGATACGGCTTGCTGGCGACTTTGGCAATGCCAACAACGCCGGGTTCCTTGCAGCTCGAATGATAAAAAAAGATCCGGTCGCCGACTTTCATATCGTCACGCATCATATTACGTGCTTGATAATTGCGAATACCGTCCCACATTTCACGCCGGTCGCGCTTCAGGTCATCGATGCTGTAAGCATCGGGTTCGGACTTCAGTAGCCAGTTCGCCATATCGAATTGCCAGGACGAGCTATTTTTCGCTCGCCGTTTTTGCCTATAAAAGGGGGCGCGAGTTTAGCATGCAAGTGCCTGCGATTTTGCTCTCGTTGGAGGCGGGGAAACGTGCCACCCGTGTAATTCGCTATGGTAGGATACCGCCGCCGGTCGTCAGCCGCGCCGGCTCAAATTAGAGAACAGGCCTCAAGAAAGGCTTTGGGAGGAAGCGCCTCAGTGGCAAACATGCTCGCAAATATTTTCGGCACGTCGCCGGTTAGACCGCTCGAGCACCATATCGAAATCGCTTTCCGCTGCGCGAAAAAACTAAGGCGTTTCTTTGCCGCGTCGATCGAAGGAGATTGGGCCACCGCAGCAGCCGTCAGGGACGAGATCGATGCACTCGAACATGAAGCCGACGACCTAAAAAAGGATATACGGCAGCACCTGCCAAAGAGTCTATTCATGCCGGTACCGCGCGAGGACCTTCTCGAACTGTTGCTCGTGCAAGATAAGATCGCCAACCGGACTAAGGACGTGTCAGGATTGGTTCTCGGACGGAAAATGCAAATTCCGGAGTCTCTCGCCGAGCAGTTCCTGGATTTCGTCGAGCGCAATATCGATGCGGCTAAGCAGGCACGCAAAAGTGTCCGTGAACTTGACGAATTGTTTACGACCGGCTTCCGCGGCGCTGAGGTCGAACTGGTTTCGGCATTGATCGAGGAGCTCGACCGCATCGAAACAGATACCGACGCTAAACAAGCGGATTTGCGTGCCGCATTGTTTGAAATCGAAGGCACGTTAGACCCGATAAATGCAGTCTTCATGTACAAGGTCATAGAACTGATCGGAGAAATTGCCGATATGGCGGAGCGGGTCGGGCGTCGCCTCGAGCTATTGCTCTCTCACTAATAAAAACAACAATCCTGGGCATTTACGCTCTGATGGGGACACTATAGATGGAAGCAGGGATCGTCTATATCTCGCTGGCGGCGTTGTTCGGCATTTTCATGGCGTGGGGTATTGGCGCCAACGATGTTGCGAACGCGATGGCGACCTCGGTTGGTTCGCGTGCGCTGACAATCAAGCAGGCGATCCTAGTTGCGGCGATATTCGAATTCCTGGGAGCGGTACTCGCCGGCGGAGAAGTTACGTCGACCATTCGCAAAGGCATCGTCGACGCCGAGTTGCTTGCGGGAACTCCAGA
>JAOTZC010000009.1 GCA_029861535.1 Gammaproteobacteria bacterium
TGCGGCCAGCTCGCTGTCATTTAGGTCGCCCTTTATGCGCAACATCAAGCGCGACCGGCTGGATACTTCGACTTCGGTGACGGATGCGAAGTCATCGCCATTCGAAACTGCGACATCACTGGCCGATAACTCATCCACACGTCTTAGGTCGAACTTGACGATGTCGCCTTCCTGCGTCCGAATACGAATCGTCGATCGTTGCTTGCTGCGCGTGTCCACGGCCAGCACAGATGCCGACGATTCCCGGTTAGCTGCGACTTCTTCATCAAACGCATCAAGGCCTTCGTCAACTTTCGCAAGCGCGTCGTCGACTTCCGCAACGTCGTCCTGGGCGCCGACCGTTTGCCGGACATAGGACGCGGCCTCATGCACTTTCGCGCGAAACGTAATGAGTGATTTCGCGGCTGTGGTCGGTGCTTCGTCGACGAGCTGTTTCGCGCTACCTAGCGCTTCGCTGGCGACATCGTCAGATGTTGGTCGGCTATGCAATTGCAGATATTCCTGCTGCGCGGCCGCGAATCTGGCGTGAAACTGTGCTCTCAGTGTGATTCGCAATTCCTGTCGAAAAATGCCGAGTGCGCGTCCATGATGCCCGCGTCGGCCGTGGGAATGTTCATGGCGTATTTCGCTCGGCGATCTGCCCTGGTCTTGGGGCTGGATGTCAGCCTGCCTCGTTAACGGTGCCGCCGCGCCGGTCGACGCTGAAATTCCTGTGATGTCCATTTCAATCGCTCCTATGTCTTTTGTGCGTATCGGCACGGTTTTGAGGAACTTTAGATTAGTCAAACACCGCGAGACTCAAGTAACACAAAGCCCGGCCGATACCGGGAAGTATCAAGTAGTGTTTCGGTTCTGCTGAGGACTAAAGGTGGACGAGAAAAAACTCGCGAAGCTATTTTACGAGCAAGCGAAAACCTTCGCGGAAATCCACAATGTGCCTAAATCTTCGATCGCGGCTGCTCAGTTTCACGCCAGCGTGCAGATGACCTTGCAGCTGAATGGGCCGGACAATGTTGCCAATTGGATCGAACTTCGGGCTGCCGAATTTCGTGAGACGCTACGCAATTATCCGACGTGGTTCGACCGAGGTGCGTCTGCCAAATAGAATCTGGCATGAGCGAGACAAGAGACTCACATCGCGCGTTACTTTCAAACACATGATGGGCTACCGTATTGAGCCGGCCCTCAGTTTCACTTTCCCAAAAGTCGCTTTACCGTCGGCTCCATCGCCTCAGCCCAATTTCTGGAGGCCGAAGGGCATGCCGAGGGCGATAATCTGGTTGCCCATCCATTATGAACCCGGAATCCGAAAGTGTTTGATGTCGGCGAACAAGCCGAAGACGGCGTTACCCTTTGAAAATATTGATTTATTATCGAAACCACAAACCCTCTCGGTCGCACGCTTTGGCTATCGATGATCGCGGCGCGTCTATCGGACCGGCCGGTTATTGTCCGATAACTCTAATTCTGCCATGCTGAACTCTGGCAGCTAGGCGAGCCAGACAGGAGGAGAAATTTAGAATGCATGTGCCAGCGACACACTGGACCGCTTCGCGGCAAGGTCGACGCTTGATGCCTCTACGAGGCGTCGTTATCGGCTGTGCTGTTCTCATCGCAACGCAGTTGGCGGCAGCGCCTGTAAATGCGGCGCCAGCGAGCGAATCTGCGATCGCCGTGCTTGATTTCGAGCTTTATGATCTGACACTCGCGCCCGGCTTGGCTGCGGAACAGGAGCGTACGGAGTCGATCGGCCCGATGTTACGTCAAATCCTGGGTACTCAATACGGGTTCCAGCTGGTGACCATCGAATCGGAAACCCAGAAAACGGCTGACAAGGGAACCGGATATCTCTTCGAACACCACGATGTTGCGGCCGAGCTCGGGCGTGAAGCTGCTAGCGACTGGGTCATCGTAGGACGGGTGCATAAGGCGAGTTTTTTGTTTGTTTACTTCAAAGCACTCGTAATAGACACGAAGACTGAGCGGCCCATTGCGGACCTTGTCGTCGAGGTCAAGGGCACGCAGAAACGCTTAACCGAGAAGGGCGTCGAATCACTGGCCGCGCAGATCGCGGCAGCGATCAACGAAGCGTAAGTGCCGTTATGGTTTGTGAAGGTTTAGTATTGCCTGGCAGATTGTCGGCTGCATAGACTGGAAACGAAAATTCTCTGCGCAAAGTCAATAAAAACAACGGCGCTTCCGTGGCTCATTGTTATTCTCATCACAGCCGACGCAATCGCGCAAGATGAGGAAATCATCGTATTCGGGGTCACGCCGAGCCAAAGTGTGGGTCTGCCTGAGGACAAAATTCCGTATAACGTGCAAGCCGCATTGGCGGAAGATATCGAACGCGCACAGAGCCTTGCTCTGAGTGACTTCCTCAACTACAAGCTCGGCAGCGTTAGCGTGAATGAGGCGCAAAACAATCCATTGCAGCCGGATGTGCAGTTTCGGGGCTACACGGCATCGCCGCTGCTTGGTTTGGCGCAGGGATTAGCCGTGTACCAAAATGGTGTGCGTATCAATGAACCACTGGGCGATACGGTCAATTGGGATTTGATACCGCAGTCGGCCATTCACGGTATAAACCTGATCGGCGGCACGAATCCCGTGTTCGGTTTGAACACGCTTGGCGGCGCTCTCACGATTCAGATGAAAAATGGATTCAACACTGAAGGTCACAGCTTGAAGGTATCGGGTGGCTCCTTCGACCGCATTGTGGCTTCCGTCGACAGCAGTGGCAATAACGGCAGCTGGGGATATTTTGTCAACGTACATTATTTCGATGAAGAAGGCTGGCGCGAGCAATCTGAATCTGACGCCGTCAACTTATACGGCAGCATCGGGTGGCTCGATGCCAACTCCAAACTGAATCTTAATTTACAGCATGGCGACAGCAATTTACTCGGCAACGGCCCGCTCCCGGTTGAGCTATTGGCCATCGACCGGGATACTATCTTTACAGGGCTTGATCGCACTGAAAACGGCATGACGATGCTGAGTATTGACGGCTCTCATAACTTCACCGACGCGATCATGCTCAGTGCGAATGCCTTCTACCGCGAGAACAAAACGGATTCACTAAATGGAGACGTGAGTGAATTAGCTGTGTGTGAATTGGGCGGTGCTGACGCCCTGCTCGAAGGCCTTGAAGACGATGGACTCGAAGAGATTGGGCTTGACGAGGACGATATTTGTCAAAGTCAGTTCACCAATGCTGCGGCGCTAGAGGCCTTCTTGAATGATACGGCCGCGGGAATGGGAATCGATGGAGATTTCAATGTAGAAGATCTTACTGGTGAACTTTCCGGCACTGGTGTGCTTGCCGATGAAGCGATCGAAAACGTCAGCAACCGGAATCAGGAAAGCTACGGCACTGACATTCAATTGTCGTTCAGCAATGATCTCTTTAATCGAACCAACCAGTTTATATTCGGTGTTGCATTATTTGCCGGCGATTCCCGATTTGAATCTGAAACCGAGTTGTCCTTTCTAGATCCGATTACTCGCAGTACGACGGGACTGGGTACAGGGACGTTTGTGGACGAATTCGAGACCGACGTCGACGCGGAGACGACATCCTTGAGTCTCTATTTCATGGATGTAATGGAGTTAACGGAGCGGCTCACGTTAACGGCGTCCGGGCGCTTCAACGATACCGACGTGGAACTCCTCGACCGCTCCGGCGAACGACGTGAGCTAAATGGCAAGCACAATTTCTCGCGTTTCAATCCCGCTATAGGAGTGACCTACCAAGTCTCGAAGAAAGCAAACGTTTTCGGCAACTACAGTGAATCGAGCCGCGCGCCCACGCCGATAGAACTGGCCTGCAACGACGGTGTTTTCGATCTGGCGGTGGCGATTGCTATCGCCGAGGGCGAGGATCCCGATAATGTCGAGTTTGAATGCCGGCTGCCCAATGCGTTCCTGGCGGATCCGCCGTTGAATGAAGTAGTCACGAAGGGCTTCGAGGGCGGAATTCGTGGTGAAGTGGGTGCGGCCGAATACCATCTGGGATTCTTTCATTCAACCAACAAGGACGACATTATCTTTCAGACAACCGGCCGCTCCACTGGTCTGTTTGCCAATGTTAACGAAACCCGGCGCATCGGCATCGAGGGACGGCTCGCGGGGGAGACGGAGCGGGCCGACTGGGTCCTTGCGTACACTTACCTCGATGCCACATTCGAAGACGATTTCGAGGTACTAAGCCCAAACCATCCGTTCGCGGACGAAGACGGTCAAATCAGGGTCCGCTCCGGTAACCGCATACCAGGTTTGTCTGAGCATATTCTGAAACTCAGTACCGACTATGCGGTGTCTGCTAACTCGAGTGTTGGCCTAGATGTGTTGTACAACTCCGATCAGGTGCTTCGAGGTGATGAGTCCAACCAGGTTGATACGCTGGACGGTTATGCCGTTGTTGATCTGCGTGGTCGCTATAGCATCAATGACAATATTGAATTGTTTGCGAGAGTGTCCAACCTGTTTGACCAGAAGTTTGAGACGTTCGGCTTGTTGGGAGAGGAGCCGAGTGAAGTCGAAGTGCCCCTGTTAGAAGATTTCACAAACCCCCGTTTTGTCGGGCCCGCGCCGCCGCGCGCCGTATTTGTCGGCATTACTCTGCGAGCGTTGTGAATCGTGGCACAATCACATGCCGACAGAGGTGGGGTCTTGAGCGCTTCTAGCCTCATGCAACACCCTGACCGCTGGCTGGCCGTACTGCGGATCGCAACCGGCGCTTGGTTCATCAAAGCGATCGGCAGCAAATGGTTACTGCTCGGTGGTGTACTGCCAATGCCAATGGCATCCGGGCGATGGATTGAGACTCTACCGCGTATTCTCGAAGGGTATGCAGAATCGAATCCCATCGCTTTACTCCAAGCATTACTGCACGACGTTCTAATTCCCAACGCAGAATTGCTCGCGCATTTGACCGCGGTTGGTGAAGGGCTAGTCGGCATCGGGCTGACGTTCGGCTTTTTGACCAGGACGTCGGCAGTCGGCGGACTATTTCTGCTCGTGGTTTATGAGCTTGCTGCTCTGGGCTTGCCGTTTCCCAGACACGGACTCAAGCTATTTATGATTGTGGCTTTTCTCGCATTCTTCTTCACCCGCGCGGGTATGATCTGGGGTCTTGACGGCTGGTTGCGTCGCCGCACCGCCTCCGCTGCGACTTGATTTTCCGGACTAGCGCGGGATCGGTCCAATCGCAATACCCCACGGCGTCTCGCCGACCTTGATCGTGGCAATGACTTGCATCGATTCGGTATCGATGACGGACACATCGTCCGATGGGCCGTTCGCCGTGTACAGGAAGCGCTCGTCATCGGTTAGGCCGATACCCCAGGGTCGTGGGCCGACTTCGACCGTGCCTATGATGTCGAAGGTAGTCAGATCGACTGCCGAAACCGTTTTGCCGCGACCGTTGGCCACGTAGAGGCGCTGGTTGTCGGATGTGACTGCCATGCCCACGGGCTTGGCCGTCTCGTCCAGTTCGATTGTCGCGACAACGTCGTGCTTCTTAACATCGACCACGGCGATCGAGTGTGCTAGTTCGGCTGATACAAACGCTCTCAATCCGTCTGATGCGAACACCGCATCACGCGGGCGCAAACCGACGCCGATGGTTGCGACGACCGCGCCACTGGTGCCATCGAGCACCGTGACATCGTGATCGGTTTCACCCGTAACATACACCAATGCGCCATCAGGGCTGACTCTCACACCCTCCGGTTCACGTGCCACCGGAATCGTCCTTAAGACTTCGCCGCTGACGGTATCGACAATGGTTGCCTGGTCTGAGTCTTCATTGGAGACAAACAGACGTCGGTTGTCGGCACTGATATCGAACTGTTCGGGGTCCGAGCCGCCCGGCAACACACGCTCCAGCTTGGCCGTTAGCAAGTCAACGACGGCGATGCCATCTTTGGTTTTGTCGGTAGCCTGCTTTTCGCACTCTTCGTCCGGCATGGACGGAGGGCATTTGGGCGAGCCCGACAACGCGACAAATAGTTTTTTCCCGTCATGACTGACCTTGATGCCTCTCGGCCGGCGGCCCACGCTGATCGATGTTACGACTTGATTGGTCGCGGTCGAAATGATCGTGACGTCGCCGGAATCCTCGTTGCTGACATAGACCAGATCGCCATCCGTGGGCCATTCGGGCATTTCTCGCACGGATGCGGCCTGTTCGCTTGTCTCCGACAGCGGGGCATCGACGTCGGATTTCGACGCCGGGTCGCAGCCGCCGAGGAATGCTAAGCCGATGAGCAGTTGCAGGCAGGAACATTGCGAGATGGAGGTTTGTGCTGTGGTCATTTTTTCGCCTGTTGAATTGACACCAAGATGTTGAGCATGCGCAGTTCGCCGGGCCCTAGCTCATCGGGCTCGGAATACACGCGCGTTGCGGTCAGATTACGCCGACTTAAAAGCGTGCGTGGCGATCACATCCATCAGCGGCGGTGACAGGCAGTCATAAGGCTCCAGACCCAACACCCGCAGTCTCGCTCTAACGTCATCCATGCCGTCTGCGGGATATCCGCCTTCAATGACAGATGAGACGAAAGCGGCGAATTCCGGCGCTGACCAACCCGTATCGTCCGACAGTTCCGTATGGATGAAGTCCAGACCATGGAACGGATGTCCGGTATTTTCGATTCGCCCGTACATGTGCACGCCACAGGTCTTGCAGGCATACCGCTGAATCGCCGCCGATTCATCGACGATAGCAAGTCTATCTTCGTTGGCGGTGACGCTGACGCTGTCCCTGGGAACAACGGCCACCATCGATAACAACGAGCCCTTGGGCTTCCAACACTTGGTGCAGCCACATACATGGTTGTGCGCCGATTGAGACTTAATTGTGACCTCGACGGGATCGGACCCGCATTTACATTTCAACGTTCCACCGGCAAAGTCGTCACTACCGGGCTGGATGCCGTTATCGATAGAGGGATGTAACGTCGGAGTAGTCATAGCTAGTTACCTCAGAGTTTTTGGGTTTTAGTTTCTCCGTGCGGCAATTACAATTTTAGCGCAAACGGATCGGATAGTCAGACAATGGCTCTAATCGTTGTCGGATTGCCGTTGCGGACGCCCCTGCCCGAGAGCCCCATCGGCTCTAGCGCGAAGGTAGGCGTAAATATCCAGCACATGTGGGCGGACGTTGAGATCTTGATCCCACGCCGGCATCAGGACCTCACCGCGTTCGCGGCGCAACACCTGCTCCAGGAATGCTGCACGCATCTCCGTTTGATCGTCGCCAGCAGCCGCTTCAGCGCTCATGGTGATGCGATATCGCGATAACACTTTGATACTGAAGTCCCGGGACGATAGCTTCTTAACGCGCTCGGTAAGATCCGGAGCAACGCTAGTGCCCGTGGCATCGACACCATGGCAGCCATGACAGGTCGAGTGAAAGATCCGCCAGCCCAGGTAGGTCGATTCGTCGACTGCGCCATTCTCGACCGAGTAGGGGAGCGCGTCATATTCCTGTGCCGAAACGACGCATGCGAAAAAAGCCAACACGAAACCCAGCAGCACGCGCTGCCTCAAAGTCGGCGACAACCGCTGTCGACGACAGCCGAATGTTCCGGTCTCGTGCATGGCTAGACAGTAATTGGCGCCGATTGATGTCACTATCCGTAATACTACTTAATCCGATTCATTTATGGTCCACTTACCACCGCCGCTCAGGCATTGCTTCTTCGCCCGTTCCAAAACTTGCACCGATCGATCGTAAATGAAAATTTTCACCGGTGCGATCATCTGCGGGCCCAGTACTAGTCGATCGCAGAAGGCGCTGTAAGTCGCCGGGCATTGTGCTACAAACTGTGTCGTTGTTTGTACATCCGCTACGGCCTGAGCGTCACTCTTCCACTGGCAAACGCCAGATTCGAACGATGTTCTCTCCAGTGCGATATTCTCGAAGCAGGTTGTCGTTTTTTCGGCCTGTGCGTCTTTTTCATGAACGACAACACAACTCGCGGCCGCCTCGACTGCATCTTCGCCGAACGCGGTTCCCGACAGTAAAATCATCAGGTAAATTACTAGATTTCGCACAGTAGTCGATCTCTCGTTTCAGAATGTCAATATCGAACGATAGCACTATGTGCGTATAATTTTGAGAAAACAAACGTGAGAGGGCAAAAACGTGCTGATGCGGTGCCGGACAACGGCAACAAGAATATTCCTCAAATGTATTGTCATTCTCTTAGTTGGCGTTGGCACAACGACCGCTGCAACTGATCCGCGAGCGCTGAACCTGAGTCTGCTTGATGCGGCAAAACGAGGGGAGTGGGAACTTGTCGCCTCGAGTCTGTCGGATGGCGCATCCATTACCACTCGCGATCGCTTCGGCAACACCGCTTTAATTTATGCGGCGCGAGGCGGGCATGTGAAGACAGCCCGGGTCCTAATTGAGGCTGGAGCGGACGCGAATCAGGCCAACCTTAACGGGAATACACCGTTATTTGAGGCGGCGGGCAATGGCACACTCGATGTCGTCAGATTCCTTCTCCAGCAAAATGCCGATCCCAATCTCGTTAATATGAAACAGGTGTCGCCGCTGTCGAGCGCGATATTCCACGGGCATGCCGCGATTGCCGAACTGCTGTTGCAAAGTGGTGCTAGGGCCGATTTCGTCGATAGCACGGGCAAAACCAGCACCGTCTATGCCGCTGCCAATGGTGATGCGCACATGCTCCGACAACTATTGGACTCAAATAATGGGCCAACAATTTCTGTCGATGCGCGGTACTCGCACGAGCTCACGCTCTTGATGTGGGCAGCAGGTTATGGCCATCGCGACGTTGTCGAAATGCTAACGGCGCGCGGTGCTGCCGTAGACCTAGTCGACGACCGTGGCAAATCCGCGTTGATGATGGCGGCCGAACAAGGCCATTCGGCTGTGGTCCGGCACTTAGTGGATCAGGATAGCGACACAAACTTACGCGATAACAATGGTGAAACAGCGAAAAATCTCGCGTTGTCTGCTGGTCACACGGAAACAGCTCGTGTTCTCGAGCAACAGCTGCAATGAGGCTGGTGCTAGAGGCTGCTTAAATACTCAGCGACATCGACCAATTCCTGGTCGGCGAATGATGCCAGCAGCGACCCTTTGGCTGGCGAATTTTGTCGCGCTTTCGACTTGAAATCCAGCATCGTCTTCGCAAGGTATTCCGGATGCTGCCCCGCAAGCCGCGGCACACGACTGTTACCGTGAAATGCACCCAAATGGCAAGCGACGCATTGTCCCGCCGTGATGACGCTTTTAGCGGTTTGAGTCGCCTGTTCCTGATTCATGTATTCCGTATCTCGCCATTCCTGCGCTGAAAAATACTTGGCAATAAGTTGCATGGACTCTTTATCAAGCGCAGAGGACAGTGGCCCCATAATCGGATCTGCACGAAGTCCCGATTTGAAGTCTTTAAGTTGAACGTAGAGGTAGTAGAACTCTTGCCCCGCTAAGATCGGGTACTGTTGTTGAGTCGATGCTCCGCCTTCGCCGTGACAGACTTCGCAGGATTTGAGTATCCCGGCGACGGGCGCGAATTCATCGCAATTAGCATCGTCGGCCAGCGCAATAACCGGGCCCAAATAGCTGCTGCAACACAGGAATAAAAAGAAATTTAAATATTTGCTAGGCATGGACAATCTCGCGTGAAGCCGACAACGGTTTTGACCGGCATTCACTTCGATCGGTTCCGCCACGGTGTCGATCGCTTCGAAAAAATCCCGGCGGCCAAGAAATGTCGGCCGCCGGGGATTACGTTCAATGCCTATCGATCTACCTGTCGAGCTTGAAGGCGAGTATTTGATTTCCGCGCTTGAAATCAAGTTGCACATTACCGCCTGCTCCGACGACGATGTATTGGCTGCCGCCGACATTAAATGAAGCGGGTGGAGCATTGACTCCGGCGCTCGCCTTGTACTGCCACATAAGCTCACCTGACGCTGAATCGTATGCCCGAAACCAACCATTGCCTTCACCGGTGAATACGAGACCGCCGCCAGTCGCCAAAATGCCGCCTATCATCGGCTGCTGAGTTTTGACCTTCCATTTAATGCGCCCGGTGTTGTAGTCGACTGCGGTGATATTGCCCCATTGCTGCTCGGACGGGATGACTTTGAACGCGCCACCAAGCCAAAGTTTGCCACCCGGATACGGTGTTTCTTCGACGTGGTAGGTCATTGGCTGATGCAGATTGATCGCATACGCCAAATTAAGGTTCGGATCGATGGCCATCGGTGACCATTCCACCCCGCCGTTGGCACCCGGCAACATGCGTGCGCCCGTTGTGGTTGGCAGGACCCAGCGGTTTTCTTGACTGACCATAGGCTCGGAGAAGCGGATCAGGCTACAGTCATCTGCGCGGTGCACATAGACGTAACCGGTCTTACCACCATGCAGCACGCCTTTCACCGAATTGCCGCGTTTATCCGAAACGGTCGTCAATATCGGCGGACTCACCGCATCGAGATCCCATACGTCATGCGCGATGTACTGAAAATGACACTTGTAGTCACCCGTATCCAAATCGACCGCCACGAGTGAATTTGTGTACAGGTTGTCCCCCGGCCGAATCGCACCATACAGGTCGGGGGATGGATTACCGACGACGAAATACACAGTCCCCGAGTCCCGGTCGATCGCCATGTTCTGCCAAACACCGCCGCCAAGTGTCTTATAAGGATCACCAAGTTTTTTCAGTGCTGCTTTTTCAGCTTTGATATCTCGCAACATGTCCCGACCGGTTGCATCCTTGGTGGCCCATACGCCAACGGACTTCTCGGGCGTCGTGTTAAAAGTCCATAACAGCTTGCCGGAATTCGCATCGTAGGCCTTGACGAATCCCCGAATTCCATACTCACCGCCGTTAGTTCCGATAAGGATTTTTCCGTCAACCGCGGTCGGCGCCATTGTTTCGCTGTAGCCGAGTTCGGGATCGGCTATCTGGACTTCCCATTCGAGCGCCCCCGTTTTGGCGTCTAGTGCCACGAGTTTTGCATCCAGCGTGCCCATATACAGTCGATCGCCGTATGGAAATACACCGCGATTATTCGGGCCGCAGCAATAGGTCGTGATCGGACCCATTTTGTGTTTGAAATGCCAGATCTGTTTGCCCGTTTCCGCATTCAACGCATAGACATGGTTGAATGACGTCGTGATATACATGGTGCCGTTCACGACAATTGGCGTCGTTTCCAGAGACTCGACAATTTCTGTCTCAAACGTCCAAGCGCGCTTCAATCGGTCAACATTGCCAACGTTAATCTGGCGACCCGGATAATAACGTGTCTGCTTGTAATTACCGTTGGTATGCAGGAAGTTATTGGAATCACCCGCTGCGTGATCCAACATATCCTGCGTAACCGTCAGCATGTCCCCATAGAGCGTGCCGCCCTCGACCTCCTGAGAATGTGCCGAGCTGACACCGAAAAGCGCCATGCTCGTCGCAATCAGTAGATTGAGAAAAAGATTTTTTTCGAATTTGCTACTCATTATTGTGTCCTCCGAACCTCCCAATTGACCGCGCAAAGTTTGCGATCGGCCAGTCACCTTTCAGTATAGACGTTAATTGCCACGCTGGCTTTTCGACGTCGCGGCCTAATCGTCATCGGGCAACTGAGCGGTATTTGTGGCTCGTACAGGATCGAGCAATGGGACGTTGTATGCTTCCAGCACTTCTCGCATCGGCGCAGCCGTCGAGCGGATCAGTCCTTCCAATACGTCTTTGCGTTCGCCATCGCCGTACCTGACACCCGCAGAAATCGCGAAATCAAATTGAATGCCAGGCTCCGATACGAGGGGAATTACGACCATCTCTACTTCTGAGCGTTTGGCAAAGAAACCGGCTATCGGCCCCCATACAATTGCAGCATCCAGGTTGCCGCTGGCGAGCTCCTTTTCGATGATCTCGCCCGGGTACGCTTCCGGATCGCCAGACATGGCGAGGAATGGGACCAGTTGTTCCGTCATGCCATAACGCGCGAGCCATTTGACACCGGGCGTCGGCGTAAACGCGCCAATCTTGAGCTGGTCACGTACTTCTGGATTCAAGTTGACGAATTGCCGACCGCTTGTCACATCGTCAAGGCCGCGTCCCTTTACGAAGACCAGCGCGTATGTTGATCGATAGTAAGGCATCGTCGTCGCAAGCTGGTCGAACCCGGCCGCGACGCCCATCACGACATCGCATTTGTAAGCGCTTCCCGATTCATTCAATGCTTTTAGGGTGTTACGGATAAATCCGCGCCGTTGTGGGAACCAGGTGTACTGCAGCGGCAAGCCAAGTTTCTTGGCCCAGATTTCTGCGATCTTGTTTTCCAGGCCGTCAAGCGACTTTGCCGACAAAGGCAAGTTGTTAGGATCAGCGCAAACTCGAAATGCTCGTCCTTCGTTGGCCGATGAATTGCTGGACAGGACACATGCGACAATTAGCAACAGCCCTTGGCGATATATAGAGCTACGGACCTTCATTAATCTTATTTTGGAAACCTTTTCGGTCGACCCGGCGGCAATGCCTTGTCAGCGCGAGCCCGCAAATAACTGAATAGCTCATTATAGCGTTTACTGACATTCGGATTGTCTTTCCAGGGAGGCATTACGCCCACTTGTCCGGTGAATCCGTTTGCCAGTCTGTCTACAAATAGATCCCGCGTCATATCAGACTCTCGCATTCGGTCGAGCAAGTTCGGCGCAAATGTGCTGCCCACAGCGTCCTGCGCATGACAGACATGGCAAAAACCGTGGAAAGTTCGCCAGCCGATATAGGTATCGGCATCGACATAACAAAATGCTTCACCGGCGTCATTAACCTGTCCGCATTCAACCGAGTACGGTGCCGCTGCGTCGGACCCTGATTCCACGTCTGCAGACTTCGCCGTGCCTGCCGTATTTTCGGCTGCCACCGAATTTGCGTTTCCGGGCTGAGGATTTTGCGTTTGGTCCATCGCGCAAGCGACCAGCAGCAACGGTATCGTGATATACATCATGTGTATCGATTTCGGTCTATACGCTCGATTTAAGCTATGTAATCTCATGGTATTCCGAAGCATTGTTGTGTCAAAAAAATCCCCCGGCCGCATGCGGCCGGGGGTCTAATCATTAACAATCCGTCGATAAGGCGCCGCAGATTAATCCGGCAGAGCAAATACCGTCATTACTCCGCCAAGCTGCGTATATTTGTCCAGCGCTTTGTATGCGCCGACCGCACCGAGCCCATCGGTGTCGCCCTCCAGGCCTGCAGCCATACCAATGCCGGCCCATCCGCCGATTCCGGAGAGCACGCCGATGTACTGCTTGCCTTTGTGGTTCCAGGTGTTCACGTTGCCGATGATTCCAGACGGTGTCTTGAACTTGTACAGTTCCTTACCGGTCTTGGCATCAACCGCTTTCAGATAGCCTTCGAGCGTACCGTAGAACACGACGTCTCCTGCCGTCGCCAACGCACCGCTCCATACAGAGAAGCGCTCAGGCAAAGACCAAACAATTTTGCCTTTTGACGCATCCCAGGCGATGAAGTTGCCAAGGTTGTTGGTCCCGTCGCCTGTGACTCGACCTGCCGGGAACATGCTAAGCGTCGCACCAACATAAGGCTGACCGGCCGTGTATTCCACTTCGAACGGCTCATAATCCATGCACACATGGTTTGTCGGCACGTAGAACAGGTTGGTACGCGGCGAGAACGCCGCTGGTTGCTGGTCCTTGCTTCCCAATGCGGCTGGGCAGATGTTTTCCGTGTTGACGTCCTGACCATTCTGGTCAGTGCTGTACTTCGCAACAACTTTCGGCCGACCCGACTTCATGTCCACGTGAGTTGCCCAGTTGACCGCGGGATCGTATTTCTCCGCGACGAGAAGCTCACCGGTTATACGATCGAGCGTATATCCGAATCCGTTACGATCAAAGTGCACGAGGACCTTGCGGTCTTTGCCTTTGACCTTAATGTCGGCGAGGATCATCTCGTTGATGCCGTCATAGTCCCACTCGTCGTGGGGCGTCATCTGATACACCCACTTAGCCATACCTGTATCAAGGTCGCGGGCGAAGATTGTCATGGACCAGCGGTTATCGCCAGGGCGGACCACAGGATTCCAGGTGCTTGGATTGCCAGTGCCGTAATACACCAGGTTGACATCCGGATCGTAGCTGTACCAGCCCCAAGTCGTGCCGCCACCGATCTTCCACTGATCGCCTTTCCAGGTCTTGGTGCCGGAGTTCTTGCCGACCGCCTTGCCGAGGTGCGTGGTCTTGCGTGGATCGATCAGCGTCTGATCGTCCGGCCCGGTGCTATAGCCCTTCCATGCGAGCGATCCGTCACTGGTGTTGTAAGCTGCCAGGAATCCCTGCACGCCGAACTCACCGCCGCTGATACCGGTTATGACTTTGTCTTTAATGACGACCGGCGCGTTGGTGTTGGTGCTGCCCTTCTTTGGATCCCCGTTCTTGACGCGCCAGATCATCTTGCCGGACTTGGCATCTAGCGCCACCAGGTGCGTATCAGCCTGCTGCAGGAAGATTTTCCCGTCGCCATACGCCAGACCACGATAGACCGTGTCGCAGCACATCACCGGAATGGTGTCCGGATTCTGTTTCGGCTCATATCGCCAAATGATGCTCTGATCGTTCAGATCAAGGGCGAACACCTTATTTGGAAACGGCGTGTGCACATACAGTGTGTCGCCAATGACCAATGGCCCGCCTTCGTGCCCGCGCAGAACTCCGGTCGAAAACGTCCAGGCTACCTGCAAATCGCCAACGTTTCGGCTGTTGATCTCATTCAGTTTACTGTAACGGGTGCCGGCGTAATCGCCCCCCCAACTCGCCCAGTTGTCTGGGTTATCCATGAGCTTCATCAGCTCAGGGTTTGCACTCGATATCCCTGGCACTGCTAGCATGAGTGCGATGCTAAGTGTTGCAACTAAACGCTTCGTCATGTCGCTCCTCCGATGATCGATTTAAAATTTTAACGGCCGCGCCCGATCTAGCGTGGAACCGCCGCATATCGCATTGCCTTGTTAATCCATCAATGGCAGCAATTTGCCCTTTTCAAATAACGACCGCGTTGCTACTCCCTAATCGGCGGTATGTCCGTTCAATGCCACGAAGCACGACTTCTCCGCAACTTCGGTGACATCTTTCAATTTTTTGACTAGCAGACTTGCTCGATCAGGATCGCGAAATACGCCCCCGCGTTCACCAGGCGTTGAGCGCAACTGCGCGAACACTTCTGCCTCCGAGTATTCGTCATAGGCGAGCGTCTCTGCTATCTTGTCAATGACGCATATGCACGAATACAAATTTTCGTAATTCTGTCCCCCACGGGAATCCATGCAACGCAACACGTATTCCACTCGAGCCTGAGTTGGAAAGTCGTTTGCGTGGGCGGGGAACGGTAGCCAAGCGGTAAAAAAGATGGTCGTGACAACCACAATCCGCACAACCCCAAAACCCCCGGAATTACTTTTATACTGATTCTACGTAGATGCTAGCAGAGCAAATTTGCCATGTCAGCCCACAACGGATACTCGGCCAGGCTTTGCGATACGCAAAAGTAAAAATGTCCCTAAAAATCAATATTTATCGCAAAGAAATTGAAGTAATTTCGTGGGAGGTATTTTGAACGCGGATCAGCAGCTTGCGGACTGGCACGCCCAGGCACTGGCGATCGAAGCGGCGGTCAGGACGGTGATGGTCGGGCAGGACAGACCAATTCGACTGCTTTGCATCGCAACGTTTACTCGTGGCCACGTCATTCTTGAGGGCAGCGTCGGTGTTGGCAAGACGACTCTGCTTCGCGCCGTTGCCCGCACACTTGGCGGTGGTTACGAACGTATCGAAGGCACCGTCGACCTCATGCCGAGTGACCTCGTTTACCACACGTATGTCAGTGCGGATGGAAAACCGCAAGTTGCCCCGGGACCGCTGCTGAAACACGGCGAAGCGCTTGCGATGTTTTTTTTCAACGAGATCAATCGCGCCCGACCGCAGATGCATTCGTTGATGCTACGCGTCATGGCTGAGCGCACTGTTTCGGCGTTCAATCGTGAATATCGGTTTCCCCACCTGCTGGTCGTCGCCGATCGCAATCGAGTTGAACGTGAGGAAACGTTTGAGGTTCCGGCGGCTGCGCGTGACCGTTTCCTGATGGAAATTGAAATTAATTCGCCGACGGGTGTGACGTTGCTGCAACAGCTAATGGTAGACACACGATTTCACGATACGGAACGACTGCTAAATCAGGTTCCTGCGGACATCGTTGACTACCGCGACTTGAATGGAGTTTCCCGGGTTATTCAGGGCAACATACAGACGAGTGATGCGATCCAGCAATACGCTCTCAATCTCTGTCGCGCGAGTTCAGACCCGGGTGCTTTTGGTATCGTGCTTGAAGACACAGAAATGTCGAGACTGATTCAGGCAGGCGTCAGTCCGCGTGGAATGAGTTACCTGCTGCGGGCGGCGCGGGTGGCCGCCTGGTTGAACGGACGGGCCAGTGTATTACCTGAAGACATTCACGAGGTGTTTTTTGCGGTAGTGGCACACCGGATATTTTTTAGGCCGGCCTTCGAACTGCGGCGAGCGGAACTGGCGAAGCAACTGACAGACCGGATACTGCAATCGGTCGCTGCGCCGTAGCCAGGTATTTTGGGGAGCATAAGGACTCGACCTATGGAGAGCGCGACAGCGTTTCAATACCGTGCTCCCTGGCCTGCCGTGTCGTGCTTTCCGGGCAGCCACCAAGGTGTGCAGCGCGGCGGTGGGTACGAAGTTTACGGCACAGCGCCACTGTATGCGGGCGATCCGCGCAGATTCGACTTACGCGCTTCGCTTAAAGATCCCTTTGGGCAGCTGCTGGTTCGGGTTTATAAGCAGCGCAGCATCGTACCCGTGTTCGTGCTCGCCGATGTATCTGCGTCGATGAGTTTTGTTGGGCATGCACGCAAATTCGATATGCTGATCGAGTTTGTCGAATCGCTAGCGTACTCGGCACAACTGGTTGGCGATTCTTTTGCATTCACGGCCTGCGATACGACGGTACGCGATGAGCTCTCGCTGCCGCTGACCCGAGCCCGTGGTGCCGGCATAGAGCTCGGCGAGCGTTTGCGCCGCTATGCGCCAAAGGGAGCAGACGCGTCGGGCCTGCTCGCGGGCGCCGAGCGAATTCCGGGCTCACGCGCGCTGGTCTTCTTAATATCGGACTACTTCCTTCCGCTTCAGTTGTTGCGCAATATTTTGAACATTCTTTGCGTACACGCCGTAATCCCGGTGATTCTCGTCGACAGTGCGGATAGCCGGGTCCCGGGCACCGGCATTACCCATCTTTATGATCCGGAGACCCAGGCGCGACGCACAATACTCCTGCGGCGTTCATGGGCCACTCGCTTCGAACAGAGGCTATGTGAGCATCGCGAGCAGATAAGACGCTGTCTTGCCGATTACGATTTACGGCCGCTCGATGTTATCGATCGTTTCGAAGCCGAAGCCGTCAGTCGATACTTTAATGAGTAACGGCGTGGGGCAACATTCACGGCTCATGCGGTTATTGTCGCGCATTACGCCGCTCGTATGCCTTCTTCCTCCGGTGCTTGTTGCGCAGGCGATTTCCGACATTCGGATCGTCACACCGAGAGAATTCGGATATACGATTGGCGAAACGATTCGACATGAAATGCACCTCAGTCTCGCAGGCACGTATCGACTCGACACGACGACCCTGCCGACAAGCGGCCGACTGAACCACTGGCTCGAAATATCGCGAGCAGAGGCCCAAATCGAGCATCGAAATAACGGAGTTACGTATCACATCGTCGTCGATTATCAAATCTTTAACGCCCCGCGACAGCTGACGTCAGTCACGATTCCACAGCTCGAATTCCTAACGACGGGCGAAGCGAACTCCATTCCCGTTTTCCTTCCAGCGTGGACGTTTACTATTGGGCCGATCACGCCCTCAGACGCAGACGAAATTATCAGCTTGCGGCCGGATCGCAAGCCGCAACCGATTCCGGTCATTACCCGGCGTGTCCGCCTGATAATTTCGACGCTGCTGCTTGTCGGCTTGCTGATTTACTTCGTTTATCGGCGGCTTTTGCTGCCACGACTGGAGCGCGACCGATACCCGTTTTCCGAAGCGCTGCTCGAATTGCGCAAATTGCAGCGCCGGGACGCTGACCCCGAAATCTACCGACGCGGCCTGCAAACGTTTCACGCGGCGATGAACGCCACGGCCGGCCGGGTTGTCTTCACTGCAAATTTGCAGGACTTCCTTGCCGCTAACTCAAAATTTGCGATGTTGAAAACTGAGCTTGTGGCGCTTTACGCCAGGTCTCAGGACATTTTCTTCAAGAACGCAGAGGTCGCGGAATCAGCCACGTCACTACAGGAACTTGTCGAGCTATGTCGACGGTGCCGCAGGCTTGAGAGATCCGTAGCGTGAATATTTCCGTTGCGTACCCGTGGGTCCTCTTTCTACTGGTGCTTGCCGCGGTGCCGTTATTCACGGCGGAAAAAGCGCTGGTTCGCTACTCCACGCTTACCCTGGTCCCGGACGATAAAGTCTCTGTGCTGATCGGAATTGTCTTGCGCTTATCACGCAGCGCAGTGCTGGCACTGCTTGCATTAGCGCTGAGTGGTCCATTTCTGCCCGAAAAAGAAATAGAACGAATCGGGGAGGGCGCACAGATCGTTCTTCTGCTTGACCGAAGCCGAAGCATGGATCAGCCGTTTGGCGGCCAGCCATTTTCTAATCCGCTGGAGACACGAGGTTCAGAGCCAAAAGGCGCGGTTGCGCGGCGGCTTTTGTCTCAATTCGTCGCAGACCGGCGCAATGATAAATACGGGATGCTTGCATTCAGCACGCAGCCAATACAGGTGCTGCCGTTGACGGACAAGACACAGATCATCCGCGCTGCCATCGATGCGGGCAATATCGGCCGCGGGCTGTCCGAGACCGATGTCGGCGCGGGAATCCTCAATGCCATCAGGTTTTTTGAAGCGCAGCCGTATACGGGTTCGCGAGTCGTTATGCTTGTTTCAGACGGTGGGGCCAGACTGGATCAGACGACGCGTCTGCACATAGCAGACATGTTAAAACGCTACCGTGTTGCGCTTTATTGGCTATATATCCGTTCGAGAAACAGTCCCGGCATTATCGCTGGGAGCACCGATGACACGCCGGACGATGTGGCGCCGGCGCGCGTGTTGCACGACTATTTTGAAACGCTTGAGACTCCATACCGTGCGTTCGATGCGGAAGATCCGAACGCCCTCGCCGCAGCGATCGCAGAAGTAAATGAACTGCAAAGTCTACCGATCCGTTACCTCGATGTTGTTCCAAAGAAGAACATCGCGTCCTGGTTTTACGTTGCCGCAATGGTATTGATTGCGATGCTGTTGCTCGCAGAGCGAACGGAGATTAAGCGATGGTGAGTTCCAAATTCAGCATGCCTCTGGCAGCACTTGTCGCTGCCCTCTTGATTGCGATCGCTTACGACGGTAGTCGACTGCTGCAACATCAGCGATTCAATGACTCCCTGACGAAAGACGATAAAACCGTCGTCGACGGCCCGGACAACGCGCACCGGCAGTTCGAAAGAGCATATGCACTCAAACACAAACAAGACTTTAGAGCAGCCGTTAAAGCCTATGCGGCAATTGAGCCGCAGCCGAATAGTTCGCTGCAGATGGACATCAAATTCAATCTAGCGAATCTGTACTTCCGCGAGGCATTACGTTTGCGTGACACTGGTGATGACGACCTCGCAATGCCACTGATCGAATTGGCGAAGGAAAACTACAAGGAAATACTGCGTGCCGAAAATACATATTGGGATGCAAAATTCAACCTGGAATTGGCACTGATCGTGGCTCCGGAAACGGATCCGGTTGATCCGACGGGCGAACTTAATCCCGAGCGGAGTCCACGGGCAATAACCAAGATTAACGCACGCGAATCCTTGCCATGAAATCGTACCGATTCGCCGTCAATTACTTATCCGTGCAGACCTGGCCGTGGCTCGTTCTGTCTTTGCTCCTGCTTGGCATCGCGACGACGCGTTCGTCGATTCGCCTGCCTCACGATACGTATCGATACCTGTTTGTCATGGATATTACGCAAAGCATGAACGTGGACGACATCGAATTCGACGATGTGGCGACAACCAGACTCGAGTTTGCGAAGTCGGTAGTCGCAAGCGCTTTCCAAGAACTCCCGTGTGGATCAGACGTTGGGCTCGCAATCTTTGCCGAGCATCGCACGTTTGTTTTGTTTACACCGGTCGAGGTTTGCGACCACTATCGCGCGTTAGACGATATGCTCGAAAAGGTCGATTGGCGTATAGCTTGGGCAGCGCGCAGCGAAATTGCTAAGGGCCTTTACTCTGCGATCGACGCTGCGCACAAAAGCGATCACGATACGCGCCTGGTATTCCTCACCGATGGTCACGAGGCGCCGCCGATCAACAAAGACATTAGGCCTCCTTATGGTGGGGATCCGGGTTCCGTTGCAGGTTTCATCGGCGGCATCGGCGGGCCCGTGCCAAGCAGGATTCCGCATTTAGACGACAACGATAATATCGTTGGATACTGGGGTCGCGACGAAGTTATGCAGATTGACGTTTACAGTCTCGGACGCGCGACAACGGAGCAAGGGGAGGCGATGGTCGGTGTCAATATGGTGGACGTCGCACGCCGAATCGCGCTGGGCCAGGAACACCTATCGTCGCTTCGGGAGAATTATTTGCGGGAACTTGCGATGCAGACGGGACTCGACTATGCCCGCATTGATTCGCCATCTGCGTTCATCAAAGGCCTTCGTCAGCAGGCGTATGCCAGGCGTACGCCGGTCGTTTCAGACCTCGGCTGGATTCCGACAACACTTGCGTTTATTTGTCTGACGTATTGTTTTGTGCTGCAACCGCGGGTGTGTCATGCGCCGACAATCCCACGCTAATACGATCAAACTATAGTCGTTCGATTACATCTCTGATTGATTCAACCACTAATTGTGGCTGGCTCAAGTGAATATAGTGGTCCTCGGTTGCGGCAATCACATGTCTTCCTTGCGCTGCCCGACCGGCAAGCTCGGATTGCATATCCATCCAGATTCTGGCGCGTGCCGCTGTCGAGTCAGAGCCGCGTAATTGATCGATGCTGTGAGAAATTACGACGACCGGAACATTCGGCAACAGCGGCGCGTTTTGCAGCTGCTCCGCGCTATTGCGAAGATGCCGTAGTTCGCTTAGAAAAGCCGCCATACTACTGCGTGAAACTGCAAAAGATTTTGCGACAGGAACGATGTCTTTCGGCAACGCGTCCGGGATCTGGAAAGCGTTTCCCACAAAGAAAGAATTACCGCGCGGTGCACTTGACTTCACGCCAGCTTGTTTGAACCGTCGAAACTGATCCTCGTGCGAGGAATCGACAAGTACCATACCCGCGACCTTTTGCGGGTTATTGTGACTGTATAGCCGAACATTCAAGCCGCCGAATGAATGGCCGACAAGTAGATACGGTGCCGGGACACTGCCATTGCCCAATAGAATTTCGAGTTCGCGGGAAATATTTTCGCTATCGCGCGGTAGTGGTCCCGTATCGCTCCATCCGTATCCCGCGCGATCGTAACTGCAGGCGCGCGTGAACGAAGCGACCTCCGGTTGGACGCGCACCCAGTCTAAGGAGCTGCCGCCGAGTCCGGAATCAAAAATGACCGTCGGCAATCCTTGGCCAATACAATTCAAATGCAGACGATGACTGCCGACCCATATATAGGTTCCCGGCGCCGCCGGCCGTGCGGCCGAGGTGTCGATCGTTGCATCACTCCGCTGTGTGCCGGCTGTTGCTAATACCAATGTCAGGATTGCGAGCGGGGTGGCGCATCGCATGGACTTCACTCCTGCGCGAGTTTCTGCTGCCCAGGCGCCGAAACCCGGAGGGTCTGACTGAAATGCAAGTCTTTGGTATCAGTAACGTCTGCTGTGAGTTCGCCATCACCTTCCGGCACAAAGTAAAATCGAAAGCTTGGGTTTTCACTGATGCCGAATCCAGTCTCTGCGGAAAAGACTTCTTCGCCGTCCAAACTGACTTTGATGTGGCGAACGAAATGGGCTGGGGCATACAAACGTGTCACCTGGTCCATTTGTAATCCGTTAAGGTTCGGGTGACTAATCATGAGCTGAGCCAGTGTCGGCTCGGTAGGCTTCATTTCCCCTTGCGTTTTGAGTTTGATTTTGCCAAGCCGCGCCATTGCTGCATCAAGGTCAGAACCTGCGGGCGCAGAGCATCCACCCGACGCTTTGATAAAGCGCCGGCTCATGTACAGCTCGCCGTCATTCATTTCTGCGATTGCGCGCACCGGGGTGTAGGCATCGACCCTAACTCGAAACGCCAAATCTGCGCGGCCACTTTTCGGTGTGAAGTGAAATTTGCCGGCTAGAGCGCCTGGATTCTTGTCGATGATCAAATAAATGGTTTTGATATACCGATCGGTCGTCTGCGGAATCTGTGCGGTGATCGATATCGGCACAATGGCCGCGTTTTCGGCGCGCTTTGGTATATCCAGCACAATCAAATCATCCGATTCGGTTATCGGACGGTCTCCGAAATAGGCGTCTCGCAGACCGCCGGTCCAAAGCATGTCCTCTTCGACCGTTGTTGCCTCACCCGCGACCGGTGCAAGCATCAGGATTAGGGTTGACCATGCGAGTAGACTGGCGAACGCGTTCGAGTGCAGACCGTTCAACATGGTTTCAGTCCTCCCATTCCAGTTCCGCGAATGCGGCGCCCACATTGCGCTCGTGATAGCGCTCGACCAAAGGCCATTGCGCTTTTTGCGGTGCGTCAATGGTAGCTTGAGCCGAGGCCAAATCACCACCTTTCGCGATCCAGGCCCGGACTTTGGCCCGCAGTTCGGTCAGATACTGAAGCGTCGGGGCCATCGCTGCGGGCCAGCGCGCGCTGGTCGGACCATGGCCGGGAACGACATAATCCAATGGTATGGCCGATAACTGCTCGAGTTCGTCGATCCAGCCGTTGATGCTGCCGTCTATGACGGGCAGATGCTCCAAAAACACCAGGTCACCGACAAACGCCGTATTCGTTCTGCTATCCAATATGCTCAAATCGTGGTCAGTATGCGCGCTATCGTGGGCCCGCAGTGTCAAGACGCGTCCACCAATATCTAATTCGACCGTCTCCGCGACTACGCGTTCCGGAAAGACGATATTCGACGCGTCAAGCTCGTGGCCCGCGTGAGCCGATGCACGCTCGAGGTAGAGATCGCCGCGTAGTGCCAACGCGCGTGGTAGTTTCGCATGGCCGATGAATTCAACTCCCGGTCGCACGAACGCCGCGTTGCCCAGCAGATGATCCGGATGCACATGCGTATTGATCACATAGCATACGGGGCGACCCGTTACGCCGCGGATTGCGCAATCCAGCGCTCGACCTTCGGCGATACTGCCGCCGGTGTCGATGATCGCAACGCAGCGATCGCCGACGATAAAGCCGAGGTTTGCAATTTCGTCACCTTCGAATACGACTGCGGCATGGCCGGGCCGAACATACATGCCCGGAGCGACTTGCACGATGTCGGTTGATGGCGAGCAAGTCTCGCGCTCGGGTGTCGTAGCAGCGCAAGACAGCGCGAGAAAACCACAACTCAGCTGAGATATCAGCAATTTTCGAGCGTTCGATTTTCGTGGTTTGCTGGGCATGGACATTGGTTAAGCTCATAAAAATCTGGGCAATTCTATTGCAGCTGGTGTCCAATGGCACTTGCTGGGTCAGCAAGTTCTGAACGATGCGGTTTCCGGATCGCCCAAAGGCCTTGTAGACCAAGTCTAAAATGGGTAGCGTTCCGAGGCTACGTGCGCCGCGTTGATTTCGGCGCCGCGGGCGATCGTATGCCAACGCGGGAAAATCCAAGACTGGGGCGCTGATGCGCAAAACAAAACCCCGCTAGTTGGCCGCATGCAGTGCGATATGCTGTCTAACGATAATAGATAACGGCGAGAGAAAGCACGTGACACGAGCGAGTAGATACTGGGTGACTCCAAGGTTGATGATTATCGCCGCCATGGCGTATGCCGCTGGGGGCCTTGCGGTCGCTGCTCCGTCGGATTCGGCTACCGATTCGGCGGAACTCGACGAAATCGTCGTGCGCGCGACGCGCATGGATAAACGAATCAACGAGATTCCGGCAGCGATCAGCGTAGTCACCAAAGACGATATTCAACGGGGCAGCCAGCAACTGGCCTTAGACGAATCGCTTGCCGGCGTCCCAGGCGTGTTCATACAGGATCGATACAATTTTTCTCGCGACCTACGAATTGCAATCCGTGGATTCGGTGCGCGTTCGAGTTTCGGCATTCGGGGCGTCAAGATCATCGTCGACGGCATACCGGAATCACTGCCGGACGGACAGGGCCAATCCGACGCAATCGATCTTGGCTCCACGCAGCAAATCGAAGTCATCCGCGGGCCCTCATCGTCGCTGTACGGCAACGCATCGGGCGGCGTTATCAACGTCACCTCGGAGCGCGGCCCGGCCATTCCCTTCGTCGAAACGCGCCTGTCCGTTGGGGCGTTCGACTTCAATCAAATGCAATTGAAGGTCGGCGGTGAATCCGGACGGCTGAACTATCTCGTTAACATTTCGAAAATGGAGTTCGACGGTTACCGTGCGCATAGCGAAGCCGAGAATACATTGCTGAATGGCCGATTCACGTTTGCTATCGACGACGAATCGGAACTGGGGATTGTCCTCAACGCAACCGATCAGCCTGTGGCTAAAGATCCCGGCGGCATCGATCTGGCGCAAGCACAAGCGGACCCTACATCGGCACGTCAACGAAATGTGGACTTCGACACGGGCGAAGTACTGGAACAACAGCGATTCGGGCTGACGTACAAAAAATCGTTCGGCGAGCGCCATGAGATCCGCTTACGAAATCACTACGTGTTGCGGGATTTTGCCAACTTACTGCCGTTTATTGGCGGTGGTGCCACACAGTTCGAGCGCTTCTTTGTTGGTGGTGGTGCGTCGTATGCTTTCTACGGCGACATGTGGGACCGGCCAAATAGTCTGATTGTCGGCCTAGATGTCGATCGTCAGGACGACGATCGGCAACGCTACGATAACAACATGGGCGTTTTGGGGCCGTTAATAGCGGACCAGGATGAGCTCGTGACCAATATCGGGCTGTTTCTGCAGAATGAGATCGCGCTCGCCGATGATTTCGCTTTGACCCTTGGCCTTCGATACGACGAAATCGAATATGAGGTCGACGATAAGTTTCTCTCCGATGGTAACGATTCGGCAAAGCGGACTCTCGACGAATTGAGCCCGATGGTTGCCGTCCTGTATTCGCCGGTCGAATCGACAAGTTTCTATGCCACGATTTCCACGGCATTCGAAGGGCCGATAACCGTTGAATTGACGAACCCTAGCGGCACGGGTGGGTTTAACCCCAATATTGAGCCGCAGCTTGCAACGAATTACGAAGTGGGCGTCAAAGGATCGCTCGGGCAACGAAACGCCTACGAGTTGGCGCTGTTTACCATAGATGTCGAAGACGAGCTCATTCCTTTCGATTTAGGTGGCCGCGATATTTACGAGAATGCCGGGGAATCATCGCGCGAGGGCATTGAGTTCGCGTTCATGAGTGAGCCAATCGACGGCCTGAGCTTACGACTTGCCTATACCTATTCGGATTTCCAGTTCGACAAATTCGTCGCTGACAACGGCGACGACTATTCCGGTAACGCGATACCAGGGATTCCTGACAACATGTTGCGCGGCGAAGTTGCGTACACACATTCGTCGGGCTTCTACGGCGTAATCGATGCCCGTAATGTGGGGGAGTTTTACGCCGACAATGCCAATACGGTCGAAATAGACTCATACACTGTGGTCAATCTGCGGGCCGGGGTCGCCGATTGGCAAGTTGGCAACTGGGTGCTGGAGCCGTTTTTCGGCATCAATAATCTGACGGACGAGAGCTACTCGGCCGAGATTCGTATCAACGCGTTTGGCGGCCGCTATTACGAGCCGGCGCCGGACCGGCATTTATACGGCGGCCTGTCAATCCGCTACAATTTTGGTATAGGGGAGCAATAAGACACAAATCCGAACGGAGGATAGAACAATGCAATCTAAAGCAGCCGTCGCCTGGGAGCCCGCAAAACCACTCTCTATCGAAACTGTCGATGTCGAAGGGCCCAAAGAGGGTGAGGTCCTGCTTCGCGTCGTTGCCAGCGGCGTTTGCCACACGGACGCGTACACGCTATCCGGCGAAGATCCCGAAGGTCTGTTCCCTGCCATTCTCGGCCATGAGGGCGGCGCCGTCGTGGAAGATCTTGGCAGGGGCGTAAGCAGCCTCAAACAAGGAGATCACGTCATTCCGCTGTATACGCCGGAATGTCGCGAATGCGAATTCTGCAAATCTGGTAAGACCAATCTATGCCAGGCGATTCGCGTCACGCAAGGTCAGGGCCTCATGCCCGACGGCACCTCCCGGTTTTCTCAGAATGGCAAGACGATTCACCATTACATGGGGACATCGACGTTTTCCGAATATACGGTCGTGCCAGAGATTGCCGTTGCCAAAATTAACAAGGACGCACCATTGGACAAAGTGTGTTTGCTGGGTTGTGGTATCACCACCGGCGTTGGGGCAGTTCTGAATACGGCAAAAGTCGAGCCGGGATCAACGGTAGCGGTGTTCGGTCTTGGAGGAATCGGACTCAGCGTCGTGCAAGGTGCCGTCATGGCGAAAGCCAGTCGTATCATCGCCGTCGATATCAATCCCGCCAAGTACGACATGGCGGAGGCGCTCGGTGCGACAGATTACGTAAATCCGAAGGATCACGACGCCCCGGTTCAGGATGTGATCGTCGATTTAACCGATGGCGGGGTCGACTATTCCTTTGAATGCGTCGGTAACGTCGATCTCATGCGCGCAGCCCTTGAATGCTGTCATAAGGGATGGGGGGAATCGACGATCATCGGTGTTGCGGGTGCGGGTCAGGAAATCCGTACGCGACCGTTCCAGCTAGTCACCGGCCGCGTTTGGCGCGGTACGGCTTTCGGTGGCGTCAGGGGGCGCACAGAATTACCCGGCTACGTCGACAATTATCTTGAGGGCAAACTGAAGGTCGACGAAATGGCAACGCACACGATGCCAATCGAGGAAATCAATCACGCGCTGCATTTGATGCACACCGGCGAGAGTATTCGCTCCGTCGTGACGTTCTAGCGCCGGAAAGTACCGTGTAGTTGCCGTCAAGTCGGTGCCTTAGGACGCTGGAGTGAGCCCAGAGAAATTCAGACAAATCGTGAAGTTGACTTGCGGCCGGCGTCCACGCATTCTGTTAAGTGCCAATCAAGAAAAATCACCGTGATGACGGGCGTGTTGAGGGGAATCGTTGCGTCTGAAACAAAATGCTTACCGCAACCCGATCCTTAAGCAAACAAAAGTAGCTCATCGCTGAGCCTTGGCGCAATTGTTACGGTGACGCGAAGAATATCGCGGCTGGTTTTTTTCGCACACATCATTGGTCTTTAGTGCCGGAAGTTGCCGGCATTTTTTGCGGATCATGGGGAGATTTTAAGATGGCTACAAAACAAACGAATAGCTGGATTTCCGCTTTGATGGGCATGACTGCTCTGCTCGTCGCATCTATCAATGCTCAGGCTTTCGAGTCGATGAAGATGGGCGACTGGGATGTCGCCATAAGCGGCAATGTCAATGCATTTTGGACGAACATTGACTGTGACACGAATGGCAACGGCCTGGTATCGTCCGGCCTGGCGTGCGGCTCGTTAGTAAGCTCAGACTATAAGTCGGGCAACGTGCAGACCGGATTGTTGCCGTCCTGGTTTGGGCTCAATGCCAAACAGGAAAGCAACGGCCTAAAAACAGAAATCAACATCGGCTTTCAACCGGGTGTCGATTCCGGGGGTGGGGCCATTGACACCGGCTTACGTTTGAATTCGGAAAACCTGCGGCAAGTTAATATCAAGTTCGGTGCCGACTGGGGCATGCTCACACTCGGGCGTGACCTCGGCGTTTATGGATCTGACGCGATCCTGTCGGACATGACCTTGTTGGGCGTAGGCACCGTGTCCGATTTAGCTGTTTTTGGCGGTAATACGACACTAGGTCGAATTGGGGTCGGTTATCTCTACGCGGACTGGAAAGCCCAGATTCAGTATGCGTCACCGAACTGGGACGGTTTTTCATTCAACGTGGCTATCGTCGATCCCTGGGCCCCCGTCAACCTGTCTGGTCTGAGTCTCGACCAGAATTCCTTCAGTCAGGATGCCGATACCTACGGCTTCGAAGGTAAAGGCGCCTACACATGGGGTGACGATACGTCGACGACGACTGGCAAAGTGTGGGCCGGCTTTATATCGCAATCCCTTGATACCAGCAGCACGTCATTTTCAAACCAGGATGCCACGGGATTTGATGTCGGCGGCAAAGTCGCATTCAGTGGGTTGGAGCTCGTCGGCTATTTTTACAGCGGCGACGGTATCGGCACGCTTGGTTTCATGTGGGACGGCCTGGATACCAGTGGCGCGACTCGCGATTCGGACGGCTTCTATGTGCAGGGAACCTACAAGTTTCCCGACGTGGGTACGAAGGTGGGCATCAGCTTTGGCGAGAGCAATCTCGATCTTGGCCCCGGCGATACAGCGACAGGGGGTATTTGTGATCCGGTGACCAGCGCGGCGTGTACGCTGGTCGAAACCAACGAGTCATTCGTCATTGGCGTGTATCATCCGGTGACTCCATCGCTGAACCTGGTGTTCGAGTACACGAAAACGGAAGCGACAGCACACAATGGCAATAGCGCCGAAGAGAGTACCATCGCATTAGGTGCTATCCTTTTCTACTGATTGGGGCTGTGCTTAAGAGGCAAGATAACGGTAAGGGCGGCGCTTTCGGGCGCCGTCTTTATTCGACAAGACTGTTCGTGATAGAGGCATGCGCGCGTTGAGAGGATCTAAAGTTGCTAAATGAACACACTCAGCTGCCGCATCAGTCGCGACGCCGGCGCGGTGCCACGGTCTCAGTGGGATGGACGATTGCTATTTTCTGTTGCTTGTCGAGCGCTTATGCCGCTTCAAATTCGGTAATTTGGGAGCGTGGCGATCAGATCGTTAAGCTCGTAAAACAAGACGACGAGTCCGCCCCACCGAATGATCATCCGATGACTATGACCGCCGACGAAATTGAGGCGATGCTGAATATCCTGCGCCTGCGCTACACCGATGAAGATTCCGATGTTGCCCCGCTGTCCGTATTCACACAGGAGGAGATAGAAAATCTCGGCAAAGCCGTCGCAACTGGGCTTGGACGTGCCGCATCGTCGCAGGACGTCATTTTTCATGTGATTGGCGCCCGCCGTCTGTCTCCAGGAGCGTTTGCGAAAAGAAACCGCGTATCGGCTGGGCGCATTTTTTATCGAGATGGAAACTTAAATATTATTTTCGGTCAGGTCCAAACACCGTACCGAAAGAAAAACGTGTATGGACAGGTCGATGAAGATTTTTATCCGCGCAATTACGGTAGCCGAACTGTGGCGGCAGAACACGATGTTGTTTTACTGACGAACAGCGTTATCCATTTCAATCAAGATAGCTCCGGTGTGCGCGGTGATTGGATCGTCATCGAGCCCAGCGCGGCCGTAGCCGGCGGCCGGCCGGACGCCGCGCCCGAACCGGCACCCGTAGCAACTCCTGCAAGCGCAGCTGCTCCCGCTGTGCGTGCCGAAGCGCCCGTGATACCTGCATCGTCGGCGGCCAACAGCACTGATATGGAGGTCGCGCAGCGCGAAGCGACAGCTGCAATAGCAGCACCGTCGGCAACCAAGAGCACCGATAGAGAGGCTGCGCAGCGCGAAGCAGCGCCCGCCCCAGCTGCGTCATCGACGGACGATGTGGAACAGCGCCTGGAAGCACTGAAGCGTTTGCGCGAGCGCGAGCTGATCTCCGAGGATGCGTACCAAACTAAGATGAAAGAGATTTTGCAGGATCTCTGAGGAGCGTCGTATGAGGTTCTGCCTCCTGCTTTGTATAGCCCTGCTGCATCCTTGTTTTGCGCTGGCCGAGCCGACCGACATCACTGTTCGTGTTATCGCTCGAAACGCTCAATACGTCGGCGACCTTATCGACGGCGCGTTCGTCACAATCACGGACGCCGCGAGTGGTGAGATGTTGGCGCAAGGCATAACATCTGGCAACGCCGGTAATCCGAAACGCACGATGCAAACGGCACGCAAGCGCGGCGAACCGATGGCTGTCAATAGCGATGCAAAATTTGTTGCGACTTTGGATATCGACGAGCCGCGTTACCTGCAGGTAACGGCATACGGTCCACTGAACAATCATTTCTCCGCGAATCGGGCTTCAGCAACCCAGTGGATTGTGCCGGGCAAACACATCTCTGGCGGCGATGGTTGGGTGTTGGAATTGCCGGGACTGCTGGTCGCACCGAACCTTGCAGAGAGCTCCGTCTCGATATCAAAAGCGGCGCGCGGCATCGTCATCGAGGCTGAAGTGATGTTGATGTGCGGTTGCCCGATTAAGCCGGATTTCTATTGGGATCCAACGGACTATGAGGTAGTCGCGATCGTACGCCGAGGCGATGACGAAGTTGGGCGGTTTCCGCTCGACTACGCGGGTGCCGCCAGTGAATTTGAAACGGAAATTACAGCACGCCTTCCTGGTGTTTATGACGTTACTGTCTATGCCTATGATTCGGCGTCCGGGAATACCGGTGTCGGTCAAATCGAACTAACTGTGACCGAAGATTGAGTTTCCGGCGCAAATATCGAGCAGCGGCTCAACCTCAGTCGATCGTCGCTTCGCCAAGATTCTTGACGTTGTCCAAGCCGATCATTTGATCCTTACCGGACAACTGCATGAGATAGGCGCCAGAAACGTCGGAACCGCTCAGGTCCAGGCCCGCGACGGACGCATTCGTAAGGTCCGCGCCCGTTAGTTCCACGCCGCGAAAACTCGCATTGTCCAGTAAAGCGCCGCGCATTGAGGCGAACTCGGCGTCCATGCGCATGGCGTTTACATTGCGCAAATCGGCGCCATCCAGTGTAGCCATTCGCAGCACCGTACGCATAAGACCCATCGACTGATTCTTCATGTCGGCACCCATATTTGCATTACTCAAATTGGCGTTGCGCAAATCGGCGCGCTGAAGATTCGCAACGATTCGAGCCCCAGAGAGATTCGCGTTTTGTAGATTCGCGCGTCGCATTTGAGTCGACGCGAGGTTTGCACCCTGTAAATTCGCATATTCCAGGTTCGCATCGATTAGCCACGCTGAATCCAAAACGACATTGCTGAGATTAGCGCCTCGAAGATCCGTATTGTTCATTCGCGCCCAGCGAAGATTGGCCGACTTGAAATCAACATTTCTAAGATCGAGCCCAGACAGTCGCTTGCTCGTCAAATCAATGGGTTGATCGGCGCAGGCGCTGGACAATAACGCCAATAATTCCTCGCGCGTCAGTTCCGATTCGGTCATTTCAGCGCTGGTCATGTCGACATGATCCATCACATCCTGCCCGGCGGCTTGATCGGGCTGAACAAACAGGATCCCGCCTGCCACCAACAAGCAAAACAAGCTGCGACACGAAAACATCTTAGTCTCTCTAGGCTGAATGAGTGTCGATTATATGTGGATTCATTCCTTGCGAGCGGGCGACGATTAATTCCTGTAAAAACAGGCAATTAGACGCCGACTTATCTAAGTGCACGAGTATTTCGGGGAATTGTGATCTGAGTCACACACTTTTCCCAATTTGATTTCTCTATCCGTGCGGTGAGGCACGGCATTTAGTACGCATTCAAAGCAAACTGTATCTCGACAAGCGGCCGTTTCGGGCCACAACAAATGGCCTGTCGCTGGCCGCTTTATGTTGAAGAGCAATACGGCTGTCAACGTGAGTGTGGTAAGCGAATATGGAGTTTGATTCCATCTTAGCAATTCTTTTGAGCTGGGCATCGCATCTGTCCGGCTACCCTATGCCGGCTGACGCACCCGAAGTTAGATTCGAACAACACGAATTCTTTGTTGAGAATGTCTGCAGCGGTAGGGAGTGTAACGTCGTTGGTTGGTACAACGACGCTGACATCGTTTATATCGATGAACAGTATCGCGATGTTGAAGATGGATTCGCTTCAGGTTTGGTCGTACACGAATTCACCCACTACCTGCAACATCAGAGTGGTGCCTTCGACTCATTGTCGTGCGAGGATAGCGTTGCGCGCGAGCGCGAGGCCTATGACGTTCAAAATCGCTATAACATCGAGACACTCGGCTCCGTCACATTGATCCTACCGGGTCAAACGACCTGCGCTTATGGCAACGCCGGCACGGACAAACACACGCATTAGTCGCCTGCGCATCCCTTAGCGCCTTGCCCTTGGCCGACTACGCTACCTCGAACTAGTCGACGGACAGAATAACTAGCTACCTTGTAACGCGCCCCACGTCGTGGACGTGGCCGCATAGACCGTGGGGGTGTGCGGTGCAACAAATCCGTAGTTGTCGCGCCCGTTGCCGTAAACTATGCTGGCACGAAACGGCCTGATGTGCAGACGTTCAGCTGCAGCGAATCGATGAGCAACGAAATTAAGCTGACTGAGTATAGTCACGGTGCCGGATGTGGTTGCAAGATCTCTCCCAAGGTGCTGGACGTGATCCTGGAAGGCAATGTAAGCATTGCCGATGCGCGGTTGTTGGTGGGCAACACTTCCCGGGATGACGCAGCTGTGTACGACATGGGCAACGGTCAGGCGGTCATCTCCACGACCGATTTTTTCATGCCGATTGTCGACGACCCGGTGGAATTCGGGCGCGTTGCGGCTACCAATGCTATCAGCGACGTGTATGCGATGGGCGGCACGCCGCTCATGGCGATCGCGATTCTCGGTTGGCCGATAAATACGCTGTCCGCGCAGATCGCGAGGCAAGTCGTCGAAGGAGGTCGGCAGGCGTGCAAGGACGCTGGCATTTCGCTTGCCGGCGGTCACAGTATCGACGCACCCGAGCCGATCTTCGGGCTCGCCGTCACTGGGTCCGTGGAACGGCGACATCTCAAGCGCAACGATACGGCCGCCGCCGGTAACCGTCTGTACCTGACCAAACCGTTAGGAATAGGCATTCTGACCACCGCCCAAAAGCAGAAGAAGCTGCGGTCGAAGCATCGGCACATAGCCAAGGATGCGATGTGCGAGCTCAATGACATCGGACCGAAGCTGGCCAGGATCGATGGCGTCACGGCGATGACCGATGTCACAGGATTCGGTTTGCTGGGCCATCTCAGTGAGATGTGCGAAGGAAGCGGGCTGCGTGCCCGTATCCGTTTTGATCGAATTACGCAGCTCGAGGGGACGGAAGAGTACCGGCAGCAACATTGCATACCTGGTGGCACCGAGAGGAACTTCGCAAGCTACGGTGCGGCAATCGGGGCGATGACCGAAGCAGAAAAACAGATTCTCTGTGATCCACAAACGAGCGGTGGCCTTCTTGTAGCGGTCGCGCCGCATGCGGAAGCCGACGTGCTAACGATTGCGCGATGCTCGGGGCGTTCGGTCGCGCACATTGGCGAGTTCATGAATTTGGACGGCGATACGTTGGTAGAAATCGTGAGCGACGCGTCCGCAGCATGATATAAATACTGGCCGACATCCAGACAAAAAGAAAAATGTCTCACGCACTCAGGCAATTACCCGCCGTAGACCGCTGGCTGCGCTCAGACTTCGCATCCGGCCTTTGCGCCGAGTTCGGCCGCAGCGAAGTCGCCGCAGTCATGCGCACCCGCCTGGACCGTATTCGTGCCAACTTAGTCGAAGGTGTCGATCCGCCCGCCGGACTCGAAGATGCTGCATATTTTGAGTTGCTCCGCGCCGACCTCGTGAAGCGCCGCTGCGACAGTTTTCGCCGCGTCATCAACGCAACCGGGATCGTAATTCACACAAATCTCGGCCGGGCGCCGTTGGCAGATGAAGCTATCGAAGCCATGAACAGAGTCGCAGGTGGCTATTCGAATCTGGAACTCAGTTTGGACACCGGTAAGCGCAGCTCGCGGTATCAGCATGTCGAGGCGCTGCTTGCGCGACTCAGCGGCGCGGAGTCTGCAGTCGTTGTCAATAATTGTGCCGCCGCGGTCTTGCTGGCGCTCAACGCGTTCTGTCGTGAAGGTGAGGTCGTAATCTCGAGAGGCGAACTCATTGAGATCGGCGGCTCTTTTCGCATGCCGGACGTCATCGCAAGGAGCGGTGCATGCATGGTTGAGGTCGGTACAACAAACCGGACCCACTTGCGGGATTTCTCGAGTGCCCTGACCGATGAGACCCGAGTTATTCTCAGTTCCCACCCGAGTAACTACCGAATATCAGGTTTTACGGCGAAGCCCAGCCTCAAGGCATTGGCGGAACTCGCGCGCGAAAATAACCTGCTCCTGATGCACGACCTCGGCAGCGGCGCGTTTGTCGATCTCAAGATGACCGATAATTCAGCGGAGCCATCTATACAGGCGTGTGTTGCTGCCGGCGCAGATGTCGTGATGTGCAGCGGTGACAAGCTATTGGGCGGTCCTCAGGCCGGGCTCATTCTCGGTCGGGCCGAACTCATCGCCCGCATCAAGCAAAATCCGATGTTGCGCGCGATGCGTATCGACAAATTGTCACTGGCCGCCTTGAACGCGACCTTACAACTCTATCTCCCGCCGCATGATCCCCTGACACGGATTCCGGTGCTTAGGATGATCTGCGAAGACAACGCGAGCATTAAACGTCGTTCGAGCCGCGCACTAAAGAAACTGATCGCTATTCCCGGGCTCAAGGGGTGCCTTAAGGAGGACGAAAGCTACGTCGGTGGGGGCTCCCTGCCGATGAGCGGCATCCCGAGCACAGTCATGCAGCTGCACCACGAAACCATCGGTGCCGCCGCGTTCGCAAAGCGCTTACGCATGGGCGATCCGCCAATCATTGGCCGAATCGCCAACAATCGGTTTCACCTGAGTCTACGGACTGTACTTGAGAGAGACACGGAGGATCTCATCGGCGCTATCGAGCGCGCGCTGGCGTGACCGGGCAACTCACGCTCGGTGTTATCGGTCATGTCGATCACGGCAAGACCGCCCTGGTCCATGCCCTGACGGGGATCGACACGGATCGCCTGCAAGAGGAGAAAGAGCGTGGCCTCTCTATCGTCTTGGGCTTTTCCTACCTGCAAGGCAGGCACCGGACGATCGATCTCATAGACGTTCCTGGCCACCAGAACTTCGTTCGAACGATGATCTCCGGCGCCACGGGAATCGACGGCGCTCTGCTCGTCGTCGCGGCAAATGAAGGCATCATGCCGCAGACCCGTGAGCATCTCGCGATTGCCGAACTACTCGGTGTGGCGCACGGCTTGATCGTGATCACGAAGCAGGATCTAGTGAGCGCCGATGAGCTTGAACTCGCGACCGACAAGGTTCGCTCCTTCGTGGCGGGCACGTTTCTTGCTGACGCAGACATTGTATGCACCTCCACTGTGGCAAACGACGGCCTGCGCGAGCTTCGAGTGGCGCTGGATACTCTGGAGCCGGTCCGCGATCGAGGCGCCGGCGTCGGTAATCCTTTTTTGCCTATCGATCGGGTTTTTGTCATGCACGGTTTCGGTCCGGTGGTGACCGGAACACTGCGTGGAGGACCGCTCATCGCCAATCAAAAAATTGAACTGCTTCCCAGCCGGCTCGCCGCTACGATACGCGGCCTGCAAGTGCATAACAAAGCTGTTGAGCGTGCGGCGCCCGGCCAGCGCGTCGCCGTCAATCTGCGCAACATCAAGCGAGACGATATTCGGCGAGGCGATAGCATCGTGTTGCCAGGTCGCATGCGCACGACGCGGCGCATTGACTCGGAGCTGCACTTGCTCAAGAACCATAAAAGTCCTTTGAAAAACGCCACTACGGTTCGATTGCTGGTGGGAACCATTGAGGTCATGGCCAAAGTCAGGCTGCTCGACCGCGAGTCACTTGAGCCCGGTGCGACGGGTCTCGTCCAGCTGCGCATTGACCGCGTGGTAGCGCTCCATCCGCTGGAACGGTTCATCATTCGCAGCTACTCGCCAATGCGGACCATCGGCGGCGGTCGCGTCCTCGACGTGCACCCGAGCCGGCACAAGCGGTTCGACACGGCGGTGACCAACCGCTTGCAGACCGCTGCTTCTGGCAGCCTGAATGAGAAAGCGCGAATGCTGCTCGCCGAAGCCGGCCTGGCTGGAACCACGCTCGATGAACTGAGTGACTTACTGGGGCTCACGGCAGAAGCAGTTAGTGAAACGCTAGCCGCTAGCAATCCCGTGGCTATTGGTGTCGGCAGGCTACTCGACGCCGCGGCCTACACGGGGCTCGAGAATGCGATCCTCACCGAGGTCGCTCGCTACCACGACGAGCATGCGCATCATCAAGGAATGGCGGTAGTGAAGCTGCGTATTGAGCTTCCGGCCGAGCTCGCGGACGATGTATTCGAGCACGCGCTCGGCCAGTTGCGATCGGAGGGGCGCATCGGAATTCAGGACGGCATCCTGCGCCTGACAGGCTTCGATCCGCTTGCGGCACTGACCGAACAAGAACGCCGCCTGGCAGCCGAGATCGAGGAGAGGATTCGTGGCAGTGGGCTGGCGGCGCCCGCGTTTGATCAGCTATTGGGCCGCGACGAAACGAAGCAAGAGCTATTCGAGCTGCTCTGCGACACGGGCCGGCTAGTGCGGCTCAGAACAAATTACCGTTATCGCAGTTATGTACTTCACGCCGAGACGATCGACGACGCGATCGCCGAAGTCAGAACGCATTTCAAATATCCGCGAAAGTTTGCTATGTCGGAGGTGCGTCAATTGCTGGGCTCAACCAGAAAGTACACCGTGCCCCTGATGGAACATCTCGATGCGACTGGTGTTACGCTGCGCATGGGTAACCTGCGTCAACTTGGCAACCCGGATCACTTTAACAATGGAGGTGAATGAAGTCTGGTGACTTCCCTGGTCTTCAAAACCAGCGACTTGCCGAACGCGAGTGGTGGGTTCGATTCCCATCCACCTCCGCCACGACGCTTTCTTGATCCAATGTGTCATATGCTCTATCCTTTTTGTGCTCTCATGCGCACCAGGTCATCTTCGTTACTTTGCTGGGAGTACCAATAAGGAGGGCCACGATGGGTTTGAAACTAAGTCGTCGGCAGTTCTTCAAGGTCTGTGCAACCGGACTCGCGACGTCGAGCGTCGCGGCGCTTGGCTTCACGCCAAATGCAGCACTCGCGGAAGTTCGCGAATTTAAGCTGAGTGGCGCGAAGGAAACCCGCAATACCTGTCCTTATTGCTCGGTCAGTTGCGGTGTCCTGATGTACAGCTTGGGCAGCAACGCAAAGAACGCCAAGCAAGAAATTTTCCATATCGAAGGCGATCCGGATCATCCGATCAATCGCGGCACGCTGTGTCCAAAGGGAGCGGCATTGCTCGATTTTGTGCACAGCTCCAGCCGGCTCAGGCGACCAGAATACCGCCCGAACGGCGCCAGCGACTGGCAACCGATTTCCTGGGAAGAAGCGTTTGAGCGCATTGCGCGGCACATGAAGAGCGACCGTGATCGAAATTTCGAAGCGACCAACGAGCAAGGCGCAACCGTTAACCGCTGGCTGTCATGCGGCATGCTCGCGGCGTCGGCCTCGTCGAACGAAAGCGGTTACCTGACACACAAATTTGCCCGCTCGATCGGGTTACTGGCATTCGATAATCAGGCGCGCGTTTGACACGGACCTACGGTGGCAAGTCTTGCCCCTACGTTCGGTCGCGGCGCGATGACCAACCACTGGGTTGATATCAAGAATAGCAACCTGGTGCTCATCATGGGCGGCAATGCCGCCGAGGCTCACCCTTGCGGTTTCAAATGGGTCACCGAAGCGAAGGCGCACAATAATGCCCGGCTGATCGTTGTCGATCCGCGCTTCACCCGGTCGGCCGCGCTCGCCGACTTTTACGCTCCAATTCGTGCTGGCACCGATATCGCTTTCCTGGGCGGAGTGATCAATTACCTGATAAAGACCGGCAATGTTCACCAGGAATACGTCAACGCTTACACAGATGCGACGTTCATCGTCCGTGAAGACTTTGATTTTCAAGACGGATTATTCTCCGGATACGACGCAGCCTCGCGCAGCTATGATCGCGGCACCTGGATGTACGAGCTTGGTGAGGACGGTTACGCACGCACCGATCCGACACTTCAGCACCCGCGCTGCGTCTTTAATCTTCTGCAGCGCCATTACGCGCGCTACACGCCCGACGTGGTCAGCGATGTCACCGGCACGCCCGAGGAAGATTTCCTCATGGTCTGCAAGATGATTGCGGAGACCGCTGCGCCCGATCGTACGATGACCGTCATGTACGCACTCGGCTGGACGCAGCACTCGAAAGGTTCACAGATGATCCGCTGCGCGGCGATGGTGCAGTTGTTGCTCGGTAATATTGGCCAGAGTGGTGGCGGCATGAATGCGCTTCGCGGCCACTCCAACATCCAGGGTCTCACCGACCTGGGTTTGTTGTCGGATTTGCTGCCTGGTTATTTGACCCTGCCAAAAGAATCCGAAACGGACTATGACCCTTATATCGCCGCGCGTGCGTTTAAGCCTCTGCGCCCGAACCAGATGAGCTACTGGCAGAATTACTCCAAGTTCTTCGTGAGTCTCATGAAAGCGTGGTTCGGCAATGCGGCGATGCCAGAAAACAACTGGTGCTTCGATTGGCTGCCGAAACTCGACAAAGTGCATGACGTGCTGCAGGTGTTCGAAGACATGCATCAGGGTCACCTGAACGGCTACATCTGCCAGGGTTTCAATCCACTCGCGGCCTTTCCCGATAAACGCAAGCTCGGAGAAGCGCTCGCGAATCTCGACTATCTCGTTATCATCGATCCTCTCGAAACCGAGACGTCCGAGTTCTGGAAAGATTACGGCGAATTCAATCCCGCCGATTCCAAGTCCATCGCAACCGAAGTATTTCGATTGCCATCGACATGTTTCGCTGAAGAACAAGGCTCGCTAGTAAACTCCGGGCGTTGGCTGCAATGGCATTGGAAAGGCGCGGAGCCACCCGGAAAAGCCAAGGGAGACGCCGAAATCATCGCAGGCATATTCCTGAAATTGCGCGATTTATATCGAGAGGAAGGCGGCGCGTTTCCCGAGCCGATTGTGAACTTAAGCTGGAATCACCTGAGTCCGGAGGAGCCATCGGCCGAGGAACTCGCGCGGGAATTCAACGGCAGGGCGCTCGTCGATCTCACCGATACAGAGGAACCAAACAAGGTGTTGCGGAGGGCCGGGCAACAACTGAGCAGCTTCGGCGAGCTTCGGGATGACGGATCGACCGCGTGCGGCTGCTGGCTGTTCTGCGGCGCGTGGACCGAAGAGGGCAATTTGATGGCTCGGCGCGACAACTCGGATCCGAGCGGCCTGGGCAACACCCTCGGCTGGGCGTTCTCATGGCCGGCCAATCGGCGCATTCTCTATAACCGCGCTTCGGCTGATCCGAATGGCAAGCCTTGGGACTCCCGTCGTCGCGTCATCAGTTGGGACAGTGAGCGCTGGACCGGGATCGACGTGCCGGATTTCAGTCGCACCTCGCCGCCGTCACAAGGCATGGGGCCGTTCATCATGAATCCCGAAGGTGTGGCGCGCCTGTTCGCCGTCGACAAAATGGCTGAAGGTCCGTTCCCCGAACACTATGAGCCGTTCGAATCGCCGCTACCTGTAAACCCGCTGCATCCGGAAAAGCCCGCTGCGCGCAACAATCCCGCGGCGCGTGTCTTCGCGAGCGATCTCGAGAAAATGGGCGATGCAGGCGCGTATCCATATGTTGCTACAACTTATCGGCTGACCGAGCATTTCCATTATTGGACCAAGCACGTTGAAATCAATGCCATATTGCAGCCCGAGCAGTTTGTCGAAATCGGCGCGTCGCTGGCCGAAGAGAAAGGCATATACGCTGGTGACAGGGTGCGTATCAGTTCGAAGCGGGGAGAAATCGTCGCGAAGGCAGTCGTCACGAAGCGTCTGCGTGCACTGATGGTACACGGCCGCATCGTGCATCAGGTCGGTCTGCCTATCCACTGGGGCTTTAAGGGTCGCGCGAAGCCAGGCTACTTGACAAACACGCTAACGCCATTCGTCGGCGATGCAAACACAAATACGCCGGAGTTCAAGGCGTTCCTCGTCAACGTCGAAAAGGCTTGAGGTAATCCATGGCATTGCAGTCTCTCGACATCAAAGCGCGCTCGGCGACCACGACGGAAAGTCCATCCGTGCGTAAAACGACTCGGGTCGCCAAGCTCATTGACATATCGAAATGCATAGGCTGTAAGGCATGTGAAGCCGCGTGCATGGAGTGGAATGACCTGCGCGACGTGGTCGGTGTCAATAAAGGCGAATTCGATAGTCCGCGGGATTTGAGCGATCAGTCGTGGACGGTCATGCGGTTTTACGAAGAGGAGCCGAACGGCCAATTCGAATGGTTGATCCGCAAAGACGGCTGTCTGCACTGCGAGGACCCGGGCTGCCTTGCGGCATGTCCAGCGCCGGGTGCGATCGTCCAGTACGCGAACGGCTTAGTCGATTTTCACGAGGAACATTGCATCGGCTGTGGTTACTGCATCACGGGTTGTCCGTTCGATATCCCGCGTATCTCGAAGAAGGACTCCAAAGCCTACAAATGCACATTGTGCTCCGATCGTGTCGCAGTTGGACTCGAGCCAGCATGCATCAAAGCCTGCCCGACGGGGGCCTTGGTATTCGGTTCCAAAGAAGACATGATCGATCATGCCGACGAGCGGGTGGCCGATCTAAAAGGTCGCGGCTTCGAGAATGCTGGATTGTACGACCCGGCAGGCGTCGGCGGCACGCACGTCATGTATGTCCTGCAGCACGCGGATCGACCGCAGCTATACGGGTTGCCGATCGATCCGATTATCAGTCCACTCGTCAGCCTCTGGAAAGGCGTCACGAAGCCGATCGCAATGCTTTTGCTCGGCCTCACGGTGCTCGGGTCGTTTTTTCATTACATCCACGTAGGACCGAACGAGACCGATGAGGACGAGGAAGAAAACGAGGCCGCGTCATGAGAAAGGTAATCGAGCGTTATTCGGCTAACGAGCGTTTGAATCACTGGTTCACTGCAATTACGTTCGTCATACTGGCGTTATCCGGTCTCGCTCTGTTTCATCCGTCGATGTACTGGCTCACGAACCTGTTGGGTGGCGGCACCTGGACGCGTATTCTGCATCCGTTTATCGGCGTCGCGATGTTCCTGTCTTTCTTGGTTTTGGTCAGTCGATTCTGGGCGCATAACAAACTGACGCGAAACGATGCAAGGTGGCTCGCGCGGTGGCGAGACGTTCTGAACAATCGCGAGGAGGGGCTACCCGAAGTCGGACGTTTCAACGCCGGCCAGAAGCTACTTTTCTGGGCGATGTTGTTGACCATGTTACTGCTGCTCATCTCCGGTTTCGTCATCTGGCAGCCGTACTTTGCACCGGTTTTTCCGATCACGCTCGTGCGCCTTGCCGTGCTGACGCATGCGATCTCTGCGTTCGTGCTGATACTCGGTATCATCGTCCATATCTACGCCTCGTTGTGGATCAAAGGCAGCGTACGCGCGATGACGCGCGGCTATGTCCCTTCCGCATGGGCCAAGAAGCATCACGCCGCGTGGTATCGTGATGTCAGTGGTTCTTGATTGACAAATGCCTGACTCAGTGCTGGCCGGCGGCGTCCCCTCCATCCCGGAGTTTCGACCGACCCGAAAATCGGTCTTCACCGATCGTGCCCAACGGCTGCGTGACCTCGCCGATGGGCATGCAATGCAAGAGTATCTCTTGTTTGCGTCTGCCCTTGCTCGGGCACAAGCCGCCGAGCTTGAGGTATATCCTGACACTCCGGTTCCGGATCCCGCGCAACTCGAACATTGCCAGCAACATGGACTACCGCCGCTGTCGATTGATAGTGCGCAACCCGCCGGGTGGCAACAAGGATTGCTGCGCTTGCTGGACGCATTGAATCAGGACGCATTGCCGCCGGAGGCAGTGCGCATCGCTAACGAGTTGCGTGATGAGGACAACACTGCGCTGGAACGGGACCAAGAACACATGTTCGCTGGCGCTTATGCGGAAATCGACTCCGGACGCGCACCTTTTATCGGCGCAGCGTTGCAGGTTCACTGGGTCAAAATGGCGCTGCGGCTAGGCGAGCGTGGCAGGAGCGCGGGCGTCGATTTCGGTCTGTGCCCCGTTTGCGGTTCGCCGCCGGTCGTTAGCGTGGTACGGAGCGGCGGTGCGGAACAGGGATTACGCTATCTAGTGTGCTCGCTGTGCGCGAGCGAGTGGCATGTCGTGCGCGTCAAGTGCACCTCCTGCGCGTCGACGAAGAACATATCTTACCTATTTATCGAGGGCAGCAATGACGCCGTTAAGGCGGAGTGCTGCGACGAGTGCAAGACATACCGGAAAATCCTTTACCTCGACAAGGACAATCACATGGAAAGCATTGCCGACGATCTTGCAACACTCGCTCTTGACATGCTTGTCGATCAGAAAGGCTTCCGGCGAGTCGGGCCAAACTTGCTGCTATCACCTGGCTGAGCGTTAGCATTGGAATAGGAACTTGGGCAAGATCGACTTGATTATTACGCAACGTCAACGTTCACCGTCAACGATGGCGGCGAGATGGCATCAATGACGATTTTTCTTTGATAACGATCATTAACACACGTTGACCGAACTTCGAGCGGGGTGGTCATCAGGATTTTACTGCCGACCGCAGGCAGTACTCTTCTGATGTAAATCCTTATCACCGTATTTATTTAACCTGGCAATCTTTTCTGGGTCAATTTCCCCCATCGAGGTATCGGTCGGCGTCATTAGCCAGCCGACATCGATGCGCACGCTGATGTTGCCGGTTGACCCGAAAGTCAGTCCACGTGAATAAAGAGATGCTGCCGGCGCCACGATACGGTCGCGGAATCTTGTCTTATTCATGGCAGCATGCTGATTGCTTTGTCAAAAAAATCGTCGCTACCGAAATTTCCCGACTTGAGTGCAAGTGCAATTCGCGGTTCATCGAGGGTCTCTGTCCATGGTACGCCGGGATCGATCTCGGCACCGATTCTCAAGCATTGTACGTTCAGTGCCGACACCACGGCACCGGAGGTCTCCCCGCCGGCGACGACTATTCGACGCACACCATTTGCGACCAATCCTGCCGCAATGCGGGCAAATGCATTCTCGATCATCTCGCTTGCTTGCTGGCGCCCGTATTGGTCCTGTATTGCTGCGACTTCATCAGGTTCGGTGGATGAATAAATGAGCACCGGTTTGTCATTTGCGTGTTCTTGCGCCCATGACAGCACCTGATCAACGACCGGGGCTTGGGCCGCGATGCGATGCGCGTCCAGTTTTTGATGTGGCCACATTCGTTTGGCAAAGTCGATCTGTCTGTGGGTGGCTTCGGAACAGCTTCCCGCAAGCACCGCTGCCCGGCCTTTGATTGCCGGTACCTCAGATGCTGCCGGCGGCCCGAGCATGCGCCGGCGGCGAAAATTTTCCGGCAATCCGAGGGCAACGCCCGAAGCGCCGGTGACCAATCGGTGCTCGGATGCCGCCGCGCCGATAGTCTCGAGATGGTGATTTGTCAGCGCGTCTACCACTCCGTAGGACACTTCCGCCGCACGCAGCGATTCGAAAGCCGCTGCGGTCGCTTCGGTTCCGCCGGTAACCGTCGTATGCGGTACGAGACCCACGCGGCGTTGGCATTGGGCACCCATGAGTTTGACCAGATCCGAGTCGCGCATCGGTGTGAGCGGATGATCTTTCATCGATGAATCGGACAGCAGTTGCTCGCCAACATACAGGTGACCCTGACGTACTGTGCGGGCGTTGGCGGGAAACGCTGGACACACGAGCGCAAAATCAGCACCGAGGGCATCCAGCAACGCGTCGGCGACGGGACCGATGTTGCCGTTCGGAGTAGAGTCGAATGTTGAGCAGTACTTGAAGAAAAACTGTTGCGCGCCGAGGCCGCGCAGCCACTCCAAAGCAGCAACCGACGCGTTGACTGCATCCGCGACCGGCGACGTTCTCGACTTTAGCGCAACGACAAGGGCGTCGGCATCGCCGAGATCGCTAGCTGCGGTCGGCACTCCGATGGTCAGCACCGTACGCATGCCTTGCTTCACCAAGGTATTGGCAAGATCCGTTGCGCCGGTGAAGTCGTCAGCGATACAACCCAATAGTACGGTCATTCGAAAGACCCCATCAGTAAGGCCAATGCTCGCCGGGATCTGCTCTAGGGCTGCCTATTTGTCAACAATGACTGGAAGAAGGCGACGTCGCGCGCAGCCGCCGCCCGCATCGTTTCGTCATCAAATAAGTGATCCGAACCCGGGTACGAATAAAACTCGTAGGGCAGTGCTCGCAGGTAAAGTTCCCTCGCGAGGCGTTCCGAAGATTTGTATGGGGCACTACGATCGCCCACCGAGTGATGAATAATGACCGGAGTGTGCAAATATTGGAGATTAAAAAGCGGCTCGACGTCAGCTGGGTCGAACTCTCCGTCAAGTTTTGCAATATCCCGTCGTAGGTCGTCAATCACCGATTTGGGTACGTCGCTACCGTCCGGCTCCAGGTCATTCTCGTAACGAGAATAATAGTAAGACTGGTCCCAAATTTCACCGCCGACCGTTGACCAGATCGTTGCGCCGCGGACGCGCTCGGTCACCAGCAGCGTTCGTAATGTAACCTCACCACCCATCGAGTGGCCCCACATGAAGACGTTGTCTAGATCGGCGTCTTCGATATCTGACAGACCCGCCAGCAACGTGGCCACATCTTCCGTGTAGTAGCTTGACTCGAGCATGCCTTCGGTAAACTCGAAGCCTTCTGAGTCGCTGTGACCGCGGTAGTCAGGCATCACGACAAGAAAACCCTGAGCAGCAAACAGGGCAGGGATTGCGCGATAGTAATCGCCCGGTCGCGAATCCGTACCGTCGGCAGTTATTCCGTACTTGGGTGGATCGGGATGGTGACCATGATTGGCGACGACAACCGGATAGCCATGAAGCGGTTTTTCGGATCTCGGCACGGCAACCATCGCATACACTTTTAGGCCGGCCGACTTGTACGAAACGAGATAGGCGCTGAAATTTGGACCATCGTTGAGATTGCGAACGAAGTCGAGCGATACATTTGTTGTCATACCGCGCAGCGCGTCGATCGATTTCGGTGCCGGTTTGCCGCACGCAGTTCCTGCCAGCGCACAAAACACAATGATCGCGATGAGAGAGCACGATTTGTTGAGCATACCGTTCATCGTGTTTAGATCAGTTTTTCGAACGTAAACAGGAAAATGATCGTTAGGGCAAAGAAAACCAGCAGCAGATAGCTCACTTTGTCGATCTTGCCAGGCACTAGGTACCAGCCGTTTTCCTTTTCGGGGAGCCCTTGTTCTTTGAATTTCTTTTGCTGCCCCTTAATTGAGTACTCGGACCACTCGGTCTGAGTACCGTCGATCAGGCGGCTCGCAATCAATGCAACAATGATGTTCACGCCGCCGCCGAACAGGCAATACCATGGCCAGGCAATGTCGGTCTGCGTTGCCAAGTACCAGATCATGACGAATCCGACGGCGACACCGACCAAGAGACCCTTCTCCGTCGTCTGTTTCGAGAAGAAGCCGAGGCCGTACATGCTGAGCTTTGCCCCGACAAAATAGGACCCAATTTTGCTTAGCGTCTGCAGCACAGAACCTTCGAACGCTGAGTAGACAATCGCCGGCACGATAATGACGATCGCCCAGAACACCGTAAACCAGCGCGATACCGCGAGGTAGTGCTCCGGTGACTCGTTTTTCTTGAAGTACTTTTCGTAAAAATCGACCGTTGATATTGTCGCCAGCGAGTTGAACGAAGAATCGAGCGACGACATCGAAGCCGCAACAATCGCCGCAGCAATGATGCCCATCAGTCCGGGCAAACCGTAGTTGGCCGCAAAGTCCAGAATAATTGTGTTGCCGTTCGCGAACTCCTGCCCACCGTAATAGCCGTAAAACAGAATGCCGAGGAAGAAAAACAGGAAATAAATAAAGAACGCGACGAAACCCATCAGCAGAAACGACTTTTTCGCATCACCAATGTTCTTCGCAGCAAGCGTTCGCTGCACCATCATCTGATTCGCACCGTAGACAGTGATATGGAAAATCGACATCGCGATGACACCGGACCAGACGGTTGCCTCAACGCTCAGGTCAAACGAAAAATTTAGAGGGTTCGTTTTTCCTTGCGCTTTCAGATCGGCGAGTACCTCGGCAAGCGGCATCGGCATACTGTCGAACAAGGCGAACAAAATGATGAATGCGCCGACAAACAGTACACCAGCTTGAATTACGTCTGTCCAGATGACGGCTGTGATGCCGCCCATCATTGTGTAGATCAACGCAACAACAGTAACAATGACAATCGCCGTTTTGACGTCGATACCGGTAATGAATTCGATGACGAGCGACGTCGCATAGAGTATCGCTGCCGAGGTCAGCGCCTGCGAAATCAGGAATACGCTTGAAATTACGACTCGCGAGGTCGGCCCGAAGCGCCGTTCCATGTAATCGTAAATAGACGCCACGCCGCTGTTGAAGAAGAACGGCAGGAATAACGTGATCACGACTAACACGACGATTGGGTAGTTCAGGTGGATTGCAATGACCGCAAGGCTTTCCGAATACGACCAGGCCGGGCCACCGAGGAATGACAGGGCGCTGACATAAGTCGCGATCACGGAAATGCCGATAGCCCACCATGGCGTTGTTCTGCGTCCGAGGTAAAAGTCCTCCGCGGTGCTGACCCTCTTGCTTAGAACCCAGCCGAGGAGCAGGTTCAACAAAATATAGGCAATCAAGATCGACCAGTTGAGTGTTCCAAAATTCGACATACGTCCCCCGATTATTCTTAATGCGCCGTCCAGCCGCCGTCGACTTTGAGACTATGACCGGTCACCATCCCCGCACCGGGTGATACCAGGTACAAAACGGCAGCGACGACGTCTTCATAGGTTGCGAGTTTCTTGAGCGGGATCATGCCGAAGACGAATGCCTTGAACTCTGGGTCGTCGAGCATTGGTTTGGTCAATGGCGTTTCCACGAACGTCGGCGCAACCGTGTTTACCCGAATGCCGTGCGGCGCGAGTTCAACCGCCATTGCCTTGGTCAGGCCTTCGATTGCATGTTTGGTCATGCAGTAGACGGTCCGTTTCGGCGATCCGACGTGGCCCATTTGTGACGACATGTTGACGATCGATCCCACGATGTTCTGCGTGAGCATAGCTTTGGCCGCCGCTTGCGCGACACGAAAGGCTGCACGCACATTTAAGTTGATGACGAAATCGAGCGATTCGGTGTCGACGTCGACAAATGCTTGTGGTTTGTTGCCGCCCGCGTTATTGACGAGAATGCTCAGCCCCTCGATTGCCTCGATGCGCCCGGTGATGTCGTCGTCGGTAACGTCGGCCGCCCAGGTTTCAATGCGGGCTGACGCGTGCGCGCGGAGATTTGCAAGATCTTCTTTCGAACGCGCCACGGCGATTACCTGTGCACCGGCAGCAGCCAGGCCCTCGGCACAAGCTCGCCCAATGCCGCGTCCCGCGCCTGTTACGAGGGCGACTTGTCCGTCAAGCACCGCCAACATTGGGCTCCTCGGTTTGCATCCGAATGCAATACTGCCTAGCATCTACCCCGATTGGAAGCCAGGTGCCAAAAACGCCGCATGAGCAAAGCCGCGAAAACAGACAATAATAAAGACCCGAAAGGGCGCAAGCGCGCAACTTCGTACGACGTCGCCGAGCTTGCCGGTGTGTCCCAATCGGCCGTATCGCGCGTTTTTCAAGATGGCGCCAGCGCGTCGCAGGCTATGCGCAATCGGGTCATGACCGCCGCCGACACGCTAGGGTACCGGCCGAATGCGATCGCGCGCGGACTGATCACGCAACGATCGAACATGGTTGCGGTCGTCATTTCCAAGCTAACGAATCTCTACTACCCAGAGGTTCTCGTGCAATTGACGCAGCGTTTTTCCGAGCATGACGTGCGAGTACTGCTATTCGCGCTCGAACATGAGGGCGATACTGGTACGGTAATCGAGCAGATGCTGCAGTACCGTGTCGACGGGATTGTGACTGCGGCGATGTTCACGCCGGAGCAAATCAAGACGATCAACAATGCCCGGATTCCGCTCGTGTTCTACAACCGCACGCCGAGAGACCAGCTGGTCAGCTCAGTTCGCTGTGACCAAGAGGAAGGCGAGCGCTGGCTCGTCGATGAGCTGGTCAACGCCGGGCACAAGACATTCGGCATTGTTGCAGGGCCGCCTGACTCCGCGGTCGGCATCGCGCGAGAGATGGGCGCACTCAATGCACTGGCCGAGATGGGTGTCACCGATATCACGACCGTAAGTGGTGACTACGGGTACGAAACTGGCCGCGAGTGCTTCGCGCAACTGGTGCAAAAGCGTGGCAGCCCGCCCGATGCCATTATTGCCGGCAACGATGTAATGGCGATTGGTTGCATTGATGCGGCTCGCGAAAATTACGGGCTCAAGGTTCCGGACGACATATCGATCGTCGGCTTCGACGGTGTGGGTCCAGCGCGCTATGCCGCTTATGATGTTACGACGGTTCGTCAGCCTGTGCTGCGCATGACGCAATCCGCCGCGTCGATGCTGATTGAACGCATCGAAAACCCGGAACTTTCACCCGAGAAGCGCGCTTTCTCCGGCAGGCTGATTCGCGGCAGCTCGGCGCGTCTTCATTCCGAAGACGCGTAGTACGAGGCGCGCATGCCGGCGGAGAATATCTTGCTGCTGCCGGGCATGATGTGCGATGAACGACTTTGGTTGCATCAAATCGCGGCAATCGACGTGCCAATTCACGTCGCTGATACGAGCAGGTCAGATAATTTTGCAGACATGGCGGCGCAGGCGCTTGCCGCAGCACCACCGGAATTTGCGATGGCGGGCCTGTCGATGGGCGGCATTCTCGCCTTCGAAATCTGGCGGCAGGCATCCGAGCGTGTGACGCATCTTGCGTTACTTGACACAAATCCACATCCGGATGCTCCAAGCAGAAAATCCATGCGCTACGAGCAGATTGAGGAGGCAGCGTCTGGCAATCTTCACAAGCTCGCTGTCGAATCATTAAAGCCATTGTATCTTGCTGAAAAAAATCGCGGTGACGAAGCGATTTTGGCGACAATCCTCGCTATGGCACTTAAGCTCGGCCCCGAGGTCTTTGAGCGACAGTCACTGGCCTTACTGAATCGTCCGGATAGCGCAGCAACGCTCGCAAACATTTCCTGTCCAACCAGCGTTATATGCGGTCGCGAGGATGCGATATGCCCGGTGCGCTATCACGAATTCATGGCGCGTGAGATTTCTGGCGCAAATCTTGTCGTGATTGATGACTGTGGTCACCTTTCGACGATGGAACAACCCGAAGTGGTCACAGAAGAATTGTTGCGCCTCTTTGCGCAATAATAATAAAGGTATTCGCATGCAATTAAGTACAGACAGAATCCTTACCTCTCATGTCGGCAGCCTGCCGCGCTCCGAGGCCGTAACAGACGTGGTGTTTTCGCATGAAAAAGGCGACGAAGTTGCCGACGCCAGCACGATTATTCGCGATGCCGTTAATGATGTTGTCCGACATCAGGTGCAATCCGGTGTCGATCTCGTTAGCGACGGCGAAATGAGCAAGATTAGCTATGCGACGTATATCAAAGATCGGGTTTCCGGTTTCGATGGCGACAGCGAGCGCGATCCGCCGAGTGACCTTGAAGCGTTCCCGAGCTTTTTGGAACGCCAGGCAAGAACGGGCGGAACACCAACGCATAGCCGGCCATGCTGCGTCGGCGAAATCAACGTCAAAGACATGGGCCCGGTTGAAACCGACATCGCCAATTTGCAGGCCGCAATTGAAGCCCATCATCCGACCGGCGCGTTCATGAACGCAGCGTCACCCGGAGTGATTGCGTTGTTCCAGCCTAATCGACATTACTCGTCTCACGAGGCCTATCTCGAGGCGCTGGCGGATGCGATGTCACATGAATACAAGGCAATCGTGGACAGCGGCCTCATTCTGCAGATCGACTCCCCCGATCTGGGCCTCGGTCGCCACATGATGTTCAAGAACAAGCCCGATGAAGAGTATCGCAAGTTGGCCAGCCTGCATGTCGATGCGCTCAATCATGCACTGGACGGATTACCCAAGGACCGGCTGCGTTTACACGTCTGCTGGGGAAATTACGAAGGTCCGCATCATCACGATGCGCCAATGGAGGTCGTCTTGCCAATCGCATCGAAAGCGAACGTCAGTGGACTGCTTTTTGAATCGGCCAATCCTCGACATGCGCATGAATGGACCGTGTTCGCGGACGCGGACCTTCCCGAAGATCTGGTGTTGATTCCCGGGGTTATCGATTCAACGACGAATTTCATCGAGCACCCGAAACTTGTTGCAGAACGAATCACTCGCTTTGCCGATATCGTTGGGCGCGAGCGGGTCATTGCCGGCACCGATTGCGGCTTCTCGACATTCGCCGGCTTCGGTGTTGTCGATCCCGATATCGTCTATGCGAAACTAAAGAGTCTCGCCGATGGCGCTGCCATCGCGAGCGACAAGCTCTGGGGATAAGATGATGGGAAACAGCACTAACACTTTTCGCAAGCGACTCACCGACGGCGACCTGCTGATCGGCACCTTCGTCAAGACGCCGTCTCCAATTGTCGCCGAGGTATTGAGCCTCTCTGAACTCGACGCGTTTTGTATCGATACAGAGCACGCACCGTTTGGAAGACTCGAACTTGATCTCTGCGTCAGCGCATTTCGCGCAGCGGATCGGCCGAGTCTCGTGCGCACCGCAAACGATTCGTCGACAGAAATTCGCAATGCGCTAGACAGCGGCGCCACCGGCATTCTCGTCCCGCATGTCACGAGTGCCAAGCAAGCAGCGGCGATCGTTAAAGCCGCTCACTTCGGTAACGAGGGCCGCGGCTACGCCGGATCATCTCGCGCCGCGGAATACACAACCAAGTCCATGGCCGATCATATCGCTGATAGTCGTGAACAGACCGTGGTCGTCGTGCAGATTGAAGATATTGCCGCTCTAAATCACGTTGCGCAGATTGCCGCCGTCGAGGGCGTAGACGCGTTGTTTGTCGGCCGCTTCGATCTTGCCGTTGCGATGCAGAAAAGTCCGTCGGACACCGAAGTTATTGCGACCGTTCGAGATATTTGTGCGGCCGGGCAAAGTGCTGGCACTGCGGTCGGCATGTTCACGGCAGATCTCGATGAGATCCCCGACTGGCGGGCAGCCGGTGCCAACCTGTTCTTGCTGAATTCCGATCAGTCAATGCTGCTGGCGGGGGCGAACGCGCTGGCTCAATCGATCCGATAAGATTGGGGACATTCTGCTTTTTAAGGAAAAGCAGAATGTCCCCATTACATGCGGTAAAAGTCGCGCGCCGTGTCGCGGAACAGCCGCGCTTGCTCGTTTTCGCTTAAACCTGGCGTAATTTCCTCGTACGCACGCCATACCTGGCTGTAACTCGCGTGCAGCTTGTCGACTGGAAAGTTCGACCCAAACATACAGCGATCGACGCCGAAGATCTCTATGCAGGACTCGACGATCGGACGAATCGAATCGACCGTCCAGTTATGATCGAACATGCCGAGGCCGGAGATCTTGCAATACACGTTCGGTAGCGATGCCAGCAGACGAAGTCCTTTACGCCATGCCTCGATCCCGGCCTTGGACTGATCCCACGGCGAGCCGCAATGACACAATGCGACCTTTGTGTCGGGCGTTTTCGCCAGCACCTCGGCGATGCGGGGAACTTGCGCCGGTGTTAGCTGCAAGTCAAAGGAAAGCCCGAGTTCACCGAGCAGGCCGAGATTCTCACGCCAAACCGGCTGGTCGACCAGCCCGCCGCTGCCGGTGATCGCGTCTTCTTCGTCCGAACGACCGACGATCTGGCGCGCGCCTCGAAGACGCGAGTGTGTGAGCTGCGCATCGAGAAAACTGGGTGCCTCCGGACTATCGAGTTCGCAGAAAGCAATGATTGCCGTGGGCAAGCCGGTGTCGTCGCCCGTTTCTTGCAGCCAAGCTGTCTCTTTCAGCTCATCACCTGGCGCGGCGCCGACCTGAACGTGAACCGATGCCACTAAGTCATAGTCGACGGCATCCTGGCGAAAATCGGCGACGAGGTAATTCTTCTGGATGGGCGTCGGGTCGCCAAAAAAGCGCGTAACGCCACGCGCCATCAGCCACGGATAGTGGCAAGCGTTCAGATCCCAGAGATGGTGATGCGCATCGACAATTCGTCGCATTATTCGACCAACGTCTGACTCAGCACGGCGAGATCATCAAAGATCGTCATTTCGAACGCGATGCGATCGTTGATGCAGCGCCAGTGTGTGACAGCCATGATGAACATTGGTTTGCCGGTCGGCGCCACGCCTAATACCTCGCCCTTGTGAATACCGGCAGCCGTCCAACGCACGGCGATGTCTACGCCATTCTCGGCGAACGGCTGGCTCGCAATATGATCAACGCTGAAATGTACGTCGCCGATAATTTTCCGGAGGTTCTGGTAGTAGCCATAGATATCGCCGCGCCCCGAATAGTGCCGCAATGGCGAGCGATGCAGCACGCTGTACGGTGCATGAGTCGTGTCGAAGATGGTCCGGTCGCCGCGCCAGCAACTGTTTAGGACCCGCCAGGCAAATGCCGTCGGATCTTCGCGCGGTGTGACGGACTGGTTCACCGATTCCGGTGCCTGCACGGCGCGAACTCGCGTGGTCTCAGCTGCGAGCCATTCGTCGAGCTCCGGACTGCGCCGCTCGGCCATATCACGCGCCGCGGCAACCGGTTCTGCGCCAAGTTGCGTCGCTAATGTCATGTTGTCGCGCACCAGCCATTCTTTGACGACCATGCCGTCTTCAATGACGCAATCGGCGATGTTGGTCATGCGTATGCGTAAGCCCGTCGCCGGCCCGTAGATGGTCGGTCCCTTGTTCGTCGCGAGGCTTAACAGCCGGTGCGATGAGTAGTAACCGTCCGCTCGACTACCGGACCAAATGACGTTTTCGGCCAACAGCAGCCGGTCCGGAAAACCTCGCAATGTGGTGCGCGTGTCATCGACAACTGCGGCGGCGCCATGTGTGACGCCGTCCAGTCCCCAGACGATGGAATCCGCGGCGTAATACTGATGAATCAAGTCAACGCCGCCTTCCTCCCAGATCTCGAAGGTAATGCCGAGGATGAAATCGACGATGTCGTCGTCGGCGCTATAGGCGCCTTTCCGTATGTCATTCATTGCAAAGCCCATTTTCGATGTCTCTTATGGCGGCGAGCCGGCGCGGATTGTACTCCGAATGCAGGTAGAAAATACATAATATTCATAGCGTTCAGCGGATAATTTTGTAGGTATCCAATTACCAGTTGTATTCAACTTGCATTCGAAGTACATTTTCTTCGGACATGCTGCCGTCCACGGCAATCACGGAAACTAACGATTTATGCCACATCCAGACACTGAATCCGCTCGGTTCGAGGATTTGCTCGCCGAGCGCCTGGTGCGCTACGCCGAGCTTCGCCCGTGCACAACAGCGTTTATTGATACGCGTACGCCCGGAAGTGCGGAAAAAGAGAATTTTACGATCATTGGCCCGGGGGTCTCGGAAAGCCAGGATCAGCATGTGCACATCGAGACTCCGCACGGCTTTAACATCGGTGGTGCGCGTCAGCCGCCGGGTTGCGTCAACTCGCAACACAGCCATGAGACAGCAGAGGTCTTCGTTGTTTATTCTGGCCGCTGGGCCTTCTGTCTCGGGCCAAACAAAGAGGATGGCGAGGTCGTACTCGAACCCGGCGACACGATTTCCATTCCAATCCATATGTTCCGCGGTTTCAAGAATATCGGCAATGACTTCGGCTTCTTGTTCGGGGTACTCGGTGGCGATGATCCGGGTCACGTCACCTGGGCACCCTATGTGTTTGACAATGCAAAAGAATACGGCCTGATTCTGCTCGAAGATGGCAGCCTCGTCGACACGGCGAAAGGCGAGCAGATACCCGAGGGAAAGCGGGCGATGCCGCCGACGACCGAAGCAGACGTTGCGCGCCTCAAGCGACTGACGGCCGAAGATCTGGCCGACTGCATTCTGCCGCACGACAAGTTGAAGCCTACGCGAGCTTCGGGCTTGCCGGAAATTAATGAGTCTCCGATCATCGGTGGCGCAAGTCCTGACGAAGGACTGGATGCCGGACAAATGACCTGGTCGCATGGCTTTCATCTCCGCCACCTTGCGATCGTCCCTGATGTCGTCACCAAGCCGCACACGCGAGCAGAAGAAGAGGTCATCCTGATGTACAAGGGCCAACTGAGCATTGATATTGCTGGCGGCAGCGTCGACCTTGGACCCGGTGATATTTTTACGGTTCCAATCGGCGCGCCACACCGATTTGCAAATCGTGGCGACGAGCTTGTTGAGGCCTATGTCGTCCGCGGCGGCGATCATCCCACGGCCGCGACTGTCGTCGAATGAAGATTGTCGATTGAAGCTCGCCATACACGAAAGTAGATGATTTTTTGAGGACCATACAGTGATTAAGCTTATCAAGGCCGGTATTAGCGACGAAGCTGCTGCCGAATTCGATGCGAAAGTACGGGCGACCGTCGAAGACATTTTGGGCGACATTGGATCGAGAGGTGATGATGCCGTTCGTGAGCTGTCGGAAAAATTCGATAAATGGTCGCCAGCGCGTTTCCGGCTGAGCGACGACGAAATCAAGGCTTGCGTCGCGCGTCTGCCAGAGCAAACGATTGACGACATCAAATTTGCTCAGGCTAATATCCGCAAGTTTGCCGAGATTCAAAAAGCGGCACTTCAGGATGTCGAAGAAGAAACCTTACCTGGCGTAACGCTCGGGCATAAGAATATTCCGGTTAACAGCGTTGGCTGTTATGTGCCGGGCGGAAAATACCCAATGGTGGCGAGCGCCCACATGAGCGTGCTAACGGCAAAAGTTGCCGGGGTCGAACGAGTAATCGCTTGCGCGCCACCGCATAACGGTGCGCCGCATGACGCGATCGTTGCAGCGATGCATCTGGCGGGGGCCGATGAGATCTATTGCCTCGGCGGCGTCCAGGCCATCGGTGCAATGGCGCTCGGCACTGAAACGATTTCGCCGGTCGACATGTTGGTCGGCCCCGGTAATGCGTTTGTGGCGGAAGCGAAACGACAGCTGTATGGGCGTGTCGGTATTGACCTGTTTGCCGGCCCGACAGAGACGCTGGTAATCGCGGACGATTGCTGTGACGGTGAAATGGCGGCAACCGATCTGCTCGGCCAAGCCGAACACGGCCCGAACTCGCCAGCGATTCTGTTGACCACGTCTGAAAAACTGGTCGCCGACACTGAGCGGGAAATTGAACGTCAATTAAAAACGCTGGAGACCGCGGATGTCGCCGGCCAGGCGTGGCGCGACTACGGTCAGATCATTCTCTGCGATACGGACGAAGAAATGCTCGCTGAAGCAGAGAGAATCGCGAGCGAACATGTTCAAGTCATGACGCGCGACCCTGATTATTTTCTGAAGAATATGACCAACTACGGAGCATTGTTTCTGGGTCCGGAAACCAATGTCGCTTACGGCGATAAAGTAATCGGCACCAATCACACGCTGCCGACCAAGCTCGCGGCTCGATACACTGGTGGTCTTTGGGTGGGCAAATTCATCAAGACCTGTACGTATCAGCGCGTATCACCGGAGGCGACCGCGACCATTGGGGAGTATTGCTCACGATTGTGCGCGCTTGAGGGATTTGCCGGCCATCAGGCACAAGCGGATCTCCGTGTCGCCCGATACAAATCGAAAGCGGCATAATTATTTGATCACGGACGATTAGGAAAAAAGTTGTGAGTAACCAGCACGTAGAGAATAAGAAGGACGTTCACTACAAACTGATGGAACTGTGCGCCGCAACCGATCTCGACTCGGCTGCGGCGTCGATTTATGCGGACGATGCGATCTGCAATGCGTTTCATCCAGTCAACGGATTGTCCGGCCGAGATTCGATTGTCGAAAACTTATGGCGGCCCGTCCGCGATGCTCTGCCGGACGTTGAGCGCCACGATTCAATTCTTATCGCTGGCGAGTACAAAGGCAACGATATTGTGTCGATGATGGGACACTATCAGGGCACGTTCTCCAACGCATTATTTGATATTCCAGCAACACACGAAAACGTACAACTTCGCTATTGTGAAGTGCACGAAATCGTTGACGGTCGAATCTCACAGTCATATGTATTGGTCGATTTGTTGGACCTCATGCGTCAGGCGGGTTGTTGGCCTATCGCACCGTCGCTTGGTGCGGAAGGCAAATGGCCGGATCCGGCGACGTCAAATGGTGTGCGTCCCGACATAGTGGATTCGGACGCCGGCGCGGTGGCACATGAAATCGTCAAACAGATGCATGCCGGTCTGCTTAGTTTTGACGGCAAGCATATTGAGAGTATGAATCACGAGACTTATTGGACGAATGACTTCATGTGGTATGGGCCATCGGGCATCGGAACGACGCGCGGGCTGGACGGATTTCGGGCTCATCATCAATTCCCATTTCTTCGCGCTTTTCCGGATCGTGGACTCGTCGAACATATTGTCAGCATAGGCGATGGAAGCTTTGTCGTGACGGGAGGTTGGCCGAGCCTGCAAGCGACTCACACGGGCGGTGGTTGGCTCGGTTTGGCAGCAACAGGGAAACGCATCGGGATGCGCGTCATGGACTTCTACCGAACCGAGAACGGCCTGATTGCCGAAAACTGGGTGCCCATCGATATTCTTGACGTTTTCAGGCAGCTTGGCGTCGACGTGCTCGAACGCGTCAAACACCGAAACGGGTTTCCACGCATGGCACTGTAGTGATCGCGTCGTCCGCGGGCGTGATAGCGGTGATCGATCTTTCGCTATTGCGTGTGGCTGCCTAAAATAAATACATTTCCATTGAGACTAGCATTATGAAGGGTTCCCGTCCGGAGCAAGCACCACTCACCAAAAATAATAAGTTGGATAAAACCGACGCAACGCTGGCGACGATTGATGCGATGGCCGACGGCATGAACGATCATGACATCGACAATATCGGTCGGTTTTTCAGCGAGACGTTTCGTTGGATGGGCAACGCTGGTTGCGGGTTCAAACAGGGACTAAAGGAATTCCAGGATCACTGGCAGCGACCGTTTCAAGCGGCGTTCTCGGACAAGGTTTGCATTGACGAGGCGCGCGTGACACAGGGCGAGTGGTGCGCAGCATTTGGGCGGCAGGAAGCCGTGCACAGCGGTCCGTTTATGGGCATAGAGCCGACCGGCAAGCGCGTCGAGATTCGCTACATGGACTTTTGGAAAGTTGTCGATGGCAAGATCGTCGATAATTGGGTCATGGTCGACTTCCCGCATGTCATGCAACAGTTAGGCGTTGATCCCTTCAATGGGCAGGGCTGGGAAAAATTCGATTCTGGACGCATGCCCGTTCAGAACGGGGAGTAACGAGCGAACGACGTGTCTTAGGCGGAATCGTGAAGCTTGGCCAGAGCTTGCGATATTTCATCGAGAATGGCGGGCTCGTCGATGGTCGCCGGCATTTGCCAGGATTCGCCGTCGGCTATACAACGCATCGTGCCCCGCAGGATCTTGCCAGAGCGGGTTTTGGGGAGTCGGTCGACGACAATGCACTTGCGAAAAGCGGCAACCGGGCCAATTTCATTGCGCACTTTTTGGATGACTTCTTCTTCGATGGTTTGTGAGGCTCGATCCACACCAGCGTTGAGGACCAGCAGGCCAAGCGGCAACTGACCCTTCATCTCGTCTGCCACGCCGATGACCGCGCACTCGGCAACGTCTGCGTGGGCGGCCAGCACTTCCTCAATTGCACCCGTCGAAAGGCGATGACCGGCGACATTAATGACATCGTCTGTGCGAGCCATAACGAACACGTAACCGTTTTCGTCGATGTAACCGGCGTCGCCTGTTTCGTAGTAGCCAGGATAGTTACTGAAATACGCGCTCACAAAACGATCGTCGGCATTCCACAAAGTCGTGAAAGTTCCGGGCGGCAGCGGTGACTTCAGAACGAGTGCACCAATTTCTCCGGTGGCGACCGGTTTACCCGCCGTGTCGAGTACATCGACTTTGTAACCCGGCACGGGCCGGGCGGGCGAGCCGGGCACGATCGGCAACAATTCGATGCCGAGGCAATTTGAACAGATCGGCCAACCCGTTTCCGTCTGCCACCAGTGGTCGATCACCGGAACCCCGAGCTTGTTGCTCGCCCAATTTAGGGTATCGGGGTCGCAGCGCTCGCCGGCCAGGAACAAGGATTTTAGGCCGCTAAGGTCGTAGTTTTCGATGTACTTGCCATGAGGGTCTTCCTTTTTGATCGCGCGAAACGCGGTAGGTGCGGTAAACAGCACTTTGACATCGTATTCAGAGATGACCCGCCAGAATGCACCGGGGTCGGGTGTGCCAACCGGTTTGCCCTCGTAAATTACGGTGGTGCAGCCGTTGAATAAGGGGCCGTAAACGATATAGGAATGGCCGACAACCCAGCCGACATCGGAGGCGGCCCAATACACATCGCCCGGTTGAACGTCGTATATCCGGGACATGCTCCACTTCAAAGCAACAATACTGCCGCCGGTATCCCGGACGACGCCTTTCGGTTGACCGGTCGTGCCGGACGTATACAGGATGTACAAAGGATCGTTTGCTGCTACTGGCACGCAATCGGCGGCGTCGGCGTTTTGAATTGCTTGCGCCCAATCCAGATCGCGCCCGGGAAGCAGGTCCGCGACTTTTTGACTGCGTTGCAGAATGATGCAACGCTCTGGTTTGTGCGTGGCGATCTCGATGGCGTGATCGAGCAGCGGCTTGTACGGCACGATTCGCGTCGGCTCCACGCCACACGATGCAGAAACGACTATTTTTGGCGTTGCGTCATCAATACGTACGGCCAGCTCATTGCTGGCGAAGCCGCCAAAGACCACCGAGTGAACAGCGCCCAGACGGGCGCAAGCCAGCATCGCGATCAGCGCTTCCGGAACCATCGGCATATAAATCAGAACACGATCACCTTTCTGGACCCCTTCTGCCGCCAGCACGCCGGCAAACCGACAAACACGATCCAGCAACTCGGCATAGGTGAGGGTGCTTTTTGAGCCAGTGATCGGGCTGTCGTAGATAACCGCCAACTGCTCGGCGCGACCGTCACGGACATGAATATCGAGAGCGTTGTAACAAGCGTTGGTTACGCCATCGGCATACCAACGCATAAACGGCGGGTTGCTATCGTCCAGTATTGTTGTTGGCAACTGATACCAGAATATGTCCTTTCCGGCTGTCGCCCAGAGTTCTTGATTTTTCACCGCGCCGCCCGCTCTAGGAAGGTCAATTCGTTTGCATTCGAAGTCAAAATTGTAAAGTATGTGTCACTCGCCGTCTATTACCAACGACGGTACTTTTGTAAACCGCTGAGAAAAACGGACATTGTGAATAACGAACAGAATCAGCAAAACAAACAACTCGTGTGGGAATTCTGGCAATCGCTCGAAGCTGCCGGTAGCGAAAAAATAGACGCAGTTGTTTGCGACTACATGTCACAGGATTGCGCGTGGCATGGACCTGATCCGATAAATCACTTACGCGGCATTGATGCTTTCGTGTCGGACTTTTGGCTACCGCTGCTACATTCGTTTCCCGATCTGACGCGTCAAACTCACATCTTTATTGGCGGCAAGTCGAATGGCCGCATCGATGGATTGCGAGACGGTCACATGTGGGTTAGTGGCACGGGATATTTCAATGCCACGTTTGCCAATAACTATCTGACCATTCCCGCAAGCAACAAAGCGGTCAATATTCGGTGGGCCGAGTTCTGTCGCATGGAGCAGGGCAAAATTGTCGAAACTTATTTTTTGTTGGATCTAATTGATCTGATTCAACAGGCCGGTTTCCACGTATTGCCGACGAGTCGCGGCGTCGACGGCATGTATCCGCCGCCGCGTGCCAATGACGGCATACTGCTCGAGGCACAGGATGAGCAGGCATCCGCACACACGCTAGAGCACATCCGCCGTTTTATTTTTGATGCGCTGAATAGCTACGATCAATCCGAGCTCCACAGTATGGGGATAGCCGAATATTTCCATCCCGAGGTGCACTGGTACGGTCCGGGCGGCATCGGTGCATGTTTGAGTCTGCAGGAGTTTGAAGACAAACATCAAAAACATTGGTTGCACGCGTACCCGGACCGGCAAGTTCAAGACCTGGACGCGCTAATTGCAGCAGGTAGCTACTGCGGCGGGCCGGGCTGGGCCGGCGTAAAGGCAACCCATACGGGCGACTACCTCGATGCTCGGGCAACAATGAAGCCGATTGTTTTCAACGGAATAGACTTCTGGAAGCTGGAGAACGATCGGTACATCGAGAACTGGGTTTTTGTGGACATGGTTCACTTGTTTCGCCAATTTGGCGTCGACCTGTTCGAGCGCCTGCGGCGACAAATCCGTTGAAGTGGGCACTTCGAATGCAAACCTGAAGACGCTCTAAGTTGTTAATAAAAAATGAAAAAGTCTATGAGCTGATGCATCGATAGAGAATAATTGCATATGAATTGCATTCGCAGTCAAAATCAGGCATAAATGCGCTCTCAAATACGTATAAACCGCAATCCCGATCGGTGTAGTGCCACGGCAAGCGCAGGCCATCGATCGTCAAGGGGGAATTCTATGAACAATCGGCCGATACGTTTCGTATTGCTCGCTACGCTGCTCGTCGCCATTTCGGTTCCCGCAGTGGCGCAAATTGAAGAAATTGTCGTTACTGCAGAAAAGCGCGAAGAAAGTCTGCAGGACGTCAGTATTTCCGTTACCGCGTTTAACGAGGAGCTTTTGAAGCTTGGCGGCATTGATGACGTTTCACGGCTGGAATTACTCGTGCCCGGTTTGAACTATGCATTTGCAGGCAATGACGCCAAATTCAACGTCCGCGGCGCGAACTCGACCAACACGTTTGGCGACAACAGCTCGATTGTGGGTGCGTTTGTGGATGGTGTGTACAAAGCGCGTGCGTCACAGCAAACGCGGGCATTTTTTGATGTCAAGGCGATTGAATTCCTCCGCGGGCCTCAAGGTACGCTGTATGGTCGAAATACGTTTGCCGGTGCGCTGAATGTCTATACACACATACCGGACACGCAAGAACTCAGCGGAGAAATAGGTATAAGCCATCAAGCTTTTGACCGACAACGTGGAGACGGTTATTTCAACCTGCCAATCAGCGACAACTTCGCGGTTCGAGCTGCTGGTTTCTTCGACAAGAGCGATGGATACATCGACAATGTGGCCGGTCCGGATGTCGGCGCGCAGGACGACAAAGGTTTTCGCTTATCGGCACTGTGGAACCCATCGGACCGCGCGGACGTCATCGTGCGCTACACTCGGGTCGCCGAAGATGGCAATGAGGCAGGTTTGTTCGGCTATACATTCAACTGCCGATTCGAAACGGTCGATGGATTGACGGATGCTTTCGGATCGGAGCGTAATTGCACCAATCCGGTTCGTGGCTCCAGCGGTCTTGGGACGGCATCGAATGGCCCCGGCGGTAATCCTTGGACCATTAGCCAGGATTACATTAGGCCGGTCGACCTGGAGGATGAAGAGGTGTCCCTCCAGGTGATCTATGATTTCGATTCGTTCACGTTGAAGTCGATCACGTCCGTCAACGACTTCACCAATGACATCAACTTCGATTTTGATTTCGGTCCCACACCTAATCAACACGGTGGCTATCTCGAGGAGTCAGAAGGCTGGTCGCAGGAGTTTGCGCTGCTTTCCAATAACGAAAGTAGTTTTCAATGGACGGCTGGCTTCTATTACTCGGATCTCGAAGACTTCAGCAGCTTTTACATTTATGACAAGACCGTGCGGGAGGACACCGCTACGATACGTCCGACTGTGACGGTCGATATCAACGGCGTCCCGACCGATTTCACCGTGCTCACAGCCACAGGAATCGTTTCGGACGAGACGTTGCTGAACAACTTTTTTGCAAATGCCGTCCAAATTGACACTGAATACTTTGGGGTATTCGGACAGGCCGAATTTTCGGTGAATGACCAACTTCGTCTGATTGGTGGATTGCGCTATAACGACGAAGAGAAAAAGGCGTCATGCGGCGGATCAAACTTCACCGGTGACACAAATATGGACGGCACTGTTGACCGGGTGGTGAACATTTTGCCGGGTGTTGAAGGAAGTTCGCCATTCATTTTGCCTGACAGTGCGATCGACGTATTTTCGATCAACTGCGGCGCGTCGGATGCGGTCACAAGCGCAATGACAACGATGGCAAGTAGCAGTTTCGGCGAATTCGATAATGTAACCTGGCGTGCCGGCGTCGAGTATGACTTCAACGATGAAATCATGCTGTATGTAACGGGTTCTACCGGTTATTTGTCGGGCTCGGCTAGCACGCAGACAACCACCGATGAACAGGAATCGCAGGTTATCGAAGTCGGTTTCCGCGGCGTACTGCTGGACAATACGTTACAGTTCAACGGCGCCGTTCACTACACGGAGTACACCAATCTGTTAACACAGCGACAGGAAATTGATCCGAACACGGGTATCGTTCTGACGTTTTCTGATAATGGTGGTGATATCGATGCCTTTGGTGTCGAGTTGGATGCGGTTTGGGTGCCCAATGATCAGCTGACGCTTTCGGGAACGTTGGCTTATCTCGACTCGGAATTCGGAACCTTCGGCCAAACGAACCCATATCAACTGTATAGGGGCGAGGTCTCGCCATTCGTCGATCAATCCGGCGAAACGACACCATGGTCGCCCGAACTGACCTTCAGCGGCAGCGCGGGGTACCGATATGATTTGGGTGACAACGGCTGGTTTACGCCATATCTGCAGACTTATTATTCAGACGGCTATAACACGTCAAACCTGCTTGCGACTGATCCGGCACATGATCAGGACTCGTATACGAAAACAGATGTTCGTCTGATCTGGGATTCACCGGACGAGACGTATTCGATCGAGGCGTTTGTAGAAAACATCGAAGATTCGGACGTATTAGCGCGCGGTAACAATAATAGCGATGACGTTGTCCAGACGTCCTATCTGTATCCACGAAATTACGGCGTCAAATTCAGGGCGCGTTTCTACTAAGTGGTGCCGCGCCGTAACATGAGCTGGGAGAAGGGGCTTCGGCCCCTTCTTTCTTATTGCAGTCAGAAAGGTCAGGCTAGTAAGGTTCAATAATGAAACGACGGCAGTTCTTGCAACTGAGCGCCGCGGTTACCGCCACGATCACTGCGCCGGTGCCACGAGCGGCACGCAGCGCGGACGATGATTCAGCAGCACTCTCATCGGCTTGGCGCCCGCGCCAAGGTATTCGCAAACCCAATATTGTGATTGCGGTGCTTGATGACGTTGGATTTGGCGACCTCGGTTGCTACGGCGCCGAGCACCAAACGAACGCCATAGATTCTCTGGCCAAGACCGGCATCCGGTTTAACAACTTTCATGTCACGGCATTGTGTGCGCCCACACGCGCCTGTTTGTTAACGGGGCGGAATGCCCACGCGGTAGGTGTCGGTAATATTGCCGAGTGGGGGCGTGACCACCCCGGTTATCACGGCTGGATTCGAAATGACGCTGCAACTCTGGCGGAATACCTACGCCCAGAAGCTTATACGACACTGGCTACCGGTAAGTGGCACTTGTCAGCCATTCATGATCAAAATGGCAGCGGTCCGTATGACCACTGGCCGGTAGGACGGGGTTTCGATCGCTGGTACGGCTTTCACGGCAATGCCATGGATCATTGGCATCCGGAGATGTTCGAAAATACCGTAGCCGCGTACCCGAAAAAGGACGCCGACTATCACTTGAGCACAGATCTCGTTGATCGCTCGATTGACTACATCGAAGATCATCTCGCGGCTACGCCGGAGAATCCGTTTTTTCTATACCTTGCGTTCGGTGCCTGCCATTTTCCGTTGCACGCGCCGGCAGACGACATCAGACGGCATCGTGGACGGTACGATGCGGGTTGGGATGAAATTCGCCGCCAACGCTTCAAACGCCAGCAACAGATTGGCATTTTTCCAGCGGATACAAAACTGGCGCCACGAAATCCCAATGTACCGGCGTGGTCAGACTTGAGCGATGAACAACGGAAGCTGGCGGCACGAGGCCAGGAAGTTTATGCCGCATTTCTCGAACATACGGACCATCAATTAGCGCGACTAATCGAATTCTTGAAATCTGAGGATCAGTTTCACGATACGATTCTAATCGTGATGTCCGACAATGGCGCCGCAGGCGGCGGCGGTTCCGTCGAAGGGATTCTGGATGTACGACGAGTGGCCTACTATGAAAAAGAAACTCTTGCCGAACTGGTCGAACATTTTAATGCGTTGGGCAGCGATGATTCCTACGGCATGTACTCAAGCGGTTGGGCACAGGCGGGAAATACGCCGCTAAAATGGTACAAGGCGGATACCTACGGTGGCGGAACTCGAGCGCCGTTGATTGTCAGTTGGCCCAATGGGGAAATCGGTTCCGGGCAAATCAATAGCCAGTATCACCACGTTATCGATATCGCGCCGAGCCTGTTCGAAATGATCAACAAACCAGCTACGGACACGATCAAGAATCAAACGGTTCTACCTATACAAGGCACGAGCTTTGCTTATTCATTCGACAGCCCGAATGCGCCTACTAATAAGAAAGTGCAATATTTCGAAACGGCAGGGGACCGTGCGATATGGATGGATGGTTGGAAAGCAGTAACAAAGCACGTCGCGGGTGACGAATACGATAACGACGTCTGGGAGCTTTATCAGACGGATCGGGATTTCTCGGAAATCGATAATCTCGCGGCCGGCAACCCAGAACGATTAAGCAATCTGGTCGAACTCTGGCATCGTGAAGCACGACGCGACAATGTCTTGCCGATGGAGGACGACCTGCTCAGGTTATACGAAGAGGTCGTACCTAAGCCTCGTCCGCGTTACACGTTTTATCCCGGCATGGCGCGCCTTGATCGCCTGAGCGCCCCTGATATTCACACTTACGGCGGCAAGCTGAGCGCCAACGTGGTTTTGCACAACAAGCGAGCGCAGGGCGTGATACTGGCGTCCGGCGACAGCGGCGCCGGATACGAAATGTTCATGCAGGATGGTTATCTTGTTTTCGTTTATGTCTACACACGATTCGAACGATACACATTGAGGTCACCAAAACGCGTCGCATCGGGGCAATCTGTGTTGGGATTAGCGTTTATAAAGACCGGTGACAATAGTGCGGATGTAAGCATGTTGATTAATGACGCGCCCGTCGCCTCGATGCAGTTGCCCAAGATGTGGCAGGTGTTTGCTCCCAATTCAGGCATTCGTTGTGGCGAGAATCGACACGCACCAATCAGTCGCGCATATGACGCACCGTTCGTGTTCGATCAAAAACTACTGCGCGTCATTGTCGAACTCGATTTATAGGCAATATTCGACCGAGTTACAGGTCCAGGTGACGGACAACATGACTGCAACGAAAATTTCCGGCAATTTGTTACAGACAATGCGCAGTTTCGATACGCCGACCATTTGCAATGCGATTGAGGTGGCGCAGGGGCAGCGCGGCTTTTCTGATTTCACCAAAGCAACACTGTTGTGCTCTGCGCCGGAAGATCCCCCCATCGTTGGCTTTGCCAGAACGGCGAAGATCGCAGGATTGAATCCACCCGGTGAGCCGCTAGAGGAGATACGGGCGCGGCGCATCGCGTATTTTCGATCCATGGCCGCCGGGCCCCGCCCGGCGATCGCGGTGGTTGAGGATGAGGATTACCCCAACTGCGTCGCTGCCTGGTGGGGCGAGGTGCATTCGGCCGTGCACAAAGGGCTGGGGATGGCCGGTGCACTGACTAACGGCGTCATGCGAGATTTGGGCGATATGGAGCCGGGGTTCCCTGTAATTGCCGGGTCAATCGGACCCAGCCATAGCTTTAGTCATGTGCGCGAGTTTGGAACACCGGTTGAGGTTTTCGGGCTTAGCATCAAAGAAGGCGATCTCGTGCACGCGGATCGTCATGGGGCGGCAGTGGTCCCGCCAGATGTCATTCCAAAATTGGGCGCGGCAATTGAGACGCTGCTTGCATCTGAGCAACTCATTTTGGGGCCTGCACGTGAGCCCGGATTCGACATCGAAAAGCTGGAAACGGCCTGGACTCAATTCGAAAAAGCGCGGACTTGAAATTCCCGACAATATGTTGAGTACGCTAATGCATCGTCTGCTTGTGGCCTAGGTAAATCCACGAATGACAGACAAACTGCTCTTTTTGCAATAATAACAAAAGGCGCAAATCGCTAGCGACCGGAGTGAGGTACATGCGTATTTTTCCAACGACCATCATCGCCATGCTGTCGTTGCTGCTCGCATCAACCAGTTGGAGTGATGATTTCGCAATAGGCCAGCAGGCCTACGATTCAGGTGACTACGAGACCGCCCTGACGAAATGGCAACCGCTGGCCGAGGATGGACTTGCGGACGCACAGTTCGGCGTAGGCCTACTCTATGCCAATGGTTTTGGGGTGTCGATGGACGATGATTTGGCCCTCAAATGGTATGGACTGGCGGCTGATCAGGGGCATGGCCAAGCGCAGTGCAATCTTGCCGTAATGCACGCCAATGGCTGGGGCGTGCCGCAAAGCGATGAGGAAGCCTTCAAATGGTATAGCCTCGCCGCAGAGCAAGGTGTGACCCCCGCCCAGATTAGTCTGGGCAGAACATACTCCAACAGCTTCGGGGACGAGCTAGATAATGTACAGGCGTACAAATGGTTCACGATTGCCGCCGGGCTGGGCGACGATGATGCATCCTACGAGCGCGAAAACATCGCCTCAAGAATGTCGCCAGAAGAGATTTCCGAAGCCGACCTGCTCGCCAATGCATGGATGGAGAGCCACCAAAACTTGCAGGCAAACCATTTAGAGCATCCACAGTAATAGGGCGGTTAGCGGCATGTCTGACGCAACGAATCTGATTTTGGAATCGTCTCTGGGTGAAGAACTCTCGCAGCAGGAGGCTTCTGCACTCAACGATCTCATGAGCTCGCGAGAATTGGTTGACGGCGAGTTTCTTATTAACGAGGGTACGGCGGACGATTCGCTGCACGTCTTAGTGGCAGGCAAACTCGAGGTGGTGAAAAGCACCGCCGGTGATGATTATGCAAGCCTTGCCGTCTTAAGAGATGGTGATCTTGCAGGCGAGCTCAGCTTTATTGATGGCGAGCTACACACGGTTGGGCTGCGGGCGTTGTGTGACAGCCGGATACTCAGTTTAAAGCGTGCAGATTTCGAAAGTATCGTTGATAACAACCCACAACTTGTCTACAAAGTAATGCGTACGGTCGCGCGCTCGGCGCACCGGATCGTCCATCGGATGAACCATGAGTTCGTCGAACTCAGTAACTACATATTCAAGCAACACGGTCGCTACTGAGCAATCGCCGACGTTTAACGTAGAGGTCGATCGACTACCGCGGTCTGTCTAGCTGCTCGCGATACTCCTGTTCGGCCCCAATCGTTTATTTATTCGTGTGCGCTACATTATTTGCAACGCATGTCCGCTATGCGCCCGATAGCTGCCGTTGGGCTAGAATGAGGCTGAGGGGCTGCTAATGACCCATTGCAGCCGGTCGCAAAATTGCCAATCTCTAGAGGGCGATGTCGAGGATCACGATTGCCAACCAACGAGTCCACCGTTCCGACTGTGCGTGAACTCTCATACGACGAGTATCGTTCCACATTCGACCAAAAGATGAACCGTCTCGGGTCGGACTCGGTTCCTCCTTTCGATTTCTGGCCGTACGTCGAGGCGATTCCGTCGCTTGACTATGGCGATTTTGACTGCTCTGCCGGGAGCGTGGACTACGTCTACGTAAACTCGGAAGAGACATTTTCACACGTACTCATCAGCTCGAATGACCGGAATGTTTTCATGGTGGTTGTCCTTGACCTCGCGGCAGGTACCGTCCACGGCCATCGGCTACTGAATCTCAAGGAAGAGTACGGTCTCGATACTGCGAGTGAGTAACTGGAACGACCGTATATGGACTCCTCCTTTTTGCAAGCACTCTGTTGATGTCAGACATGGCACGACTGCGTACGTATATTCGGCCTCTGTAGTTGGCATACGTTGATG
>JAOTZC010000037.1 GCA_029861535.1 Gammaproteobacteria bacterium
ACTATCCGCCGCCGTCAGCTCACAGCCATATACCGACTTGAGCCGCGTAATCGCCTCGAGCGTTTCTTCGCCAAAGGGCGTTTTTCCTTCGAAAACATGCAGCACCACACCCTCCAACAGGTCGCCAAGGGACATGTCCAGGTATTCTGCTAGGGCCTTTAAGACCTTGAGTAGTGAGGCTTCTAGGCGGACGCCGGTCTGGGTACGCTTGATGTTCTTGGTCATTGTATGCTCTGTTACATAGGTATATTGGTAACAATATAACTTAGACTCTAGACGAGTGCAAACACGTACTATATGGGCCGCAACAAACAAGTCTCACGGGGCGCGGGACGCTGAATGCCGACACAAGAACAACTCAATAACGGCTTTCGAATTGGTGACTGGGAGGTTCTACCGGCGCGTCGCGTGATGCGGCGCGGTGACGAAGAGATTGCGCCGGAACCCAAGGTCTGGGGCGTGCTCATGTCACTTGCGTTACGCGGCGGTGATGTCGTCACACGTGATGAGTTGGTTGACGAAGTGTGGGAAGGGCGCGCGACCGGTGATGAGCCCATCAATCGTTGTATTTCTCAGTTGCGCAAGCATCTCGGTGATACGCGCCCATACCGCTATATCAAGCCGGTGACCGGCAGCGGTTACTTGCTACAGGAAACCGTTACGCTCTTGGAGAGCGATAACGATGCCATTAAAAGAAAAGAATGGCGGCCGCGACGGCAACTATGGCCGATCATTCTGTTTGTTGCAGTCATTGCCGTAGCTGCAAGCCTTATTCTGAACCCGCTGTCGTCACCTGACGGTCCGATTAGATCGATTGTTGTTTTGCCTTTCGAAAATGCGAGTGGTGATCCGAAAGATCAATATCTGACATCGGGATTTCGCGACGAGTTGGTTAGCACGCTGCAGAGAATCCGAGATTTTTCGGTTAAGACAGGACGAGATCCGTACCCGGATCGATCACCCGAGGATATCGGCAGAACATTTGGGGTCGACAGTGTATTGCGTGGCTATGTGCAGCGCAGCGGCGACGAGCTTAAGGTTTCCTACGAAGTAACGCGTAGCAGCAACGGTGAAGTCATTGCGGCGAGCGGTATCACCGATAGCGTACAAAGGGTATTCGATGTCCAGGAACGGCTTGCGGGGCAGGTGCGAGATCATTTGTTCGGATCGTCGAAACGACATCTGGTGTCAGCCAGCCGGCCGTCGAATTTTGATGCGTATGACAGTTATTTGCAGGGTACATATGCGTTTGAACGGCGCACCGGGCGAAATCTGGAGGACGCCATCGAGCTTTTTGAACGGACCATTGAGCTTGATTCGCGTTTTGGGCCCGCCTATCTGCAGCTGGCGACGGCAACAGCACTAATGCCGGCATACCTTGGTGCCGACGTAATTTCGAGCAATCAACGCGCGGTCGAGATTGTGGAGCAGGGCATTGTCGTAGACGACAGCATTGAGGCGGCGGCCGGCGCGGTGTTCGGATTTGTCTATCACAGCCAAAAGGATTGGGCGAAGTCGGAGCTTGCGTATCAACAGGCGACGAATGCGGAAGTGGTGGATGCCAATGCGTTCAATTGGTATTCGCGGATGCTCGCCAGCGTCGGACGTCTCGACGCAGCGCTTGAACAGGCGCTCGAGGCTTTGGAGCTGGACCGGGACAATGCCGTCATCAATAGCCGCGTAGCAATGAGCTATTTCTGGCTCGGCGACGCGCATAACGCGGGACGGTTTTTCGAGCGCTCGCGAAGGTTGGGCGCCGAAGGTACGACACACTTGCTCGGTTACTCATTATTCTTGGCATCGCAGGGTGAAATCGACGACGCGCGAGCTGTAGGGAAGGTCGCCGCCACCGAGGCAGGCCTATCGCAAGAATCAATCGATGCTGTTCTGCAAGGAATTGAGGATCCAGAACTCGCCGGCCCCGCACTGGAAGCAGTCAACATGACGGTCGCGACCGGTCAGCTGACGCCACAAATTGAAGTGGTTGCCAGAACGATGCTGGGCGATCTGGATGGTGCGATGGAGGTCACGAGGCTATTGCTGCATCCTGGAGAGGCATTTGAAATGGATTTATTGTGGATTCCACAATTCTTGCCGCTGAGACAGCGCCCGGAGTTCCTCGATCTAATGCGTCAACTCGGTGTTGCTGAGTACTGGGATTTGCACGGCTGTCGGTTTGAGGACGCAAGTGTGATCTGTCCGAGCAGCTAATCGTCGGTGACTGGACCTCGCGTTTTTTTTAATTTGCCCTGGCGGCGTTTTGAATCAATGCGTTTTTGCTTGGCCTTCTTCGAGGGTTTTGTCGGCACCCTGCGCTTCGATTCGGTTAGGGCACTGCGAATCAATTCTTGAAGTCTTTCGATAGCTGCTTGCCGGTTACGCGACTGCGATCGGTATTCCTGCGCTTTGATAACGATTCCATTAGTGGTAACACGGTTGTCGTCAAGCTTCGAAATCTTGTCGCGAATGTACAATGGCAATGCTTCGCAATTCTGATAGTCGAAACGTAGATGAACGGCGGTTGCGACTTTGTTGACATTTTGTCCGCCAGCACCCTGAGCGCGAATCGCTTGGATTTCAATTTCGTCAGCCGAAATCCTAATCTCGTCATTTATTGGTATCTTGTCTACCACGAATCCCACACCTTGCCGATATCGGCCGGTAATTCCGCAAAGCGGCCGGGCGCTGACCACGTTAGACCCGGGTGGTGAAAATCGGAACCCGACGAAGCAGCGAGTCCGAAATCGCGGGCAAGATTTGCCATCCGTCGAGTAACGCCTGGGTCCTGTGGCCCGGAAACGACTTCAAGCGCACGCCCGCCGGCCGTGACAAAATCGTCAAGCAGCAAGCGAAGTTTACTTGTCGTGAATTTGTATTTTGCGGGATGCGCAAGGACAGCGGTGCCGCCAGCGCACAAAATCCACGACACGGTTTCATCGAGGGAGCCCCAACCGCTTTTGATGTCTCCCGGTTTGCCTGGGCCTAGGTATTTGCGAAACGCGGTCGCGACATCTTTTACGACACCAATGTCGACGAGGTGGCGCGCGAAGTGTGGTCGGCCGATACCGGCACCATTAGCGTTAGCCAGCACTGCATCGAATGGATTATCAATGCCGAGTTTTGTCAGGCGCTTTGCAATCGTCTGTGCACGCACGTGCCGTGCGGATTGCTGTCGTTCGATACCCCGACGTAGCTCAATGCTCGCAGGATCGATGTTTAGTCCGACGATATGAATTCCTCGACCCGACCAGGTCGTTGACAGCTCGATACCAGGAATCAATGCAACACTGCTGCAATAGCCATCGCTGATTCGGTCGTAGGCAGCGACAGTGTCGTGATCTGTGATCGACAGCACATTGACGTTGTTCTCGGCGGCCAGCGACACCAATTCGGTTGGCGTCAGGGAGCCATCGGATGCATCGCTGTGTGTGTGCAGATCGAATATCACGGGGTCGCATTATATATCGTGAAATAGTGCGGAAAGCCTCTAGCCGATTGTGTGAGAATGCGGCTCGAGCGCCATCTTGGAATATTCGGGTGCAAAAAGGCAATTTGATCATTCTCGTTATTTGTCAGTTGATCTCCGCAACGGGATCAATCGTGATGGTCACGCTCGGCGGAATTATTGGCTCGACGTTATCCGACAATCCGGCCTGGGCAACGCTGCCCATCTCAATGATGGTTGTTGCCGTCGCGGCAACAACGATCCCGGCGACTGTTCTGATGCGACGCATTGGTCGCAGCAAGGGCTTCGCGCTTGCATCGCTGTCGTCTGTCATTGCGCTGTTGATCGCTATCCAGGCGTTGTCGGTGTCGAGTTTCGCCCTTTTCATCGTTGCCGGCATGCTATTCGGCATCAACATGGCCTTTACACAACAATATCGGTACGCGGCCGCCGAGAGCGTACCTTCGAAATTCGTGCCGCGTGCGGTGTCATTCGTGTTGATTGGGTCTATCGGCGGCGCGTTCGTTGGTCCGGAACTGACGATACGCGGGCAAACCTGGTTCGAGAATATGCCCTACGCGGGTGCCATGCTGGCGGTCGCGACTTTGTATTTCGTACAGTTCCTGCTGTTATTGAAACTCAGGGGCGTTGATGAGGCCGGCTCCGCTCATGCAGTAATCTCTAGCCGTCCGCTCCGCGACATCGTTTTGCAACCCGTATACGTCGTCGCGGTGCTAGGTGGTACCGCAGGGTATGGCTTGATGACGCTGGTCATGACGGCAACGCCGTTGAGCATGCACATCAACGATGGTTATTCGCTCGAACAGACTGCGGCGGTCATACGCGCGCATGTTCTTGGCATGTATGTGCCGTCACTAGTGTCCGGTTTCCTGATTGAACGCTTCGGTGTTTCGAGGTTAATGTTTGCCGGTGCATTGCTACTATCAATCACGTCATTCGTCGGCTTGCAAGGACAGACGCATCTGCACTATTGGTGGTCTCTCGTGCTTCTCGGCATTGGCTGGAATTTTCTTTACGTTGGCGGTACGACAATGCTGACGTATGCGTATACGATCGAAGAACGGTTTCGCGCGCAAGCGGTCAATGAGTTTCTTGTTTTCGGCATCTCCGCAACCGCGTCGCTGCTAGCGGGCACGGTCATGCACTACTTCGGCTGGTTTCGCCTGATGCTGATTCCAATACCGGTGTTGATTATCATCTGCCTGGCATTGCTCGTCGTGCGTCGGGATCCGCTGCTCGGGCGTGCCGTAACAAGCAACTAATTCCCGGAGTATGAGTTTGCCGTCGACTAAAGATTTGCTTCAAGACGCTGCGGCGCGCGGTATCGCTTATCGGGACGACATCGCGTCACGCGAAGTCGCGCCCTTGCCAGACGCAGTTGCTGGTGTAGGCGCATTTGTCGAGGAGTTAGCGGAACAGGGTACCCCCGACGAAGTCATACTCGCGCAGCTGGATGAAATCGGTTCGCCCGCTACAGTTGCGATGGCCGGGCCGCGTTTTTTCGGATTTGTTGTCGGTGGCTCGTATCCGGTCGCGGTCGCGACAAACTGGCTGACCACAGCGTGGGACCAGAATGTCGGCGCGTTCGACATGACGCCAACAACGTCGATGCTCGAGTTTGTGTCGATGTCATGGATGAAGGAATTGTTCGGCTTGCCCGAGTCCGCCGCCGCCGCCTTCGTCACCGGCGCGACCGTGGCGAACTTTTCCTCGCTCGCGGCAGCTCGAAATCGTGTCTACACCGACATCGGCTGGAATGTCGAGGCGGATGGCCTGATCGCTGCGCCGCCGGTCACGATAATTATCGGGGATGAGGCGCATCCGACGCTGATCAAGTCGCTCGGCCTGCTTGGCTTTGGTCGTGAGCGCGTCGTGCGCGTGCCGGTCGATCGACAAGGGCGCATGAAAGTGTCCGGACTTCCTGCTATTGATGGGCCGAGTATCGTTTGCACCCAAGCTGGCAACGTCAACACTGGTGCGTTCGATCCAATTGGTGAGATTTGCGACCTCGTGCGACCGCAGGGCGCGTGGGTGCATGTCGATGGTGCGTTCGGGCTCTGGGCCGCTGCGTCGCCGGCGAAATGTGGCCTGATCGAAGGCGTTGGCAAGGCCGACTCGTGGGCGACCGATGCACACAAATGGCTCAATGTTCCTTACGACAGTGGCGTCGCGTTTGTACGTGATGCCGACGCACTGAAAGCGGCGATGTCCGTGACCGCGGACTACATGATGCCCGAGAACGAGTTTCGTAAGCCATCGGATTTTACGCCCGAACTATCGCGGCGTGCACGCGGCGTGGACATCTGGGCTGCATTGAAGTCACTCGGTCGACGCGGTGTCGCTGAGCTCGTCGATCGTTGTTGTGCGCACGCACGCCGTTTCGCAGAAGGTTTTGCAGCAGCCGGATTCGACGTGCTGAATGATGTCGTACTGAATCAAGTGCTTATTTCGTTTGGTGACGATGTGACGACGCGTCAAGTCATTGAGAAAATCCAACAAGAGGGCACCTGTTGGTGCGGTGTCACCGTCTGGCAGGGAAAAACCGCCATGCGCATTAGCGTATCGAATTGGTCGACGACGGCCGAGGATGTTGATCGTAGCCTGGACGCAATGATCAGCATTGCTCAATCGGTGTGAATTGATGGCCGTCGCTCGCCTGTACGATGACAACCTGTACCAATTTGATACGCCACAGCGCAGCTATTGGGAAGCGACCGGTGGCAGCGAACGGTTCAATGCGACGCCTTTGGCGACGAACGAATCTTGTGACGTTGCGATCATCGGCGGTGGCTTCACCGGGCTTTCCGCGGCGCTGCATCTTGCTCGGGATCACAACGTCGACGTACGAGTACTCGATGCTGGGCACATAGGGTGGGGCGCGTCGGGTCGGAACGGGGGCTTTTGCTGCGTTGGTGGTACTGGATTGCATCGTCATGCCCTGATTAAGCAGGTTGGCATTGAGAGTGCGCGCGAGTTCTATCAAGCGTCGAGCGACGCAGTTGAGTTCGTACGTACCCTCGCTGTGGACGAAAATATCGACTATCAGACGTTCGGCAATGCGGAAATCGAGGTCGCGCATTCACAACGCGCTGCCGCGGCGCTGAAGAAAGATCATGAGGTACTTACCGGAGCATTGGGAATGCGCGCCGAATTGATATCGGCTGGTGAATGTAAAGAACGGTTTTACGATTCTTCCGAAACCTATGGCGCATTGATCAATCGACCGGCGTTCGGTTTACACCCATTACGTTATTGCCGCGGCTTGGCGGCCTCTGCAACGCAGCACGGTGCTGTTTTGCACAGCCGGAGCCAAGTTCGCAGTTGGCAAAAAGACGACCAAGGCACGCATCGACTGTTGACTGACGGCGGCCTCGTTCGCGCGAAACGAGTTATTTACGCATCGAACGGCTTTATTCAAGAAGAACTGCATTCCGAGTTCTACGGTCGGACGCTGCCGATCATTAGCGCCATCGTGGTCACTCGGCCGCTGACATCGGACGAACTGGACGCGCAGAGTTGGCGCACAGAAAATCCGGCGATTAATTCGCGTTTGGTCATGAACTATTTTCGATTGTTGCCGGATGGCCGCTTTCTTTTCGGCGGTCGTGGACACACGGTCGGGGACCCGGAAGGCGAGTCACAAACCTATGACAACAACATCGCCGCAATGAAACGGATTTGGCCAGCATGGCGGCATGTTGATATTGATTTCCGCTGGCATGGCCTGATTTGTTATACGGCGACGTTGCGGCCGTCAATCGGGCCGCTGGACGACGATAACAGCGTGTTGTTCGGATTCGGCTACCATGGCAACGGCGTTAACATGGCAAGCTGGACGGGCAAGCAACTGGCCGATTGGATTGCATCCGGCAAGCGGCCTGAAGGTGTGCCGTCGATAATTACCGGTCTCGCAAGGAAATTCCCATTGCCGAAACACCGAGCGGCGTTTTTCCGACTCGGAGTTAAGATCGCGAAATGGCGTGATAGTCGCAGCTAAGCGTCGATCGTTTGGCCGCGGCGCATCGATTAGAAGTTATATACGAACCCAAGAGCGATTACGGGCCAGGCTTTGTAGTCGCTGACATCGTCTTCCAGCTCCAGCCGCTCGGCTTCAAGCGCAGCCAGAAACTGCTGATCGTTTGCCAGCGTGCCATCGGCAGACAAAGATACGTCAGCTTCGCCCTGCCAGAGAACGCCCAGGTCCAGATTCAAGCCAACTTTACCTAGGAAGGAAAAGTCATAACCGACACCGAAATACGGGGCCGTGCTCGAAAACGACGTTTTACTCGACAGCTGGCCCACCTCGGCCGGCGTGAACGTTTGGCCGCCGATATCGAAGCTCGCACTCGTGGCGCTGGTCATGTTGAGTTCATTGCCATTCGAATACAGGCCGCCCGTTACCCGAAACGGGCTCAGCGGAAAGTTGAAATTCGCGGTGGCGTAGTAGGACTCGAGGTTCAGCGTTGCATCGTAGTTGATACCGGAATGCGCGCCATCGTCATCGTAATCGTACAGATTCCCACCAGCGCGAAGATCAAAGTACGGCAACGGCCGCCAAATGCCCTCTAGGCCCGCGCCCAAGGTGCCGACCTTGGCGCCAACGCCAAAATTGCTGTCGGCGACGGCGTTTGCCGAAGCAAACAGTACCAGCACCAGCGTGCTGGCTTTTACCAGAAGAGATTTCATTGTCTTGCCCCGATTGCCTAAAACAACGGCCCAAACGAATGACCGTCGCGACAGCCTAAACGGGTGTCACGCAAGGTTCTGTGCGTCATATCACAGGCTGCGATAGCGGCGAACTTAGACTATATATGTAAAGTATTGGCCAAATACGGTAATTCAGGCACTTAGGGTCAGGCGGTGCCGATTGTCGGCTCGGTCATCTTGTCGCGACCGTACTGCAGGAAGATGGCCGCTTTCGCGGCCGGACAGATATTCACCTTGTCGAGATCGCCCTGGATATGCGGCAATGCCAGTAGTCGCTTGTCCATGACCTTGAACCAAAACCATGGCACGTAGGCCAGCAGGTAGACGCCAAAATAGCCGTTTGGCAGCTGTGGCAGGTCTTCAAAATGCCGCAAAGATTGGTAGCGGCGGAGCGGGTGAGAATGATGATCGGAATGACGTTGCAGGTGAAACAGCATCAAGTTTGAAAAGATGTGATTGCTGTTCCACGAATGATGTGGCTCGCAGCGCTCGTAGTGGCCGCTATCGTCTTTTTGTCGCAACAAGCCGTAATGTTCGATGTAGTTGGCGCTGGTCAGTTGCCAGTAGGCGAATGCGTGGTGGATCAGCAGAAATGGCACCATCGCCCAGCCAAAAGCGACCACGAGCACGATTGCCATAGCCAATGAAAATCCCCAACTCTGCAACAGCTGATTGTCCCAATGCCATACGGTCTTGCCACGATTCTCGAGACGGATTTTCTCGCACTGCCAGGCGCGAACAAAGGCGCCGGGGACTTCCCGACATGCGAATTTGTAGATGCTTTCGCCCATGCGCGAACTAGCGACATCTTCGGGCGTCGACACGTCGCGGTGATGGCCACGATTGTGCTCAGTACTGAAGTGACCGTATGCAGGAATGGTAAGCACCAGCCTCGATAGCCATTTTTCGATTGCTGAATTCTTGTGGCCAAGCTCGTGGCCGGTGTTAATTGCGAGGCCAGCCGTCAAACCGGCAACCAGCGCCAGTCCGATGAAACCCGTAACGCTGAGATCGGTTGCGGTCGCATACCAGGCGCAGCCAATGAGCGTGATGAAATGCAGCGGCACCACGGCGTAGGTCAGCCGCCGGTAATATTTATCCTGCTCGAGCTGCATGATGACGTCTGCGGGCGGATTATTCTCATCTTCACCCAGCAGCCAATCTATGATCGGGGCAATCCCATAGGTCGTCACGAGGGCAAGAAACAACCAATACTCATTACCGGTGTTCCATTGCAGCCAGATGCCGGCAAATGGCTGCAATGGAAACGAAACGGACAATGTCCACAGCCAGCGTTTACGATCGACGTAATGGATCGCTTCGCCATTTTGATCGGTAGCGGTATAAGCTTTCATTGCCGAGGATTATCGCTCTTTTGGCGTGGCACACCAATTTCTGCCGGCCATTGTGTCGGAAACTTATACGATTGGCACACGAGATTCGAGGGGAAAAAATAAAATGTCTTGTAAATCAATCAGATGTCGCGCCGGAACATAACTTGCTTATATTTTTGTGTGCACAATTTGATCGACGCCTGGCTTGCACAACCGGGTCGATTATTGGCCGGAAACAAAATGACATTTGTCGGGGTTTTGGATCTGAGCGACCGTGCCGACCTGATTGCCTGTTTGCTGGAGGTGACAGGCGTTGAATAAGAATCAGCATAATGAGGGAATGCTATGAGCGACGCAGTTTGCGAGTTTGTTGACGAAAAAAGACGTCTCGAGGACAGGCGCGAGTTTGGTTGGCGCACCGTTTTTTACGGCTTTCTGCGTTCCCGACGCCACGATATTCGACGGGACGACGACGCTGATGTCGTTTTTCTGGACTGGCATCACCCGTGGCTGTTCTTTCTTGCCGTTGGCACGATGTTGCTCAGTTGCGTTGATGCTTTCCTGACACTGGAACTGATCGATCGCGGCATGATCGAGGCCAATCCGTTCATGGCAGGTGTCATGGGGTTTAGCACCGAGTCGTTTGCGGCAATAAAAATGTCGTTGACCGGATTCGGCGTCCTGACGCTGGTGTTCCTGGCCAAAGCGCGCTTTCTGGATCGCATCCGGATTGGGATTTTTTTGACGACACTTTTTGCGGGCTATGCTTGCCTCGTTTGTTACGAAATCGTCAATCTTCTCAAGCTTTTGTAATGTCGATTCAATTCCCTCGGTGGATGGCTTAAGCTAAACTGGCGCCGCTTTTTCTAAAGCTTGATCCCATTTCACAACGAGCGGGCCCTATGGGTACCGTAAGCTCTCGCTGTTATGAGCAATTCGCTAAAAGAGCAGTATGCCCAAACACCGCTTTTCGGCGGCAACGCGAATGCTGTCGAGGCACTCTATGAGCAGTATCTCGACAAGCCAGAGTCGGTGCCGGCTGCTTGGCAGAATTACTTCGAGTCGCTTGGAGATCCGCAGACCGAAATTGCTCATTCCGCCATTCGCGACGAGCTGCTCGACGTCGCAAAGACCGGCAGGCGCGGCAGGGCCGTGCGCGCTGGCCGTTCGGGGAGCGTGGTTGGGTCCAGCGAGAAGCAGGCGGCTGTCTCGCGGCTGATTCAGGTATACAGCTTGCGCGGCCACCAAATCGCCGATATTGACCCGCTCGGGCTCATGGCGCGGCCAGTGCCGGGCGTCCTGAAATTCGACTATCTGGGTCTGAGCGACGCCGACCTTGATTCCGAGTTCTATACGGGCGGCTTGGCCGGCACTGGCAACAAGCAGATGACGCTGCGGGACATCTTCGCGTTGCTGAAGAAGATCTATTGCGGCAAAATCGGCGCCGAATTCGCCCATATATCACGGGCGCGAGAACGCCTTTGGCTCCGCAAGCGTTTCGAGCGCGGTATGGCAGCGGAAACACTCAGCGACGACGAGCGTATGACGATTCTCGAGCACCTGACGAGTGCCGAAGGCATCGAGCGCTATTTACATACTCGCTACGTCGGCCAGAAACGTTTTTCGCTCGAAGGCGGCGAGAGTCTGATTCCGTCGATCGAAACCCTGATTTATCAAGGCGGTGCCTCCGGAATTCACGAAATCGTAATTGGCATGGCGCACCGCGGCCGAATCAATGTGCTGGTCAACATTCTCGGCAAGTCGCCCGAGGAACTGTTCGAGGAGTTTGAAGGCAACTACGACCTCGACGAGCTGAAAGGCTCTGGCGACGTTAATACCATAAAGGATTCTCGGCAGACATGAAGACGCCGGGCGGAAACGTGCACCTGGCGTTAGCGTTTAATCCATCGCACCTCGAGATCGTCAATCCGGTGGTTGAAGGCTCGGTTCGCGCGCGGCAACAACGCCGCGGCGACGATGAACGTCAGGAAGTCCTGCCGGTTCTGATTCACGGTGATGCCGCGTTTTCGGGGCAGGGCGTCGTGACCGAAACTTTTCAGATGTCACAAACTAACGGCTTCCGTACCGGTGGCACCGTTCACATTGTTATTAACAACCAGATCGGGTTCACGACCAGCCGCCCTTCCGATGCACGCTCGACGGCGTATTGCAGCGATGTCGCCAAAATGATCGAGGCGCCTATCTTTCATGTCAACGGTGATGATCCGGAGGCCGTCGTCTTTGTGACGCACCTCGCGCTGGAGTACCGGCAGAAATTCAAAAAAGATGTCGTCGTCGACCTCGTGTGCTATCGCCGCCACGGTCATAACGAAGCTGATGAGCCTGCGGCGACACAGCCGATCATGTACGGCGCGATCAGAGGCCATCGCACGACGCGCGAAATCTATGCGGAAAAGTTGATTGCACGACACGTTGTCACCGCGAGTGAGGTGAATAAATTGCAGGACCAATATCGCGATCGTCTCGATCGCGGCGAACCAGTACCGCAAGCATCACTCGGCATGATCGGCAATGAATTCACGGTTGACTGGTCACCATTTCTTCATGCGACTTGGGATCAGGACGTCGATACGTCGATCAGTCCGGCGACGGTAGCCAAATTAGGCGAGGACATTTCGGCCTTTCCGAAGGAAATGAAGCTGCACGGCCGCGTACAGAGAATCATCGATGAACGCGTTCGAATGTCGAAGGGCGAGGTCGATATGGACTGGGGGTTCGCCGAAACGATGGCGTACGCTTCTTTAATACGGGAAGGCTACGAATGTCGACTTGTCGGCCAGGATGCAGGCCGGGGAACGTTTTTTCATCGTCACGCGGTGCTGCATAACCAGATCAATAATCGCGAATACACACCGCTGCGACATCTGAATGAGAAAAAGAATTCTTTTCGTGTCATTGATTCATTGCTATCCGAAGAGGCCGTACTCGGATTCGAGTATGGATATGCGACGACGGAACCAAAGACGCTGTGCATTTGGGAAGGTCAGTTCGGCGATTTCGTGAACGGCGCTCAGGTTGTCATCGACCAGTTCATTAGCTCTGGAGACGCGAAATGGGGCCGGCTCTGTGGGCTCACTTTGTTTCTTCCGCACGGCTATGAGGGCCAGGGGCCCGAGCATTCGTCCGCACGACTCGAACGTTTCTTGCAGATGTGCGCGGAGCACAATATGCAGGTTTGCGTACCGTCGACGCCGACACAGATGTTTCATATGTTACGCCGCCAGATGTTGCGTCCGTATCGTAAACCCCTAATCGTAATGACACCGAAGAGTCTGCTACGGCACAAAATGGCCGTATCGCCACTCGGCGAATTATCGACGGGACAGTTCGAACTGATCATTCCGGAGATTGACGATATTGGTGTCGACAAGACTCGTCGCGTCGTATTCTGCAGCGGCAAGGTCTTTTACGATCTGCTGGAAGCACGGGAAGTGCACGGCATCAACGACGTCGCGCTAATTCGAATCGAACAGCTGTATCCGTTTCCGATCGACGAGTACCGCGCGCTCATCAAGCAATACAAAAACGTCAGCGATATTGTGTGGTGTCAGGAAGAACCACAGAATCAAGGGGCTTGGTATCAGATTCGTCATCGACTGCAAGAGTCACTTGGTGATCAGCAACAACTCTACTATGCGGGAAGGGCGAGCGCTGCTGCGCCTGCTTCCGGTATATTCAAAGTTCATTTGCAGCAGCAACAAGCGCTGGTTGAGGCCGCGCTCGGTATCGAATTCAAAGCCAGCAAGTCAGCTAAACCAAAAGAGACAAAATCCAAATGAGCATTGAAATCAAGGTGCCGCCGTTGCCAGAATCCGTCGCCGATGCGACCTTGGTTGCCTGGCATAAGCACGCTGGCGATGCTGTTTCGCGCGACGAGAATCTCGTCGATCTGGAAACGGACAAAGTCGTACTCGAAGTGCCCGCACCGGCTGACGGCTCGATAAGCGCGATCAAGATTGAAGAAGGTGCGACCGTTACCGCGGGTGTCGTGCTTGCAATTCTCGACGAAGGTGATGCTCCGGTGGCCGATCAAGTCGTGGAGAACGCCAAGGCGGAGCCGGCTGAAGTCGTCGTTGAATCGGCCGACATATCGAAAACGATTAAAACCAGCCCGGCTGTGCGGCGGCTCTTGGAGGAACATGATCTCGATGCCACGATGGTGACCGGGACAGGTAAGGACGGACGCTTGACCAAGGCTGATGTCCTGTCGTTTCTCAAGTCCGACGAAAGCAGCAATACGGCACCGGGCGATCCCGCGCCTGAAATTATCGGCGAAGGCGCTGCAGTAATGCTCGAGCGCAATGAGCAGCGAGTTCCGATGACGCGGCTGCGAGCGCGCATTGCCGAGCGTCTGGTCGAAGCACAACAAACAGCAGCTATGTTAACGACCTTCAATGAGGTCGATTTGACCGAAGTCATGGCGCTGCGCAAACGCTATCGCGAGTCATTTGAAAAGCAACACGGCGTGCGTCTCGGTTTCATGTCATTCTTTGCCAAAGCCTCGGTCGAGGCACTGAAGAGATTTCCGGTCGTCAACGCGTCGGTGGAAGGCACCGACGTCATCTATCACAATTATTACGATATTGGCATTGCAGTCTCGACTGAGCGCGGACTGATGGTGCCGGTGTTGCGAGACGTCGACCAAATGAGTTTCGCGCAGTTCGAACGTGACCTTGGTGAATTGGCTTTAAAAGCGCAGGACGGCAAGATAGGTATGGAAGAGTTGACGGGCGGCACATTCTCGATTACTAACGGTGGCGTGTTCGGCTCAATGATGTCGACGCCGATTCTGAACCAGCCGCAAAGCGCGATTCTCGGCATGCATGCGATTCAACAACGACCGATGGCCGTCGACGGCGAGATCATGCTAAGGCCGATGATGTATCTGGCGCTGACCTACGATCACCGCATCATTGACGGCAAAGATTCCGTACAATTCCTGGTAACGCTCAAAGAGCAGCTCGAAGATCCGAGCCGCTTGCTACTTCAGGTATAGGAAGCTAAGCGACTATGAGCAACAGCTACGATGTTGTCGTCATTGGCGCCGGGCCCGCTGGCTACATTGCGGCGATCCGCGCTGCCCAGCACGGCATGAAAGTCGCGTGCATCGACGAGTGGAAAAATAAGGACGGCAAGAATGCATTTGGCGGCACCTGTCTGAACGCAGGTTGCATTCCATCGAAAGCATTGCTGGAATCGTCCGAGCTTTTCCATCGCGCCGGACACGAATTCAAAAAACACGGCATCAAAACCAGTGGCGTTGAACTCGATCTGGCCGCCATGCAAAAGCGCCGCGCCAGTATTGTCCGTCAGCTGACAAACGGTATCGCCGGACTGCTAAAGGCCAACAAGGTCGATGGCTTGGTTGGGCACGGCAAATTACTGGCTGGTAGGAAAGTCGAGTTTTCCCCAGTAGACGGCAAGCCGGAAATCATCGACGCGACAAACGTGATTCTTGCTAGCGGTTCCACACCGATCGAACTGCCGTTTGCGGCGTTCGACGGTGACAACATTGTCGATTCCTGGGCCGCGCTGGAGTTCGACGAAGTGCCCAAACGTCTTGGCGTAATTGGTGCAGGTGTCATCGGCCTCGAACTTGGCAGTGTCTGGGCGAGATTAGGCTCAGAAGTGACAATCATTGAGGCGATGCACGATTTTCTATTTATGGCGGACCGTGACATTGCCGCCGCAGCCGGCAAGGAATTCAAAGCGCAGGGGCTCGACATTAAACTCGGTGCAAAATTAACGGGCGCTAGCGTCGGCAAGAATGGCGTAAAAGTCGATTACGAAGATGCCGGCGTTCCAAATTCTTTCGACGTCGATAAGTTGGTTGTTGCGGTGGGCCGTCGTCCGTATACGGAAGACCTATGCGCTGATGATTCCGGCATCCATGTTGACGATCGCGGCTTCATTGAGGTTGACGATGAATGCCGTACGCGGGTTAAGGGCGTCTTCGCTATTGGGGATTGTGTTCGCGGCCCGATGCTTGCGCACAAGGGTTCAGAAGAGGGCGTGATGGCGGCCGATCTAATCGCAGGCGAAATGTCCGAGGTTAACTACGGCGTGATTCCGTCGGTCATTTACACCGCACCGGAAATTGCATGGGTGGGCCTGACGGAGCAAGAAATTAAAGAAAGTGGTCGCGAATACAAAACGGGTTCATTCCCATTCGCCGCGAGTGGACGCGCAAAGGCGATGGAGCAAACGTCCGGCCTAGTCAAAGTGATAGCGGCGGCTGATGACGACGAAGTCCTCGGCGTCCACATCGTCGGACCGATGGCTGGAGAACTAATTGGCGAAGCCGTCCTCGCCATGGAATTTTCCGCAAGCACCGAGGATATCCAACGGACGATCCACGCTCATCCAAGCCTCGCCGAAGCGATACACGAAGCCGCGTTAGCGGTCGACAAACGGGCGCTCAACTTTCCGAATAAGTAATTCCTTGGTTGAAAGCGGTGCCGCGCTTACTTTTCATCGGAAGTAAAGCGCAGCGAAGCGAGCCATGACGATGAGAAGTAAGCGCGGCGACGCTGTCCGACTAGACTGGATTACTTTTTCCAGAAATCCGCGTTTTTGATGCCGAGTTTTTCTGGGTCGAACGTGTACGTTTCGACGCCGGCTTTGCGCTGCTGTTCGTAGTCTGTTAGCGCCTTCATCGCCGGCCTTCCCATCAGGAATAAGATCAGGATGCCGATGATGTTGAGCCAGGCCATCAGGCCGACGCCGATATCACCCAAGCCCCAGGCAAGAGTCGCCGTACGTATCGCACCGTAAAAAACAGACACCATCAATGCGATCTTCAGGATCGTCAGTTCGTAAGGAATGCGGAACGTACGACGTATATATGCCACATTTGTTTCTGCGATGTAGTAGTAGGCCAGCAATGTTGTGAAGGCAAAGAAGAACAGCGCGACCGCAACGAATGTCTTGCCAAAGCCGCCCATGACGCTCTCGAGCGCGAGCTGAGTGAACGCGGGACTGTCGATGATCGTCTCGGCGGGCAAATTTTGCACGATCATCGCGCCGTCGTTCGGATGCACGTTGTAGGCACCGGTGATCAGAATCATAAATGCGGTCGCGGAGCAGACGAAAAGCGTGTCGATGTAAACTGAAAATGCCTGTACCAGGCCCTGTTGCGCCGGGTGTTCGACCTCTGATGCGGCCGCGGCGTGTGGCCCGGTTCCCTGGCCGGCTTCGTTCGAATACACACCACGTTTCACGCCCCATCCGATTGCTGCGCCGACGCCGGCCATCGGCGTAAATGCGTCGGTCACGATCATCGCAACAATGCCCGGCAGCTGCGTGATGTTTATGCCGATAATGAACAGCGCCATCAGTATGTAAGCAATCGCCATAAATGGCACAACGATCTGCGTGACGTGTGCAATACGCTTTACGCCGCCAAAAATTATAAAGCCAAGAACCGCGACGACGGTGATCGCAGTGACAAGTTTGGTCATGCTGAAAGTGCCGAGAAACGATGTGATCATTGTCTCGCCGCCAAAAGCGATTTCGGCGGCGTTACCGATGCTGTTTGACTGAACCCCGGGAAGCAGCAAACCGGTTGCAATAATGGTCGAGATCGCGAAGATCCATGCGTACCACTTCTGACCCATCGCTTTTTCGATGTAGTACGCTGGGCCGCCGCGATATTGGCCTTCATCAACCTCCTTGTAAATCTGGCCCAGTGCCGATTCGACGTACGCCGTTGATGCGCCGAGAAATGCGACAACCCACATCCAGAACACGGCGCCGGGGCCGCCAAAGCCTATCGCCGCAGCGACACCTGCGATGTTGCCGGTGCCGACCCGTCCCGATAGAGAAACCGCGAGCGCCTGAAACGAGGAAATGCCTTTGTCCGATTCTTTGCTCGAAAAAAGCAGACGAATCATCTCGCGGAACATGCGAACCTGCACAAACCGGGACATGATGGAAAAAAACAGGCCGGTGCCTAAGGCCAGGTATATGAGCGCCTCGCTCCAGATGTAGCTATTGATTATAGAGACGTAGTACTGCATGCCGGCCCCCGCTTAGGATTCTTGTTGGCGCGGCAGATAGTACCGGAAATCGGTGCTCGTATGCCGTGCAGAGTCAAAAAGCTGTGCTATGCCTTGCGGCTGACCGAGACGACATTTGGCAGTTGTTCGAGCCGCGTGATGGTCGTGCTCAGCGTCGGCAGGTCGCTAATCTCAATGCTGAGATTGATAACCGTCTCCATGGCACGCTGGTCGGTGTGACTCTGGACATCGACGATGTTTGCGTTTTCGTCTGACAATACCAACGTGATGTCGCGCAACAGACCGCTGCGATCAAAGGCACGCAGTGTTAGATCCACCGGGTAACAATCGCCATCGGAGTCGCCCCAGTGCACTTCGATGATGCGTTCCGGATTGCGCCGATTCAGGCCGAGGAAGTTGCCGCAGTCCTGGCGATGAATCGTAACGCCACGCCCTTGCGTAATGTAACCCGTAATCGACTCAGGCGGAACAGGCCGGCAGCAACGGGCCATTGTGCACAGCAAGTCACCAATCCCACTAACCGCAACGCCTCCTGACGCGCTTTTCTTGCGGCGTGGCTTGCGCCGCCGAATGGGCTGCGGTAGTTCAGTGCCGCGCATATGTTGCAGTGCGGTGGCTATTGAGGCTGCCGTCAGCTCCCCCGATCCCAGCTGCACGCAGAGCGCGTCGGAATTTTTTTGCTTTAACTGTTTTGCGATGTCGTCAGCCGGTACATCACGGACGCCTAGCCGTGTCAATTCTCGCTCGAGAATCTCGCGGCCCTGTCGAAGGTGCTGATCGCGATCCTGTTGCCTGAACCAACTTCGGACTTTCGCGCGTGCGCGCGCACCAGCTAGGTAACCCAGCCGTGGGCTTAGCCAGTCTCGACTGGGCTGCGCTTGGGAGCCAGTGATGATTTCAATCTGGTCGCCGTTTTCGACGTGATAGGTGAGCGGCACAATACGGCCGTTTACTTTGGCACCACGGCAACGATGCCCGACCTGCGTGTGTACGTGATAGGCGAAATCTAGCGGCGTCGCGTTCGATGACAGCTCAACAACATCGCCTTTCGGACTGATCGCGTAGACGCGATCTTCAAACACGTCATCGCGAATCTGATCGAGTAGTTCGCTACCGTCACTTGCAGGCTCCAATAGCTGACGCAGGAATCGAATTTTTTGATCGAATGCCGCGGGTGCCCCACCACCTTCCTTGTAACGCCAATGCGCCGCGACGCCGAGTTCGGCCTGCCGGTGCATATCAAAAGAGCGAATCTGGATCTCAAGCGTTTTTCCCGACGGCCCGATGACAGCCGTGTGCAACGACCGGTAATCGTTGTCTTTCGGGTTCGCAATATAGTCGTCGAATTCACCGGGTAAGTAGGACCAGAGCTTGTGCACGACACCCAACGCCGCGTAACAATCTTTGACGTTGGTGACGAGTACCCGAACAGCACGAATGTCGAAAAGCGCCTCGAGGCCGCGGTTCTTGCGCTGCATTTTTCGCCAGATGCTGTAGATGTGCTTGGGCCGGCCACTAATTTCAGCCTCAACGCCTTCCTGCTCAAGTTCCGATTGCAGCGTTGTCTTCACGTGCTCGATGAACTGTTCGCGCTCGTCGCGCTTCTCTTTGAGCGATTTTGCGATCGACGCGTAGGTTTCTGGTTCCAGATAGCGAAAGGCGAGGTCCTCAAGTTCCCACTTCAGTTGCCAGACACCGAGCCGGTTCGCCAGCGCAGCGTAGATCTCACGGGTCTCGAGGGCCAACGCATGCTGCACGTTCGCTGGCGCTTTCTTCGCCTCGCGCAGCCGATATAGCTGCTCGGCAATACGCACCAGCACCAGTCGCACGTCGGACACGACGGCCAGCAGCATCTTGCGCAGAGCTTCGGACTGCTGCACGGCGAGGGCCTCACCGGGACTCCAGTCGTCCGGCAACTGAAACCGGGACAGCTGGTCCAGCTCTA
>JAOTZC010000059.1 GCA_029861535.1 Gammaproteobacteria bacterium
GACATCAAGCATGCCGTGGCCGTAGGCATTCGCCTTGATCACCGCCATGACTTTCGAGCCTGGCGAGGCGCGACGAAGAACCTCTACATTGTGATTGAGTGCGCCGAGCCGGATGAGTGCTCGAGCTCCAAAACTCAAGTGTAGTCCTCGGGAAAGGCGTGCTCTCCGTAAGAATCCGGTACAAAGTTTTCGAACTTCGTGTATTTGCCGACGAACGTCAGCAGAAAATCGCCGATCGGGCCGTTTCGTTGCTTGGCGATTGAGATATCCGCCAGACCTTTCTTTGGCGTATCGGGATTGTAGACCTCTTCCCGGTAAATAAAGACGATCACGTCTGCGTCCTGCTCAAGGGCGCCGGATTCACGCAGGTCGGACATGACAGGTCGCTTGTCAGTGCGCTGCTCGACACTGCGATTAAGCTGCGACAACGCAATTATCGGTATGTTGAGTTCTTTCGCGAGTGCCTTAAACGAGCGTGAGATCTCGGATATCTCGGTTGCACGATTCTCGGTACTGCCAGGAACCTGCATCAGTTGCAGATAATCGACGACGATCAAACCAAGACCGTGCTCGCGCTGCAGTCGTCGCGCCCGAGCACGGATTTCTGTCGGTGACATACCGGCTGTATCGTCTATGAAAATCGGCGCATCGGACATCAACTGAACTGCAGTGTTGATTCGCGACCAGTCTTCATCGGGAAACTGCCCGGTGCGAAGGTGTTTCATATCCACCCGTCCGAGCGAGGAAATCATACGAAACGCCAGCTGCTGCGCCGGCATTTCCATCGAGTAAATCGCCGTCGGAACCTTCGTGCCAATCGCCGCATTTTCGGCAATATTAACGGCAAGCGTGGTCTTGCCCATCGATGGCCGACCGGCAACGATGACGAGGTCGCCACCTTGGAGACCGGCGGTCAATTTGTCGAACTCATTAAAACCGGTCGATATGCCGGTAATGTCACCCTCGGATTGATGCAGCAAATCGATGCGATCAACCGTTTCCGGCAGGATCTGTTTGAGCGAGCGGAAACCGGTACGACCACGTGATCCCCTTTCGGCAATTTCGAAAACGCGGCGTTCCGCCTCGTCGACGAGATCGGTCGCTGAGCGGCCGTCGGTTGCGAATGCACTGCCAGAGATTTCGTTGCCAGCATTGATCAGTGAACGTAACATCGCGCGCTCGCGCACGATGTTCGCATAGGCCCGCGCATTTGCAGCACCTGGGGTTTCGTTGGCAAGCGCGGCAAGGTATTCGAGCCCGCCAGCTTTGCCGAGCTCGTCGCGATTGTCGAGAAATTCTGAGATGGTAACGACGTCGCAGGGATTGCCGTCGTTAACGAGATCGGCGATGGCCGAAAAGATAATTCGATGATCGTTGCGGTAAAAATCGTCCGCGGTGACAACGTCGGCGACTTTGTCCCACGCGGTCTTGTTCAGCATCAGGCCGCCAATCAACGACTGTTCAGCCTCGACGGAGTTAGGCGGCACCTTCAGTCCGACCTCTGCCGTACCTTGCGCTCCTTTCACCCCTGCCGCTCGAACAACCACTATATCGTCTCGGAATACCTAATCTGGACCGTCTAAAATAACACGCATCGCGGATGAATAGGAGCGTGATGAGCGAAGGTAGTTCGCGGCGAAAACGGCGAAAAAAGCGGAGTGTACACGCGAGTACATGAGCATTTTTTCGCCGTTTTTAACAAAGAAGTACCGAGCGCAATAGCTCCTATTCTGCTGCGACGACGCGAACTTTGACCTCGGCATTAACCTCCGGATGCAAATGCACGCCAATGTCGAACTCGCCGAGCTGATGGATGGGCCCATCTGGCATGCGCACTTCGCTGCGCTGGACTTCAACCTGAACGCCGGCAAACGCATCCGCGATGTCGATAGGACCAACCGAGCCGAACAGCTTGTCTTCGGGGCCCGCGTTAGCCTGAATCACGAGTTCCATGCCCTCGATGACCTTGGCGCGCTGCTTGGCGCTCGCGAACTCTTCCGCGGCGGCCGATTCGAGCTCGGCACGTCGCGCTTCGATCGCTTTGATGTTGGCGGGCGTCGCGAGTGCGGCTTTGCCCTGCGGCAACAGGAAATTACGGCCATATCCGGACTTGACCTTAACCAAATCGCCGATGTTGCCGAGATTTTCAACATTGTCTAATAGAATGACGTTCATTTTCTAAACCTGCCTATTTATTGCACCACCCGAAGTCGGCGGAATCCAAACCATGCGTCGATGTAGCCGGTAATTGCGAGCCCCACCAACAATATTACGTTTAGGAACGGCATCAGCACATACACGGCAACGACGCCGAATATGGGCATATGCCCCTCGCCGTGCAACCAATGCACGATCGCCAATCCCTGCATCCAGAACACTGCGAACATGACGAACGCGGTGTTCTGCAACCAGACCGCCCCGCTCAGGTACGCCCCGATTGACGCCAACGCCATCAACAATGCAATGACGCGGCCAAAATTCAAATCCCGAAACCGGCCAAAGCGGGCGGATTCGTTTGGCAGCTGTCGAAACAGCTTGTAGCCCAGGACACAGCTTGCCACATGCACCGTCCAGCTCGTAATGACCGCAACCATGGTCATCTGCTCGACTATCGTGTCCATTTCTGCATCCAGCAATGCGGCCTGCTCCGTCAGCCCCATATTCCGCCAGACCTCAACGATCGATGTCAGCACCGTACGCCAGAATTCGCCCGGCTCGCCTGCCAACAGGAAAAAACCGAGCGTCGCTACAACGGCAATTAGCACCGATATCTGCAGCGTCAATGTCAACGACCGCGTCACCTTTAGCACGCTCGCCAATAACATCGCCGGTAGCCAGATAGCGAATGCCCCGACGATTACCGTCGTCAACGGCACCTTCGCAATGACACCAACGACGACCATTAATACGGCGGCGCCGACGACGTCGATGGCTACGACCCGAAAGTCCTTGTGCAAAATTAGCAGTACAAGAACAATACCACTTAGAAAGCTGAACCAGGCCAGCGATATCGTCGCTGCGAGCGCTAGTACCGCATTCAGTGGCCGGGCAACCAGCCACGCGGCCACGGCTTGCATGCTTAACCGCCCGTCCTATTAGTGGCGGTCAGTGTATGGCAGCAGTGCCAAGTACCGTGCACGCTTAACCGCCGTCGCAAGTTGTCGCTGATAGTGCGACTTTGTGCCGGTAATGCGGCTCGGTACAATTTTTCCGGTTTCAGTAACGTAGGCCTTCAGCAGATTGAGATCCTTGTAGTCGATCTCTTTGATGCCTTCGGCTGTAAAACGGCAGTATTTGCGCCTGCGTGAATAACGACTCATCAATAATCTCCTCAGGCGCTCTTGGCGGCCGCTTCGGGCTCGACAACGTCGTCGCCACTGCTTGCATCAGCGGCTTCGTCGCCAGTTAGCATGTCAGCCGTGTGGTCGTCGACCGTTTCGGCGGCCGCAACGGCATCGGCAACTGCCGTGCCTTCATCAATACTTTGTTCTGTCACATCATCGTCGCTGCGAAACGCTGCTTCAGCGGCGGCTTTGGCGTCACGGCGCTGCTGCGCCTCGCGCTCTTTCGCCTTTTCTTCGGCGACGGCGACAGCCATCGGTGATGCTTCCGTTTCGGCTTCGTCACGTGAAATAACCAGGTTACGCAAGACGGCGTCGTTGAAACGAAACGCGCCTTTGATCTCTTCGATCACGGCGAAATCGCACTCGATGTTCAACAGAACATAGTGCGCTTTATGAACCTTGTTTATCGGATGAGCCAGCTGACGCCGACCCCAATCTTCGGTGCGATGAACGCTACCGCCGGAGGCAGTCACCATGCCCTGGTAGCGTTCCACCATGGCAGGTACCTGCTCGCTCTGGTCCGGATGGACCAGAAACACGATTTCGTAATGTCTCATTGTATCCCCTTTCGGATTACAGCTGCCCGGCCACCCGGTGCAGCAAGAGGTTTCGGGCCATCTAGCAGCCCTCCCCACCCAATCTGGCGGGGATCGGCATCCTACCCATACTAGGGGGCATTCGCAAGCTCAGAACCACGTTGTCTAAGCGCCTCATATAGGCATATTCCGGTAGCCACCGACACGTTCAGACTGGATACCTCGCCATGCATTGGAAGGTTGGCCAGGATGTCACAACGTCTAACAATCGCTTTGCTGAGCCCGGCGCCCTCGCGGCCCATGACATAAGCGATCGGGGCGGTCAGGTCAATGGAATAGAGGCTCTGAGTCGCATTGTCGCTGGTACCGACACGTGTAATGCCGTAGTCACCGATCCAGTCGAGCACTTTGCCGAGGTTGGTCACCGCCGCAAACGGCAGGTGTTCCGCCGCGCCAGCCGCGACCTTGCTAACCGTCGGGCCGAGACCCGCCGCGCCCCGGCGTGGAACGATGATCGCGTTAACGCCGGCAGCGTCGGCCGTTCGCATACAGGCTCCCAAGTTGTGTGGGTCCTGCACACCGTCGAGCAATAATAATAGCGGTGCTGCATCTGTTAGCAGACACTCTTCGACCAGCGACCGCAGGCCCGACTCGTCGAGCACCGTGCCACGTCGAACTTCGGCAACGATGCCTTGGTGGCGCGCCTCGCCGCTGATTTGCTTGAGCCGGGCGCGATTCGCTGACTGAATATCGATGCCCGCGTCCTTTGCTCTGGCGACTAACGACTCGACCCGAGGATTTGCCGTGCGGTATTCCGCAATGACACGACGTACCTCGGTGTTGTCGCTTGCAAGCAGCTGCTCAACAGCCCGGAGACCGGTCACATAGCGAGATTTGCTGCTCTTCTCGGCCGTCATCGACGCCGTCTCCGTCGACTGGGCCGCATCTCGTCATGCTTCAGTTCCGCCGGTCGAAGATCGATTCGACGCGATTCCATGTCGACATCCTTCACCGACACCTTCATCGCTTCGCCAAGGCGAAATTCTCGGCCAGTGCGCTCGCCGACGAGCTGTTGTTGACCGTTATCAAAATGGTAGTAGTCGTTCGGCAGGCTTGTAACATGAACCAGTCCGTCGATCATCAGGTCGCCAATTTGCACGAACAGCCCGAAATTCGTCACACCGGTGACGACGCCGTCGAAAGTCTCACCCAGCCGATCGGACATGTATTGACACTTGAGCCAGGCTTCGACGTCACGGGTCGCATCCTCAGCACGACGTTCATGTGCCGATGTAATCGCACCGAGCCGCAGCATCGATCGCCGATCG
>JAOTZC010000010.1 GCA_029861535.1 Gammaproteobacteria bacterium
GGTCTGGGTTGGCCGGGTTTTTTATAGTCGGAATCCGGGTCGCTACCCCCGACTGGGTTGGCCGGGTTTTTTATAGTCGGAATCCGGGTCGCTGCCACCAACTGGGTTGGCCGGGTTTTTTATAATCGGAATCCAAGTTTCTATTCCGGATCCGCTGGGCCGGGGTCTTAACGTGAGGGAAAATGTCGACAGCGCTTAACGGTATCCGCGTCCTCGATTTGTCCCGAATACTTGCCGGTCCATGGGCAAGTCAACTGCTCGGTGATTATGGCGCCGATGTCGTCAAGATCGAACGACCCGGCAGCGGTGACGATACGCGCCAATGGGGCCCGCCATGGCTAGGAGGCGAGGGCGGCGAGTCTGCCTATTTTCTCTCCACGAACCGTAATAAACGTTCCGTCACGGTTGACTTGAAAACAGATGCAGGCGTCGATTTGGTTCGAAAACTCGCGCTCGAGGCAGATGTTGTCATTGAAAATTTCAAAGTGGGTACGCTGGCACGTTTCGGAATTGCGGCGGAATCTCTAAGAGCCAGCAATCCTCGACTCATTTTTTGTTCAATATCTACCTACGGGCAACATGGCTCGAAGGCACAGATGCCAGGCTACGACGCCATGATTCAAGCATCCGGCGGGCTGATGAGCATGACCGGCGCGCCAAAGGACGAGAACGGCGGTCCGCAGAAGGTCGGCGTCGCAATAGCGGACATCATGACTGGTATGTATGCGGCAACGGCAATCTTGGCGGCGCTTGCCGCACGGGAACGAAACGGCGCGGGTCAGATTATCGACGTGCCTCTCTACGACAGCCAAGTTGCGTGGCTGGCCAATCAAAATATGAACTACCTGGTTGGCGGAATTGTCCCCCAGCGGCGCGGCACCGCACATCCAAATATTGTGCCCTACCAGATGTTCGCGACGGCGGACGGACACCTAATGCTCGCGGTCGGCAACGATAGCCAATTCCGCTCCTGCGTTGCATGCCTGGGCCTTTCGGAGCTCGCTGACCAGCCCGAATTCACTAGCAATGCATCACGTGTTCAAAACCGACACATTCTGGTCAACAAGCTTGACACCGCGTTTGCTGCGTGCACGACCGCTGACTGGCTGAGGGTCTTGACGGATGCCGGCGTGCCGTGTGGTCCGATTAACGATCTTCACGAAGTTTTTACGAGCGACTATGTGATCGAACGACAACTTGTGCTCAAACAAACTCACCCGCTCGACAACGAATTGCCCGCCGTCGCCAATCCGGTCAAGTTCTCGAAGACTCCGGTTTGCTACGACAAGGCACCACCGTTACTCGGTCAACACACGGCAGAAGTATTGCGCGAGTGGTTGGGGTATTCTGCCGAATCAATTGACAGCCTTAGAGACGCCGGCGCGATCTAAGCTAACTGCCGGCACCGACTCGATCTTATGGACAATGCAATCTCGTGCAGCACAACGCTGCGTGACGTCAAATACGAAATTCGTGGGCAGCTCGCTAATAGGGCGATGGAGCTCGAAAAACGCGGCTACGAAATAATTTCGCTGAACATTGGCAACCCGGGTCTTTTCGGCTTCCGAACGCCGGAGACGATGCGGCTTGCGATGATTGAAAACCTTGGCCAGTCGGAGCCATACTGTCACCAGAAAGGAATTTTTCCGGCGCGCGAAGCCGTGGTCATGCAACAGCAGGATCGAGGCGTGCAGGGCGTCAGCGTCGACGAGGTTTTTATCGGAAACGGTGTCAGTGAGCTGATAGATCTATCATTGCGCGCATTGCTAAATACAGGTGATGAAGTTCTGATTCCAAGCCCGGACTATCCGCTGTGGTCGGCTGCCGTATCGTTGAACGGTGGCGTACCGCGATATTATGAATGTGCTCCCAAAGCCGGTTTTGTGCCCGATCCGGACGCTATCGAGGCACTGATCGGGCCGAAAACACGTGCGATCGTCGTTATTAATCCGAACAACCCAAGCGGGGCCGTTTACCCTCGCGACGTGCTAGTGCGCATTGCCGAAATAGCACAAGCTAATGACCTTGTTTTGCTTAGCGACGAAATTTACGATCAGATGGTTTACGATGACGCCGAATTCGTACCTATCGCAACACTGGTCGACAATGGTGTTTGCGTGACATATTCGGGCCTGTCCAAAATCTATCGTGCCTGCGGCTATCGCGTTGGCTGGTGCGTGTTTGGGGGCGATCTCGAGCGCGCGCGTGACTATATTCATAGTATCGAGCTGTTAGCTGCGCTGCGCCTTTGTAGCAACGTCCCTGGACAGTGGGCCGTGCAAACGGCGCTGGGCGGCTTTCAAAGCATTCGCGACCTGGTCAGCCCCGGTGGCCGACTGTATCAGTCTCGGCAGAGCATTATCGATCGAGTCGAAAAGAGCCCGTATCTAACAATGCATCCGCCGGCAGGCGCGATGTACGCGTTTATCAAGATCGACGATCGATTCGCCGAGTCTCTCGACGATCAACGCTTCGCGCTCGAACTACTCGAGAACATGCATGTTTTGGTTGCGCCCGGCAGCAGCTTCAACACGCCTTATCGGGATCATTTTCGAATTACGACGCTTCCGGATCCGGAAATGTTGCATCTGGTTTTCGATCGCATCGACGAACTGTTGGACCAACATCGCTAGGCCATGTACGACTGGCTGACCGATGCGCTTGGTGAGAGTTCGTCCCAGGTCGTTACGGCGAATCGCCGCCTAGCGCGCACGCTCGTCGAGGAATATGGCCAGCATCAGATCAAAGCCGGACTTCGCGCCTGGCGGCGCCCACAAATTCACGCGTGGGGGGAATGGCTCGCCGTATTGGTGGATGCGGCGCGTCATACGGATCAGCTGCCCGTGCGCATAAATGCCGAGCAGAGTCGGTTGTTGTGGGAGCAAAGTCTTGCCGAGGATATCGATGACCCGCTAATCAACATTGGCGGTCTCGCTCGCCTATGCCGCGATACCTGGTTACGGCTGCATCAATGGCGGGTGCCATTGGCCGAATGTCAAAATCGAGCAAGCGGCCAGGATCAACGAATATTCGCGCGCGCAGCGGCGCAATATGCTAGCAAACTTGCCGCAGGCGACTGGATCGACGATGCGCAACTGCCGGAGGCGCTGATAAAGCTCATCAAAGCGGGCAAAGTCAGCACGCCGAATCACATCGCGCTAGCTGGTTTCGACCGCATGACGCCGCAAGTCGAAGCAATAGTCGATGCGCTCGTAGCCGCCGGCGCAACGAAACATGTTGCCGAGAATAGTGTTGGTGGTGCCAAGACACTTAAGCAATACGCCAATCAAGATGCGGAACTGCGCGCGGCCGGTGCCTGGGCGCGCGCGGAACTCGAACAGGACAGCAACTTAGAGATTGCTATCGTCGTCAGCAATCTTGAGAAAGACGCTGAGCACAGCGCGCGGCTGCTGCGCGAGGGGCTGATTCCAGGCTGGCAATATGCCGGAGATGAGTATTCAGCGGCACTTGACCTGTCCTATGGCCGACGGCTCACAGATTTTCCGGCGATACATGCCGCATTACTGCTGTTGCGTTGGCTGCACCAGGATTTGAAGGGAACTGAAGTCAGCCTGCTTCTGCGTTCGCCATTTTTTGGTTTACGGAATGCCTTTGGTCGCGGTCGACTCGAACTCAAACTTCGTGATTGGCCCGATCGGCATTGGTCTCGGCAGTTGTTGCTGCGTGCGCTTGTCGGACGCGACGATAGTGCTGATGCCATCGATTGGCTGGAGCGCGTCGCCAAACTTGACGCAATGCTCAAGCAGGGTCGCTCGCGTCGGCGACCATCCGAATGGGCAGAGTTTTTTGACGATGTATTGAAGACATTGAATTGGCCTGGCGAGGGCACGCTAACGAGTGCCGATTTTCAACTTGATAATCGCTGGCGAGGTTTACTGAATGAGTTTGCCCGACTCGAACTTGTCAGTCCTGTTATGGCCGGGTCTGCAGCCTTATCTCGGCTGGCGTCAATGGCCGGCGATACGATCTTTCAGCCTGAGGCGGACTCTGCTGTCGTTCGCATAATGGGCCCGCTCGAGGCGGCGGGCATGCAGTTCGATCGCGTCTGGGTTACTGGCCTGGCAGCGGCTGAGTGGCCGCCACAAGGGCATCCGCTGGTGTTGATGTCGCGTGACCTGCAGCGCGACTATGGAATGCCGGATGCGGATCCTGAAGATACGGCGGTCTATGCGCAACGAGTGCTGCAACGCCTGAATGCGAGTGCCGGGCATACGATTTTTAGTTATCCGGCGATGATTGGCGATGCGGAGCAAATGCCGACGGCGCTGTTGGCAGACGTCACCGAGATCGAGGGCAACGACGATCCGGGATGGCACGCGGAGACATTGCGAGGTTCGCTAGCGATTCGGACAGTCGTCGACAAAGTGCCGGCCGTTTCATCGAGCGAAACAATCTCGGGCGGAGCGGCGACGATCAATCGTCAATTTACGGACCCATTCTCGGCATTTGCCTTTGGCAGGCTTGGCGTTCGTTGGCTGCCGGCATTCAAGGTGGGTATCGCTGCAAATGTTCGCGGCAATCTCTTACATGCTGCGCTGTGCACACTCTACAGTGACAAGCCAACGCATGCCGACATTTGCTCGTGGTCTGACGACGAGGAGCAAAACCGAGTCGACCAAGCGATCGATGCTGCCTTTAAGGCGCATGAACGATATGCGGATAGCGTTCTGCAACAGCTGTTCATGCTTGAACGTCGTCGCAGCAAAACCTTGCTGAGAGCAGTCGTAAATGTCGATCGTCAGAGGGCCGGATTTTCGATCGGCAGTATTGAAAACGAAATTCAAGCAACTTTGGAAAGCATTCACTTGAATCTTCGTTGTGATCGCATTGATCGACTCGATGACGGCCAGCTTATTATCCTCGACTACAAAACGGGGAAAACGCGCAAATTCTTGACCAGCGGCGAGCCAAATGACTGGCAACTGATCGTCTATGCGTGTGTCGTTGACGCAGAGATTGCGGGACTAGGTTTATTCAACGTTGATAGCAAGCACACGATGATCGATGGGGCGGGGCCGGCATTAACGCATATTGAAAACTGGAAGCAGTCGCTACAACGGTGGCAACGGGAGGTTCTCGCAGCCGCGGCTGATATTGCGGCGGGCGACGTTCGCCTGAATGTGGTGCAGAACAGCCGCGATGCGCGTCCCTTAAGTCTGTTGAGCCGATTTGCGGAGATACGCCGTGAGCCCTGATTCAGCGCGGCTGTCCGCCGATTGCAGGGTTTCATCGTGAGCCTTGATCCTGCGCTGCTGTCAGACGATCGTCAGGCACGCGAGGACGCCCTCGACGTCAGTCGTTCTTTTATCGTCCAGGCTCCCGCCGGTTCCGGAAAGACAGAACTGCTAATTCAGCGATACTTGCGGTTGCTGGCAACGGTCGACAAGCCGGAAGAAATTCTTGCGATTACGTTCACGCGTAAGGCCGCTGCGGAGATGCGTCTACGCGTGGTTCAGGCCTTGCAGCGAGCAGAATCGGGTGAGACGCCGACAAAGCGTCATCTGCAGCGGACTGCGGCTGCCGCAACGGCGGTTCTGGCACGCGATACGGATCGCGGCTGGCAGTTAGTTACGCATTCCCGACGTATGCGCATCCAGACGCTTGACGCTCTGAACGCGTCTATCGCGCGGATGCAACCGTTGACCCAGACAAGTGCCGGTACCGTCAGCGCGGTTGCCGAAGAAAGCGATCTAAGCGCGCTTTATGTGGAAGCGGCCGCAGCAACGCTCGATTGGCTTGGCGACAACGGCGATAAAGGCGCAGCCACAGAGGAAGTGTTGCTGCATGTCGACAACAACACCGGCCGTTACCTCGACTACTTGTCGCGCATGTTAAAGACACGCGACCAATGGCTACCGTTTGTCAGCAGTGGGTTGGCGACTGCCGAGGAATCGCAGCGTCTACGTGTGGCACTGGAACAGAGTCTCAAGCATGTGGTCGCGGACCAACTGTCTCTGCTAGGGCAGTCCGTGCCGCTCGACGCGGCCGCGGAATTCATGGCGCTGGGCGTCTACGCTGCCCAAAACCTGACGGCGGACGGAAAAGCGGATGATCCGATATGTGCAATTGGCCAGTCGCCGCAGCTCCCAACCGAAGCGATGCTCAAATCGCCCGACGGAGTTCAGTCTTCGTTAGAAACTTGGCGCGGTATCGCTGAGCTGTTACTAACAAAATCGGGTGGCGTACGTAAGCAGGTAAACAAGAATCAGGGCTTCCCGCCGGGCGACGCAGGGCAAAAGCAGGCAATGAAAGATCTGCTTCTGTCATTGATCGACGAAACCGCCTTCATTGCGCGCTTACAAGACGCAAGGCTGCTGCCACCAGTGTGCTATTCGGACGAACAATGGTCGGTTTTACTCGCGCTGTTTCGCTTGTTGCCTGTCGCCGTTGCCGAGTTCCGCCGACTATGTCTGTCACGCGGTGTCACCGATCACATCGAGATCGCACTGAGTGCCAGCAAAGCATTGGGGTCCGCCGAGGCTCCCGGTGACATAGCGCTGTTACTCGATTATCAGGTCCGTCACATTCTCGTTGACGAAATGCAGGACACCTCGAAAGCGCAATACCGAATGTTGGAAGCGCTTACCGGCGGCTGGCAGCCGGGCGATGGACGGACATTGTTCTGCGTGGGCGATCCAATGCAATCTATTTACCGCTTTCGCAACGCCGAGGTCGCACAGTTTTTGCTGGCACGCGAAAAGGGTATTGGCTCGGTACGCCTGGAACCACTGTTGCTGCGGCGGAATTTCCGCTCGGGCGAAAAGCTCGTCGCATGGTACAACCGAGTGTTTCCGGAGGTTTTGCCGAAGCAAGACGACCCGGTTAACGGCGCCGTTGCGTACTCACAAGCGGTTGCCGTCGAAGAACATCAAGGCGAGGGGGAATATCACGCCTATCCACTGTTCGGCGGCAGCGTGGACGCAGAGGCGGACACGGGCCGCGATATCATTCGCGATGTGTCGCAACGCCATCCGGATGACTCGATTGCTGTGTTGGTGCGGAGTCGGACACAGCTGCCAACGTTGCTGGCAAAGCTCCGAGAGTCCGGCATCGCGTATCAGGCTGTCGACATCGATCGGTTGAGCGACTTGCCGGAAATAATCGACGTGCTCGCCTTAACACGCGCACTTGCGCATGTTGGCGACAGGGTCGCATGGCTCGGACTGTTGCGATCACCGTGGGTTGGCCTCGACTGGTCAGATCTGCATCGGCTCGTAAAAGATGCTCCGCACGCCGCGGTGCTCGGCTTGCTGAATGACAAAGTTCGGGTACGGGCGCTTTCCGATTACGGCAAACACGCCGTCGAGGGTTTCTTATCAGTCATTGAACCGTACTTGTCGATCGACCGATCGAGTCCGTTGCATACGCGCGTTGAGAAAGCTTGGTTTGCCCTCGGTGGCCCCGTGTTGATGGAAGACATTAACGCGGTTTCACATGTGTACGACTTTATTGAGTCGCTGTCGAAACTGGAAACTGGTGGCACGATTGCCGATGTCGCTGAACTGATGAACGTGCTTGACGTCGAACGTGTATCGACGAGTGTCGCCGCTCCTGTGCAGATCATGACCATGCACAAAGCCAAAGGGCTGCAGTTCGATCATGTCGTGCTGTACGGTCTAGGCCGCTATCCGAGCGGTAGCAGAAAATCGGTGCTGAGCTGGTTCGATTTGCCTGACGAACACGGCGGCGAAGACAAAATCATCAGCCCAATCGGCCGACAGGATGAGCTTGAATACGATGCTTTGCATCAGTTCATCGAGCGAACGAGAACCGCAAAGGACGCGCACGAGAAGGGGCGGCTTCTGTATGTCGCTTGCACGCGCGCAAGAAAGTCGCTGCACCTGATCGGTAATGTCGGAGTAACAGCGGATGGTGATGAGTTTAGGCCACCGTACAAGAGCAGTTTGTTGAAGCTACTTTGGGCGGTTGTCGAGCCCGAGTATGTGCGTGCATTTGATTCGGCGCAGTTGCATTTCATCCGCGAAGACGGCGATCCATTCGTCGAGCCGCCACTGCGGCGATTTGTGAAGGAATGGCAGGTTCCCGATGTTCGACCGTTGCCCAATCAGCGTTCCGGAAATATTGGAGCAGACGATGGCCAGCGCGTTGACTATGATTGGGTAGGACTGGACGCACGCCTCGCCGGAACCGTAGCGCACCGCTGGCTGCAAATGATTGCCGACGGCAGGATCGATCTGGGTCCGGATACGGTTGCCAACACGCGCTCGACGAGCAGGCGTTGGCTTCGTGAACTTGGCGCAGGCGAATCGATTTTGGATTCTATTTGTGAACGGGTAGAGAGTGCATTGCTCGGAATTGTTAGTGATGACAAAGGCCGCTGGCTGCTCGGCGGCGATGGAGAGGCCGAATTGCCATTGGCGGGAGTGGTCGATGGCCGGATTGAGTCGATTATAATCGATCGGGTGCGCATCGACGACGATGGCACCCATTGGATTGTCGATTACAAAACTAGCTCCCACGAAGGCGGCAATCTCGAGGGATTCTTGCGCGCCGAAAGCGATCGCTACCGAGGGCAGCTTGGCAAGTACGCGACAATCTATCACGCGTACTCTGGTCACTCGGCGCGTTGCGCGTTGTACTTTCCGTTGCTGCAGCGATTTGTTGAGGTAGCAGTCTGACTACAACACGCCTTCGAGGCGCAACTCGTATTGACCACGCTCATCCGCCGAACCCAGAAACTGCAACTGATTTTTAAGTTGCGCTGGTGTATCGGGTTTCGGTGCAAGCTGGCCGAGGAATTCGTAACTGCGATCTTCGCTGAGCAACAGCCGGCCAGCAAGGTCGATGGCCGCTTCAGTATCCTCGACGCTCGCGACGACGCCGTCCTGCTGCGTAAAAAATTCGGCCTTGAAGCCACCAATCGGTATCAATGCCGCCAACGGCACAAGTAGATCAGTCACAACGACGCTGCCGACGGCTTCGACCGGAACACCATCTTTCAGCGTCAGGCTTTCGAATTCGGCATTTGCAGACCCGCGCAGGCCACGAATTCCGGTTACTTGCTCGAGAGACGCAAGCGATATCGACCCATGCAAATCGTCGATGTGAATATCACCACCGATGGAAATCGCGACATCGCTCTCGAGAATTCCGCCGCTGGGACTGGCGTCGATCGCGTAAGATAATTTGCCGGTGAACAGGCGAAGCGGTTGGTTCCGCCAGCTGATATCGCGGAGATACACACCGGCGGCGCTTGCGTCACTTGCTGATCCGTACCAGATCGTGCCGTGAATGCCACTAAGCGAGACCTCAGGCGGCGCAAACCATCGATAAGCGACGCGCGCGGGGAAAATAACGATCAAGCCCGTGACAAATACTAGTATGCCGACGACGATCAACCGACGTACTGGGGGCATTAAGGCGCACGCTCCAGCGTCAGTGACGCGTTGATACGTCCCGGGCCTGCACGACTCGCGACCGACAAGCTGCCGGCCTGTACTTCCATGGCATATTGGGCATTCAAGTCGCCGAGCCAGACGACCAGTTGGTCAAACGCGACGTTTTCAAACTCGACACGGATGCCGTTCGGTGTTGGCTGTTGCCTTTTCACTGTGTTGTTCAAGCTGCGCTCGCGCAGTGTACGGTCGACGATAACAACGGGTGATTCATTGAGATTGACACGTGCCGACCCCGCGGCGGCATTATCGGACTGCACGTTTGCACCGATGACGCGCAACTCAGCCAAAGACCGTTGCCAATTATCGACGCTTGCACGCATATCGTCGTGACCTCTATCCAGAGGCAACCAGATTAAGCCCCATAGAACAATCAACAAAACAACGAACGCGCCGATACCAACGAATAATTGTTCCCGTGCTTCCAAGGCGTCAAACCAGTCCTTCATGCGCCGGCCTCGCGAATCTGAATACGACTGTTGACCTGCTCACCACTGCGATCGGCCGATTGCATCGACGCCGTAAATCGGCCCGAGGCGCTGACGGCCTGTACGATCTTGTCGAGCGTCGGAATATCGGGCGCTATTAAACGCACATCAACCACGCCAGCGCGATACGAAATCGCTTCGATCGTCACTGCTGTGTTGCTGCCGACGGCGCTAGCAAGTTGCTGTAGCGATGGCAGAAAAACCTGCGGTCCAGCAGCCGTCGTACCCTGGCTCCGACGCAATGAATTGACCGTACCCACAGGATCGACAACCTCACGCGTGTCGTTGGGACGAATGCGTCGATATTCTTCCGTGAACTGTGTGATCAGCGCCTGATTTTCGACACTAAGCCGGTAGTAGTTGGCGGCCTTGCCCGCAAACCCAACGATGCAAAATGCCAGCAAAAAAATCGCGGCGTAACGCCACGGGCGAAACAGCGCTGTAAATTCAGTCTTGGCGCCATAGCGACCTTGCAATAAGTTGATGCCGTTACCGCTCGCTACGGTTACCGCAAGCCGTGGCAGCGCGCCATCTGGCAAGAGATTGACATCAACGCTGGACAGTTCATGGCGCAGCAGTGCCCAGTCTTTTTCGTATTGGTCGGCCAGTGCTGCGTCGCAGTAGACCACAAGGTGTCGTGATGGCGGTTTTTGATTGTCGCCCGATTCGTTGTCCGAGTTATCGCTTGAGTCGGCATCTAAAATGCCAGTCGCTGCCAGCGCTTCGCTGGGACTAATGTCCGGGATAACGAATTCGACCTTGGCACCATCGTTAAACATGACGAGATCGTCGCTAACCAGCATCGATAGCGTATTGGGTGTGCGGGCAAGACCATGATTTTCAGGAGTAATGCGGTCTGCTTCGATACCTGCGTCTGCCAGCCGAGCGAGCCAATCCGCAAGGATCTTGCGCGTGACGACCGCGACGGGAATTGAGCCGTCTTCACGTCGGCGACCAGCGGCAAAGTGCAGATTCTCGATGTCGTCGGCAAGCTGATCCTCAAGCGCAAACGGCAATGCAGTCAGCAGACGGGAGCCTTTGGCCGGAATATCAACAAACAGCGTCAAGGCTTCGGTGGCCGGTACAAGAACGATTACCGAGCGCTCGCGAATCTCCTTTGCGGCGTCCTCGAGCATTCCGCTCCCCGGATGACCCCGGCGGGCGCCGCGGTCATCGACGGCAATCCAGCTGACCGGATCTTGTGGCGATTCTTGCAGCCGTATTACCAGGAACTCCGCCATCAGTTGTTATTTCCCATTGCCGATTCCATTAGATCGTTCCAAAACTACGAACGATCGGTACCGTGGCACCGCCCTGGTTCTCACGGTACAAAACGCTGTAGTAGGTTACCCGAACGGTAGCAATCTGAACGACGACCTTCAATTGAAAATAGCTGCTGGTCTCGTCTAGGAACCGGTTAATGACGTCAGGAGGGACAAAAGACGAAAAGTCGTTTTGAAAATCGGCGAAGCCGCCGTCTTCCCGATCAGCCATCAGGCGCTCCACGTCGGCGACGCTCAAGCTGTCATGCAGTGATTGCAGCACAGGCGCGGTCGCCGTGTTGACGTTTATTTTGGTCGGTTGGCCACTGCTTGGCTTCGGCAGTGCGGAAATATGCGGGGCCAGCGTATCGAAGCTTGCTTTGTCCATGCCTTCGAGTGCCATCAGCTCGCTCACATTCGTTATCGCTTGATTGGCCGCCAGATAGGGCGGGATCATGCCGGTATAAATAGGATCTTCCGCGCCGTCGGGCATTCCGGCCGAATCATCGGCATCGATCCAGTCGGCTGCAAGTCCTGCGAAACGCGGATCGAGATCGAGCGCCAACAGCAGGCGCTGAAATTGTTCGTAAGCGACCGGATCGACGGTGCCGTTCTCATCGATCAGGTTGTTGATATTGAAGCGGCCTTGCAGATCTGTGACATCACCCTGAATAGCACCCTGCACGGTATCACTCTCAATCGGCAAAACTGGAAACTCGGCCGCCCAGATTTCGCCGAGATGGTCGGTGGTCGAGTCATTAGCATCGTCTCGCAGTATGCTTCGAACCCAATCTTCGGCGCCGTAAACGGCTTGCACACCTTCGTCATGGTAGAGCATCGTCATCGTGCGACGTACGTCGAGCCCATTATCCCAGGTCAGATTCGCGGCGAGTACTGCCAATAGCGCCATTATTAGCATTGCGGTTATTAGGGCGACGCCGGTTTGTAAGCGCCGAGTGATCAAGGTGCGACCTCAAAAAAGCGCCGAATCTCGCCTTCATCATTTAACGTCAGCACAATTTCAACAACCTGCGGGCGCATGCGTAGCCCCGGCGAGCCGGTAGCGCCGAATGGCGGCCACTGATTTGTCCAGTCACCGCCCGGTTCCAAATAGTTAAAAACAATGCTGTCGACGTCGTCGAGCAGCACGGTAACAATCGGTTCGTTACTTATCGTTGGATCAAGCACGTTCCAATGGTATCGGAGCAGCTCACCGTCTTCGATCCGGTAGGTGGCCCGTTGCAGAGTGCTGCGTGGCAGCCCTGCCGGATTTGGCCAGCCGCCGCGAGTGACTTCCAGCGCGAACTCGGTGCCCGGTTCGCTGCGAATTGACGCGATCGTCGAGCCGCCAAGTGCATCGCGGACCGGCCGTGGTGTCGCCTGCATCAAGTCTTTGCCCAGCAGACGCATTGTCTGTTGAATCGATCGTAAACGATCCATGCGCTCATTCAACAGATCGGCGTTGAACAATGCCTGCCCAAGCGCCTGATAAGCCATTATCGAAAGGATTCCGAATATCGCGAGTGAGACCAAAACTTCGATCAGCGTGAAGCCGTTAGTGCCGCGCTCCCTCAATTCGTCGCTCCCGGGTTTCCACCGCGCTGCCCCGCGCCGGCTATCCAGATACGGTTCGCTTGTCCGGGCGCGACCGGTTCACCGGCAAAACCTGTGACTGTTCGAATTTCACCTTCGGCGTCCGGCCAAGATACGGAAACGTCAATGCGATAGAAGTTTTCAATACCGGTTTCAGAAATAACGGAACGCCAAGCCCATTCACTGTTCGCAAAGTCGACTTCACCACTCGTCTCACCGGTTTCAGGAATCGCTCCGGAAGCGCGAATCTCAATGATCTTGTTTTGTGCAATCCAGCTTGCGTACGTGCGTTCGCGCAATGCCGTGGCGTTGTTGAGCATGCCGCTCATTGTGACGGCGATGCCGGTCAGCGATAGTGCGATGATGAGGAGCGCGACCATTACCTCAACCAGCGTGAAGCCCCGCTGTTCGCTGTTTCTAGCGATCGATTTCGTCATCAGGCACAAACTCAAGGTTGCCGAGCAGATCGCCCGTGATCGCGACACGCATGTCATCGAGACGTCGTGTCAGATGCAGTTCGAACGGTGTTGCATCGCCGCTGGAAAAAATCAGCATATGTGGCGCGTATTGCTCGCGCTGTAATCCCGGGTCCTCGTCGTACTCGATCACTTTGGGCTCAGAATCGAGCAGTATCCTTTTGTCTTCGATAAACAGCGATATCTCGTAGTCTTCCGGCAGCTGCCAAAGCCTGAGCGAATCGTCGAACGGTGGGTCAGCCCACTGATTGAGTTCGACATCGTATTCGACAAATCGATACGCGTTGATCGTAAATTCAATACCGAATTCGCGCCCCTGCAGCATCGCATCGTTTTGCGCCACTTCGAGTAAGGAAATCAGCCGCCGCGCTTCCTGGCGGATTTCTCGATCGTCACCGACTAGCGAAAGCGATAACACGGCAACCGACATAACGATGCCGATGATGACTACGGCAACGAGAATTTCGATCAGCGTGAAGCCGCGAGCGCGACTTGGCATCATCAACTACTCGGCAATGTTCCAGTTACCAAGGTCGGCGTCGATGCCCTCACCACCGGGGCGACCATCGCGACCGAGCGTGTAAACGTCGATTTCGCCATTGTTGCCAGGATTCAGATACAAATAGATGTTGCCCCATGGATCCTTTGGCACGCGATCGAGATAGCCGCCGGCCTTCCAATTTCGAACACTCGGGTCATTCGGTTTTGAAACCAACGCTTCAAGGCCTTGCTCGGTCGTCGGGTAGGCAAAGTTGTCAAGCCGATAAAACTTCATGGCCGAATCGATACTACGAACATCGGCCCTGGCTTTTTCAATCTGCGCATCGTCGACACGACCGATCACCTGTGGCGCGACAATGGCGGCTAGCAATCCGATGATAATCACAACGACCATGATTTCGATCAGCGTAAATCCGCGTTCGCGCGTCCACGCACGCCGCAGTCCGGAATTCCAATTCACTGTGTGACTCCAATGCGAGTCAATCGGCCACGGTTTGGTGCCCAAATTGACTCTGTGAAGGTTTAAACGCGAGTATATCAAACATGGGGTTACGCCAAGACGTACAAATCCGCCATCGAGCGAGCCGCTGGCTGTTGCCGGCGCTACTGGTCATCGTCGTGCTGGCCCTGCAGGCGGGTGGCGACACGGCTAGATTGGCGCTGCAGTACGATCGCGAAATGATCGCCGCCGGAGAGGTTTTTCGACTGTTGACTGGCCATATCGTTCATCTCGGCTGGCCGCACCTGGTGTTGAATGTTGTTGGTCTGTTGTTGGTCTGGTTTCTCGTCGGCAGCGCTCATGCCTGGTGGCGGTGGCTGGCGATTATCGCGGCGTCAGCGGCGATTATCGATATAGGTTTTTGGTATCTAATTCCACGACTTGAGTGGTATGTCGGATTGTCGGGCGTACTGCATGGCGTACTGGCGGCCGGCGTCGTCGGCTTGTGGTCGTCGCGACGTAACGAAGCGCTGATTTTGGCTATCGCATTGGTATTCAAGCTCTTGTATGAAAGCGTCATCGGTCCGCTACCGGGATCCGAGAATACGGCCGGCGGGATTGTCATCACTGAAGCGCATCTCTTCGGCGCCCTTGGCGGCGGCATCAGCGCGCTAATATTTGTGTTCGGCGAGCGCTTGTTCGCCGAAACTTAGTTAGAGTCCGCCTGTCAGCGCCGATATACTGCAGGCTCTGCACGAAGAACAAGAACGACGGAGAGCGAATGACACTCGCAATGGTTTTCCCGGGGCAGGGCTCCCAGTCGGTGGGTATGCAAGCTGAGCTGGCGGAGCACTTCGACGAAATCCGGCAAACCTATGCCGAGGCCAGCGATGTTCTCGGTTTCGATCTTTGGAATCTCGTACAGCTGGGTCCGGCCGAAAAACTGGCGGAGACGACGGTTACACAGCCGGCCATGCTGGCCGCAGGGGTTGCCAGCTACCGGGCATGGCAGGCATCGGATGGGGCGGCGGCCGAGCAAGTGGCCGGCCACAGCCTTGGCGAATACACCGCGCTTGTCTGCGCCGGCGCCGTCAGTTTTGCTGACGCGATGACGGTTGTGAAGCGCCGCTCCGAACTAATGCAAGAAGCGGTACCGGTTGGCATCGGTGCGATGGCCGCCGTAATCGGACTCGATGACGATGTGATTATGTCCCTGTGCGATGAAGCGTCGACGATCGGGGTCGCGGAGCCGGTTAACTTCAACTCACCAGGACAGGTCGTTATTGCCGGTCATGTAACGGCCGTCAATCAAGCCGTAGAGTACGCGAAGGAAAACGGTGCGCGGCGTGCGATCGTGTTGCCCGTTAGCGTGCCGTCTCATTCGTCATTGATGCGAGAGGCCGGTGCGTCGCTCGTCGATACCCTAAACGACACTGAATTCCGATCGCCCGCGATCACTGTGGTCAGCGCGGCGACGGCAGAACCGTATCTTGACGCGGACGATATTCGTAGCAAATTGTCTACGCAGGTTTACAGCCCTGTGCTTTGGGTCAAAACCGTCAGGGCGATGATCGATGCCGGCGCAAACCGAATAGTGGAATGCGGTCCCGGCAAGGTCCTCTCCGGGCTCGTGCGCCGCATCGACAAAGGTACTTCGGTCGGTTTCATCGACAATTACGACAGCCTGCAAAAAGCGTTGCAGGGGTAGTCTGAGGTTTTTACAGGAAGACACTATGAGCGGTATTTTTACGTCTAATGTGCTCGCCGGCGAAATCGCACTGGTGACTGGCGCTTCACGGGGCATCGGTGCTGCAATTGCGTCGGTACTGGCGGCTGCTGGAGCGACAGTTGTCGGCACGGCGACAAGCGAGGGTGGTGCGGATGGTATCTCATCCACGCTTGGCGACTGCGGTCGGGGTGTTGTGCTCGACATTGCTGACGAGGAGTCGGTACAGGCAGCGATCAAGGATATTCAAGGCAGTGAAGGTGCACCGACGATTCTGGTCAATAACGCGGGCATTACCCGCGATAATTTGCTGATGCGCATGAAAGCCGATGAATGGGATGACGTGCTATCGACAAACCTGACCGGTACGTTTCGGGTGTGCAAAGCTTGTCTGCGCGGCATGATGAAAGCGAAAAGGGGCCGCATCATCAATATCGCATCGGTCATCGGGGTTACGGGCAACGCCGGCCAGGCAAACTATGCGGCGGCGAAAGCCGGAATAATCGGTTTTTCGAAGTCCCTTGCCAAAGAAATAGGCTCTCGCAATATCACCGTCAATGTCGTTGCCCCAGGATTCATCGATACGGATATGACGCGGGTGCTGCCGGAGGATCAACGCAATGCGATGCTGGGCCAAATTCCGCTGGGTCGACTGGGAGAGGGCGACGATATCGCCAACGGGGTACTGTTTTTGGCGTCCCCGGCCGGCGCCTACATTACCGGGGAAACTCTGCACGTCAATGGCGGCATGCTCATGGACTGAAACGCACTGAAAATCAAGCCAAAAGCGTATAGATTGCCAACGGCGTATCACATACAATACGCATCCGCGGTAAGAGTGCACCGTGAGAAATCAAGGACTTACCGGTTTTCAAAGTCTTCTGAGGAGAAGCAACCCAATGAGCAGTATCGAAGAACAGGTTAAGAGCATCGTCGCTGAGCAGCTCGGCGTCAAAGAAGAAGAAGTTACCAACGATGCATCTTTTGTCGATGATCTGGGCGCTGACTCGCTCGACACGGTCGAGCTTGTAATGGCCCTCGAAGAGGAATTCGAAACCGAGATTCCAGACGAGGAAGCTGAAAAAATCACGACCGTCCAGCAGGCGATCGACTTCGTCAACTCTCGCTCAAGCGATAAGTGATGCTAGATGGCGCGGCGGCATTCGCCGTGCCACTCTTTACACTACAACGGCAGTTCTGCCGAAATTTTCCACGGTAACAAATGGGCAATCGACGCGTCGTTATCACCGGGATGGGCATCATCTCACCGGTCGGCGGTCGCCTGGATGAAGCCTGGCGAAACGTGTGCAACGGCGAGTCGCAAATCGGTATCGTCGACGAATTTGATGTAAGTACGTATTCCACCCAGATTGCAGGAACGGCGAAGGATTTCGACGTTGATGAATACCTGTCGAAAAAGGATCAGCGCAAGAATGATCCTTTTATTCACTACGGTGTCGCGGCGAGCGTTGAAGCAATTAAGGATTCTGGCTTAGAGATTAGCGAAGAAAACGGCCACCGGATTGGTGTGGCGATGGGGTCCGGTATCGGTGGTATTCGGTTTATCGAGGAGAATCATGACAGGATGCTGGCAGGCGGGGCACGCAAGGTCTCGCCATTTTTCATACCGGGAAGCATTATTAACATGACGTCCGGGCAGGTCAGCATACTGCAGCAAATCACCGGCCCAAATATTTCTATCGTGACCGCCTGCGCAACCTCGACGCATTGCATCGGTATCGCTGGTCGAAGCATTGCCCACGGAGACGCTGAGGTGATGCTAGCCGGTGGATCGGAGCATGCGACGACGCCGCTCGCGATGGGCGGCTTTTGCTCCGCCCGCGCGATGTCGACACGCAATGACGATCCGGCAGCAGCGAGTCGGCCGTTCGATATCGATCGTGACGGTTTTGTTCTGAGCAATGGTGCCGGTTGTGTCGTGCTCGAGGAACTTGATCATGCGAAAGCACGCGGCGCGAATATTTATGCCGAATTGATCGGCTTCGGCATGAGTGGCGATGCCTATCACATTACCTTACCGCCAGCTGATGGCGAGGGGGCCCGCAAGTGCATGACGGCGGCAATCGACGATGCCGGAATCGATCCTACCGATGTCGACTATCTGAACGCGCATGGAACGTCGACGCCTGCCGGCGATATCGGCGAGACCGTTGGCATTCGTCGCACTTTCGGTAGTGCGGCGGACACGCTGAGCGTTAGCTCGACGAAATCGACCACCGGCCACATGCTTGGCGCCGCCGGCGTGGTCGAGGCAATATTCTCGATCCAGGCGATACAACACCAGGTTGTGCCGCCAACGATAAACCTGGATAACCAGGACCCCGCGTGTGATCTCGATTACACCGCGAACGAGGCACGTGACGCGAAAATACAAGTCGTCGTCTCGAACTCGTTCGGCTTTGGTGGCACCAACGGCAGCCTGGTCTTCCGAGCGTTCGACTGAATTGGCTGGCGGCGTCATGCGACCCGATCGGTGATGGCCGTGCTTGCTTACAATAAAGTGCCGGAGTGTAGCCTTTGAATCGTGTGTTAGCCGTACTGGCCGTTGCTGCTCTGGTTCTGGTCGCTGCCATTGTTGCAGCAGGTGTGCACGCCAAACAGTTCCTGGAGACGCCTCTGACGGTGCCAGAGCAGGGTCTTAGTTTCGAGATTTCTCCCGGTACGGCGTTTGCGACGGTCAGTCGCGAACTCGAAGACGCCGGTATTGTTACTGATGCTGATTTATTGCGCCTGTATGCGCGTTGGACCAAGCAGGCGAGTAAGGTGCAGGCCGGTGAGTACCGGATAAAAGCTGGCACTACGCCGGTCGAGCTTTTGCAGCAGTTCACCACTGGCGGCGTGCAGCTGTACTCGTTTACGATCATAGAGGGTTGGAATCATCGTGATTTGCTAAAAGCGCTCGAGGATCATCCCGAAGTAACTGCCAGTATGAGCGACGAGGATTGGCCGGCCTTATTGAGTGAATTGAAGGCAGATGCCACATGGCCAGAAGGTCTGTTCCTGCCGGAAACCTACCGCTTTCCGCGAGGCACCAGCGATCGATCGGTACTTTCGCAGGCATATCAGCTCATGCAAATGACGCTCGCTGAGGAATGGGATAATCGCGGCCCGGGTACGCCGGTTGCGTCGCCTTATGAAGCGCTCATTCTTGCGTCCATTGTCGAAAAAGAAACCGCTCGGGCCGACGAACGTGGGCGAATCGCCGGCGTATTTGCACGCCGCCTCCAAAAAAGGATGCGCCTGCAAACGGATCCGACAGTCATTTACGGCATCGGACCCGACTTCAATGGCAATCTGACGCGACGTGATCTTCAGACCGATACACCGTATAACACGTACACGCGAGCAGGCTTGCCGCCGACACCAATCGCGATGCCCGGACGCGCCGCGATTCACGCGGTGCTGCATCCGGCGTCAGGTGAAGAATTGTATTTTGTGGCAACCGGACTCGGAGATGGCAGCCACAAATTTTCAACAAGCAAAGAAGAACACGATGATGCTGTTCAGGAATACCTGAAACAGCTTCGTAAACAGCGTAATTAGAACGGAAAACAAGCATGGATACCGGCAAGTTCATAACCGTCGAAGGCATCGAAGGGGTCGGTAAGTCGACCAACATCGATCGGCTGATGCACAACATTGAGCAGCACGGGCACAAAGTCATAAAGACCCGCGAGCCCGGCGGCACACCCACTGCTGAAATGATCCGCGGCGTCGTGCTCGGGCACGCGGATGAACCTATCCCGGATATCGCCGAATTGCTTTTGATGTTTGCATCGCGTTCGTTGCTGGTTGAGAACGTTATTCGCCCGGCGTTGACTGCAGGTACTTGGGTTGTCAGCGATCGTTTTGTTGACGCCAGTAGGGCGTATCAGGGTGGCGGGCGTGGTGTTCCTATGGAACGCGTGAACCTGCTGGCCGACTGGGTGCTCGGAGATTTACGGCCGGACCTAACGATTTTACTCGATGCGCCGGTCGAAACGGGGTTGGCTAGGGCGGGCCACCGCGGTGACCCGGACCGGCTCGACGTGGAAAAAGTCGAGTTCTATCATCGTGTCCGGGAAACCTATCTGGGCCTTGTCGCGGCGGAACCAGAGCGCTTTGTCGTCGTCGATGCGTCTGGCGATCGCGATCAAGTCAAAGTCGCCATCGACGCCGTTGCGGCCGTGCTCTTAGGTGAGAACTAGTCGAGAAAGATTTCGTAATAGATTGATATAGTGGATATTACTTGGCATTCAGAATTTGCGTCGAACTGGCTGGCTGCAGCCGAGCAGCGCCGTTTGCCGCACGCCGTGTTGCTTAGCGGGCCAGTTGGTGTCGGCAAGCGAGCTGCGGCAGCCTGGATCGTCGCGCAAAAGCTCGGCATCGTCACCGAGAATCTCCCTCAATATCCATTCGATCGTCCTGTCCATGCCGATTTGCGCTGGCTGGAGCCGCCAGAGGACAAGGCGGCGATTCTGATCGACCAGATCAGAACATTGGTCGACGATTTCAGCCTGACGAGTTACGAAGGGCGCGGCAAAGCCGCAGTCATTGAGCCAGCGAATGCGATGACCAACAATGCCGCGAACAGTTTACTGAAGACCTTGGAGGAGCCAGCGGGCGACGCGTTGCTGATTCTGGTCGCAGACCGAACCGGGCGCCTCCCGGCGACAATATTTAGCCGCTGCCAGCGCATCGAATTCCGAGTCCCTGCGGCGAATGTGGGTCTCGCTTGGCTCGACAGACTACATCCGGGAGGGCTTTGGGCCGAGCCCTTACGTTTGGCGGGCCTTGCGCCAATCGCCGCAATCGCCTGTGCTGAGCAAATCGACACGAGTACGGCCATGGCCAGAGATTTCACAGCGTTAGCAGGTGGCCAGGCTTCCCCGATAGATGTTGCGGCAACCTGGGCGAAAATCGATCCGCCGTTCGTTTTCGAATGGCTGGCCAGGAATGTCCAGGCTGTCGCCCGTGCCGCCGTTGGCGGGTCACATAGGGTGCAGGGCCTCGGGATTGGCGAATCTGTGCTGCAACGCATGGACAGCAGAAATCTGTTTTGTTATTTAGACATAATTAACCGGCTTCGCGGCCAGGCCAAAGGCTCCTATAACGTCCAGTTGACGCTCGAGGGCCTGTTGATTGACTGGGCCAGCGGCTTACGCGATCTGAGTCGGCAAGAACTAAGGTGACCGAATGAGCAAACCAGGACTCTTGACATTAACCATCAAAGACAAGAGCGCGTTGTACCTCGCGTATATGCCGTATATCGTCAATGGTGGCTTGTTCATTCCAACCAACAGTTCCTACCGTCTTGGTGATGAGGTATTCATGCTTCTGAACCTGATGGGCGAGGAAGAAAAGATTCCGGTGGCCGGTACCGTCATCTGGATGACGCCAAAAGGTGCACAGGGCAAGCGCACGACTGGCATTGGAGTGCAGTTCAGTGACCAGGATCAGGGCAATACGCAAAAGAAAATTGAGAATTATCTAGCCGGCGCCTTAGGTGGCGACAAAGCCACCCATACAATGTAAACGCGCGATCCAACTGCTTGATCAAGGCCTGCTAGTTAGTCGCGACTTGCCCGTAAAAATTACGCTTGTTCTTTGTTGATTCCGCCGCGCAAAACGTAGGCGTGGTAGCCACGCTCGCTCAGGATGTACGCGCCGGCGGAACTGCGCCGACCGGTGTCGCAACAAACGATATATTTTCGGTCTTGGTCGAGCGCATTGATTTTCAATCGGATAAAATACAGCGGAATATTGATTGCGCCATCGAGATGCTGGTTTTCGAATTCGCTCGGCAAGCGAACGTCTAACCACTGGCCACCTTCCTGAATAATTTTGTTTGCCTCGGCAGAATCCACCCAATCGAGCATTGGCTCGTTCAACAGAGTTTTGAAATCGTTTTTGCCAAGTCGCATGACGGCACCGTCAGATACCATCGTAACGGTCGCATTGCGTTTCGCATCGGAAATCAGCGCTTCCTCGCCGAACGTATCACCGACATTTAGTTCTGCCAATTTGATGCCGTCCTTACTGAGCGGCGTCTCGCGAGTAACCAGCGCAGAACCGCGAGTCAACACATAAAAATAGTCGCCTTCGGCGCCTTGTTTCAAAATTACGTCGCCTGATTTGTATTGGACCTGCTGCATGCGCATGAAGATGGCCTGAATATTCGCCGGCGGAATCTTATGAAACGCCTTCGTCTGCAACAACATCGTCATCCAATCTTCGGCACCGCCAACGTCTTGTTTGCTCTGCAGCTCCGATACCTCGTAGGTGCCGGTCTGGTCCCAAGTCAGCATGACATCGAGCAGGTCGCTATCGACTGAGATGAATTGCACGCGATCTCGCGCTTTGGCAGAAACGCGCCGTGGGTACACCGGGGCGACGGGATTTTTGGCATGCGCGCTGCCGCCCTCAACGGTGCCGACAAGCTTGCCCTGATCCTGTAGGTCGAGCAGGCCCGACACGACATAGAACGTGCGTTTTTCGGTGTCGCCTTCCTTGAACAGCACTTGCCCTGGAGACAGTTCTCGAACCTGCACCTTGCGAGCAAGGGCCGCAAGATTGTCGCGCTTGAGTCCGTCAAGCGGCGAAAAGCCCTTGAGCAGGTTAATCGTTGTCTGCTCGTCCGTCATGCTGTTCCAGTTCGCTCCATTTGGCCCGCCGATTGGGGATACCCGCTTATTATTGCTTGGCTCCTAGGCTGCTGTCGCAACCAGCGCGTATTCTACCTTCAATTCAACAACTTCCGGTACTACCGAGAACACGCATCGTGAAGCGGAGCACACTTTAGCTGTGAATCCTTTGAGATTCTCCGTTATAGCTCTGACCAGCCCGGATGCGGCGTAAATCGCTCGCCGTAGCTTGCCGTGAGAGCCCGCAATCGTTCGACAACGGCTGCGATGCCGCGGCTGCGAGCGTATTGCAGCGGGCCACCCCTGAACGGGGCGAATCCGGTGCCGAATATCACGCCCGCGTCGAGCAGCTCGGCGTCCGATATGACGCCCTCAGCGAGGCAGGCGACTGCCTCGTTCAGCATTGGCAAGATCAGTCGATCTTCGATATCGGCTGGCACCTGGCCGTCGCTGGGTGGCTTCACTGACTTACCATCCACCCACTGATAGAAGCCCTGTCCGGATTTGCGGCCGAAATGGCCGGCCTCGACCAATTTCTCGAGTTGGGCCGGCACCGGTCGATTCATCGCTGCACCCAAGACCTTGGCTACGTGCATTGCGACGTCGATACCAACACTGTCAACGAGTTCGATCGGCCCCATCGGCATGCCGAATGTCTCGGCAGCGTTGTCGATTTCCGGCAGTGCGACGCCTTCCTCGGCCAGCATTAGTGCCTCGTTCGTGTAGGGCGCCAATATGCGGTTAACGACAAATCCTGGTGAGCTCGCGCACTCCAGTGGCAGCTTGCTGATCTTCTTGACGAAACCGAAGCCGATATCGAGGGCCTCTTGCTGCGTATCGTCGCAACGGATTACCTCAACCAGCGGCAGTTGCGAAACGGGGTTGAAAAAGTGCAGGCCAATGAAGCGCTGCGGCGCATCGAGTACCTTGCGCAATTCTTCGAGACGTATACTCGAGGTATTGGTCGCGAGCAGGGCGCCAGGTTTCATTTTTGCCTGCAGGTCTTTATACAAACTCTGTTTCGCATCGAGGTCTTCGAAGATAGCCTCAATGATCAGGTCCGCTTGTGCGGCGCCATCGCCGTTTACATCCGCTGTCAAACGCGACACGGTTTCCGCGCGCTTGTGATCGTCGCGTACGCGTTTGGTAAACAGTCTCTGAGCGCGGTTGAGTGCCGGTTCGACGTATTTGAGCTCACGGTCCTGCAGCGTGACCGTCAACCCCCGATACGCGCACCACGACGCGATATCACCGCCCATAACGCCGGCACCGACGACATGTACATGGCGAACCTTGGGCGCATCTTTGCTGCCCTGTCCTTTGAGTTTATTTTGCAGAAAAAAAACGCGGACCAGGTTTCGCGACGTATCGGTGCACATTAGCTCGGCAAGCGAGCGCGCCTCCGCTTGATAGGCCACATCGCCTTTGGCGCCAAAGCGCGACCACAGATCGATAATCGCGTATGGCGCCGGGTAGTGTTCTTTGCGTGCTTTACTCCGAACTTGCTTCAGCAAGACATTACGGATAAAGGGCCGTGCTATCGCGCTGCTCAGAACACGCTCGACAAACGGTGCTTCACGTTTCGGCGGCGCTGTCGACACCAGCTTATTTGCGGCGTCGCGCCAGGATGTCTCATCGACCACTTTGTCGATTAGCCCGATCCGACGCCCCTTACTGACGTTGATCGGGTTTCCGGTAAGCATCATCTGCATTGCGGGGCGTACGCCGGCGATGCGAACCGCACGCACGGTGCCGCCGAAACCCGGGTGTATGCCGAGCTGCACTTCAGGAAATCCCAGTATCCGCTTTTCACTGTCGAGCGCGATGCGGTAATCGCAGGCGATTGCCAGCTCGAGGCCGCCACCGAGGGCAAAACCATTGATGACGGCGACGGTCGGGCAGTGCAGTTGTTCAAGGCGATCGAGCGCCTTTTGAGCGAGGCGAGCTAATTCATACCCCTGATCCGAATTCTCAATCTTTGTGAACTCCTTGATGTCGGCACCCATGATGAAGCCGTTGGACTTGCCGGAGTAAACGACCAGCCCCTTCGGCAAATCCGCTTCGAGCGCGTTCAGGTTTTCGTTCAATTCAAGAAGAACAGGCCCAGACAGCACGTTGGCGCCGCCATCCGTCTTGTCGAGTTTTAGCCAGACGATACTATTGTCGTCTTTGTTTGCAGTCCAATGCTTGTCGCTCATCGGGTTCCTTATTTATTTGTTAGGTGGAGTATTTACAATACGTCGAAGTCACATACCAGCGGCAAATGGTCCGAATGACGAACCTCCGGTATCTGAAAATTTGACACCCTAATTCCATCCTGATGCAAGACGAAATCAAGTTCCTTGCGAGGCGCGCGGCTTGGATAGGTAGGCAAACTTTCTCTGTTGGCCGATTGGAGTCCTGCCGCCTTCATGAACAGGTAAATCTCGTTTTCGCCCCAGAAGGTATTGAAATCACCGGCAACGATAACAGGCTTTTCTGTCACTTCAATCAGATCGTACAAGCGCCGGAGCTGCAGGTGACGATGCCGATACTTTAGAGACAGGTGTACCAGAAATACCGCAAATTCCTTCATTTCGAGTTCGATGATCAAGCGCTTGATGCCAGTATCAAAGTAATGAAACGTCTCTCCATGCATGCGAGCTGCCGCCATGAACGCGTTGCCCTGTTTTCGCACGATCGGCAATATCTGGTTGATCGACTTTTCGCCGTACTTGGTCTCATAGGATGTGTTCATGCCCAGATCAGCAGCAATAGACTCCGCCTGATTGACCATGCGGCTGCGAATTGAGCCGGTGTCGACCTCGATTAGTCCGACGATATCGGGATCCACGGACTTGATGAATCGTGTGATCTCAGGCAGCACATTCTGGTTACCCAGCAGGTAACCGGCGCCCGGCACCGGCATATGCATGCTGGCGCCGCCGCCTACAGCGTAGCGAATGTTGTACAGGAGTAGTCGCATGCGCGGTATTGTCGTATTAAATTGATAGAATCTCCATCGGGCAGCAACCAAGGCGCCACAAGAAGGAGTACAGCGTGTCTGAACGAAATCCGATCCGAGTCTTCGTAACCCATGGCTTTAAAGAATCTGATGACTATCTGCGGGTCTTCGAGTTCCTCGAATCCGTGGATCGCTTTTATTACCTGAACGTCAGCAAGCCAGACGAGGCGCCAGCCACAGGCGGCATGGAAGCAGTGAAAGACGCGTTGATCCAACAGATCAAAGAATCCGAAGCCGTATTGCTACTGCCGAGCATGTACGACGCACAGCCAGAATTGGTGAATTATATGATGGATGTGGCCGACGCGAACGAAAAACCCATGATCGTGATCCGGCCCTATGGCCATGTCACCGAAACGCCACCGGCGTTAGTCGATCGGGCAAATGAACACATCGAGTGGAACGCCCGTGAGATGGCCGATTCACTGCGACGACGAGCGCGTCTCGAGGACACCCAACGCTGGGACGTGGTCGATTTTCCGGGCTTCGACGCCGACGGGGAAATCAAATAAAACAATAACTTGAGTGTTATACTTACGGTGAACTCTCAAACCAAGCCCGTCGTCATCGCGCACCGTGGAGCCAGTGGCTATATACCCGAACATACGCTGGCCGCAAAAGCGCTGGCATTTGCCATGGGCGCTGATTACCTCGAGCAAGACGTCGTCGCGAGCCGTGATGATGCGCTTGTCGTGCTGCACGACATTCACCTCGATCGGGTAACTGACGTCGTTCAGGCATTTCCGGACCGAGCTCGGGCGGATGGTCGCTATTACGTACGGGACTTCGATCTGGACGAGCTGCGTTCGCTCTGCGTATGGGAGCGGATGAATGCGGATGGTTCGTCGGTGTACCCAAAGCGATTTCCGCCGAGAAGCGGGAGCTTTCGAATCCATACACTGGGTGAGGAACTGGAGCTTGTTGCCGCTTTGAACGCATCCCTCGGCAAGCGTGCGGGGGTGTACCCCGAAATCAAGCGGCCGGCGTGGCACAAACAAGAGGGCGTCGACATCGCACCGCGTATGCTCGACGAATTGACGGCATTTGGCTATCGCGACCGCGATGATCCGGCATACGTGCAATGCTTTGATGCCGATGAGCTCGTGAGGCTGCGAAATGAACTCGGCTGCGAACTTCGGTTAGTGCAGTTGATTGGCGATAATAGCTGGGGCGAATCGGCCTCTGACTATGATGAAATGCGAACGCGGCGTGGCCTGAAAAAGCTCGCAGCAACCGTCGACGGCGTCGGTCCGTGGGTTGAGCATCTCTATGCACTGGATTCCGGCAGGCCCCGCTCAAGCGGCTTTGTCGAGGCGGCGCAGAGCGAGGGCCTCGTCGTGCATCCGTTCACGTTTCGGCGTGACAGCTTGCCGAGCGGCTTCGAAAGCTTCGACGCGTTACTGGCATTTGTCTTAGGTGAACTGGGCGCGGATGGATTGTTTACCGATTTTCCGGATCTGGCGCGCCGCATCATCGACGCGTCACCTTTGCCAAACTGAGTTTAAGGCGAGTGATTAGGTCACTGATTTTAAAGGAAACATTCGTCTTAGCCATGTCCAAAAAATCACCGAATATGGTCACGATCGACCGCAATGCGGGTATCATTACTGAGAACTCCGTCCTTTCATGATCTGTAAATACGAATAATCATTGACAGATGTTTGCCGAGATCCCACAAAATCTAATCCTGATGACCGTTGGGGCGTTTCTGCTCGGTTGGATTCTTGCCTCGATAAGTGCCAGGTTAAGTTTTCGTTACCGAGCGCTGAAACGCGACGCGCGCGACGATCGCATTCGCTCGCTCGAAGCCGACTTGCGTGTGGCTCATACGGACGTTGAGCAGAAGACCGAAAAGGTCGCGGAGCTGGAAGTAAATCTCGACGAAACGACTCAGGGCATCGTCAAGCGCGACAACGTCATATCACATCAGCAACAAAGCGTGGATGAACTGAGAAAGGACTTGCGAGAGTCGGTGATGAAAACCCGCGAATTGCGCCACGAGCTGTCCGACCGTGCTACGGAAAGCGTCAGATCAGAGGCAAAGATGCGTGAGATCGAGACCGAACTTTCTGTCGCGCAGGCATCAACGGACCTGCTCGCAACTGGTGTTTTGGATTACTCGGTCGCACCTGACAACGACTCGGGCGAAGACCAAAAAGAAGACGCCGATTCGGCGGGCCTCCCGAAAACCGCAAGCTGAACCCGAGCCACTGCGGCACGTTAGAATATCCAGACCTTGGTGTTGTGGGGCTACCCGCTTGTCGAAGCCGCTGACGATCATTGTCTTTTTCTTCTTCGGCCTGAGCGCATGTAGTCGTCAGGAGGCCACCGTCTCGATCCCATTTGCGGCGACTATCGGTGGCCAAGCGGTCGGTTGCCAAGGGTTGCACGCAGCGTTTCGAATGACCGATTTACGCTTCTACGTTTATCAGCCGACGTTACATCGCAATGACGGCACGAGCGTGAGCGTTAGACTCCATGAAAACGGACGCTGGCAGCGCGATGAGCTTGTCCTGATCGATCTTGAAGACGGCAGCGGCGACTGTCGAAACGGTACACGTGACACGAATAACGAAATCATCGGTAACGTCCCTGTCGACGAATATCAGGGTCTGACATTTTCGATTGGCGTTCCATTCGAGCGCAACCACGCCGATCCGTTGACTGCTTCTGCGCCACTCGACGACAGCACGATGCATTGGCACTGGCGATCGGGATACAAGTTCTTGCGTGCAGGTTTCGAAACAGCGAATGACGGTTTTTGGATTCATCTGGGCAGCGCGGGTTGTCTAGGCACTGTCCAGAACATAAAAAGTTGCCGATTCTCGAATCGCTTCGACGTCACGCTCGATGACTTTCAGTTGGGCGACGAAATAACTATCGACTTCACTGCGCTGCTGTCAACGTCGAATTCGATTGACGGTACGCAAGCGGACTGCTCATCTGGCCCTGCGGAGGAGACGTGCCGTGAACCGTTCACGGTGTTCGGCATCGATTTCGACACCGGCGAACAGGTCAGCGAACAACAGCTATTTTTTGTAGGCCAGCATTGAAACGGCTCATCGGTGCGGTTGCGGCGATTGCGATTCTCGCAATCGCTTTCTGGCTGATGCAAAAAGACAAATTCGAATGGCATATCGCGCCGCCGTTGCCGTTGCCCGAGGTACCCATCGACAATCCTATGAGCGATGCTAAGGTCGAACTCGGGAGACGCCTGTTCTACGACTCGCGCTTATCGATTAACGGAACCATGTCCTGTGCCAGCTGCCACATTCAGTCATTGGCGTTTACGGATGGCAGGGCTCGTTCAATCGGCGCGACTGGTGAGCAACATCCGCGCGGTGCAATGTCACTCGTTAACAGTGCCTACGGTAGTCGATTAACCTGGGCTAACAATCTGCTGGATCGTTTGGAAGATCAGGCACTGACGCCGCTGCTTGGTGACAATCCGATTGAGATGGGTATGGCGGGGCGTGAATCGGAGATTGTCACGATGTTATCGAACGACGCGTTGTATGCCTCATTGATGCGCGAAGCGTTTCCGGCGGCCAGCAATCCGTACTCAGTACTAAACGTCGTTCGTGCAACCTCGGCGTTTGTGCGTACGATTGTCAGTTTCGATTCGCCCTATGATGCGTTTCTACGCGGAGACGTCGACGCTATTGACGCGTCTGCCAAACGCGGCATGGATTTGTTTTTTTCCGAGCGGCTCGAATGTTTCCACTGTCATGGCGGATTCAATTTTACGGATAGTAGTACGCATGCGGACGCTAACGTCGATCGTGTCGGATTCCACAATACCGGCCTCTATAACATCGACGGCAACGGCGCGTATCCGGCGGATAATACTGGTCTGTTTGACATGACTGGCGAGCGACGCGATATGGGTCGCTTTAAAGCGCCGACCCTACGCAATATCGCTGTAACAGCGCCATATATGCACGATGGCAGCCTATTGTCGTTGCAAGAGGTGATCGCGCACTACTTGCGAGGAGGTCGCGAATTGACCGAAGGCCCGCATGCTGGAGACGGTCGCTTGAGCCCATATAAGTCTGAGTTTATTCGCGGCTTCGAATTGAGCGACGAGGAGCACGCTGACCTGTTGGCGTTTTTACACGCGTTGACCGATCAACGCGTGATTACGGATGCGCGTTGGTCGAACCCGTGGTAATCCAATCGCAAATACGTGCGTTACCTGGGCGAAAGTTACGACGGAGCGAACCGGTACTACATAATCAGTGCACTAAAAAAATTAATTGGCAAATTGCGCGCACTATGCAGGTAGATGAACTATCCTCAAGTATCTACAGTGGTCAATGAGCCGCAATATTCCTAGCAAATTGAATGACCGGACTTGGGGGGTCTTTCATGGGAATTATCGAACTTTGGTTACCAATCCTGGTATCTGCAGTTGTCGTAATCGTTATGAGTGCGTTGGTCTGGACAGTGCTGCCCTGGCACAAGACCGATTTCAAAAAAACGGGTGATGAAGAGGCTGTACGTGCCGCGCTAAAAGGGTCTAAGACTGGGCTGTATATGGTGCCGTATTGCACCGATCTGTCCGAGTTAAAGAACGAGATCGTCGCGCAAAAGTACATCGACGGTCCGCAGGCCTACATCACAATCGTGCCAAACGGCATGCCGAACATGGGGCCAAAACTCGCGCTGTCATATGCGTACAACGTGCTGGTCGGTGTGCTGTGTGCCTACATGGTTACGCGGACGCTGGAATCGGGCGCATCGTATCTCGAGATTTTTCGAGTTGCCGGAACGACGGCGTTTATCGCGTATAGCGTTGCCTATATCCAGGACAGTATCTGGTTTGGTCGACCATGGATGCTGACAATGAAAAACATGTTTGATGCTTTGTTGTACGCGTCGCTGACCGGCGGAGTTTTCGGATGGCTGCTTGGCTAGCGCGTACGCGTTTATTAAAACAAATCGGTACGCGGGCTTGGCTGTATTACCTTGCGGACTGACTTTCCTTGTGACAAATCCGAAATGGTGCGCACAATCATTGCCGGAATCGCAATGCTTGCATGTATGCCAAGGCTAAGCACTACGTAACTGAAATAAATAATGCGGTCTCTACGTCTAATCGACGTATTCGGTTCGCAGTCGAGTGTGTCCGCGCGAAGTTCGTCAATCGTGGACCAGGTGCCATCGTCGACCTGACTGCGCCTCTTTGCCGAATACAGATTTCTTGATCGTCGACCCCGACAAAAGGCAGCCCACATTTTCTGTCGATCGAGCACCCAGCCTGTTGACAATGCAATCAGATTCATCAAGCCCAGGATAGGGGACTTGCGCATCGAGCCAGTGCCCAGCTCCCAAGCGCTAATTTGGCCCTCACCGATTCTGCCAACGCTATATCCGGTAACTAGGTGGTGCAGGTCGTGATACTTCAGATAGCGGTAGCGGGTTTCGATATTTGGTAGCGGCACCAGCAAGCAACCTGTATAGACGCGCACCGTCTTGGGTCGAGCGCCCAAGACGTCGCCGAAGCCGTGTTCACGGTAGAAGTCCTGGAGGGCAGTGTTGAGAGACATAGGCGCCACTGTAGCCGCATCCGAGCGTCGCCAATGTTACACGGGTCAAGCTTTCAGCATATCGCAGAAAAGGCTTGAAAAACCTTACTAATCGGATAGTTGCGTGCCTGTGCTCACAATACACTTCACATAGAGGCAAATCTGACCTACACTGCGGGCAAGCCAAGAAAAATTCCAATCAGAACAGAGCCTTTCACGGAAAAAGGCCGCAAAGGGGGGGCGACCATGGGTCATCAACCGATCGTGCACACGACGTCCGAGCAATGGGGCCACACGGTGCCAGCGTTGACGTTGGTTACCGAGCGACATCGCGCCGCACTCGATCAGTTGAACCTCGCTGCGCAACACCAACGTCCGCTGACGGTATTGATCGGCGAGGGCAAGTTTGAAGCCAATCACGTCGTTAGCGCGTTTCTGTCGGGCCTCGAAGAAGACGCCACGATTGTGCGCCTGACAAAACCCTACGACGATGCGATCGCCGGGATGCGGGAAATCAACCGTGCACTGGGATTTGAACCCAAAGACCTGAGCCTTACAGATCTCGACAATATTCTCGAGATGTTCTTGGAGTTTCAGCGCAAGCATCATCGCCGTACGGTGCTCTGCATCGAACAAGCGCATCTTCAGGCCCGTTGGCTGCTTGAACACGTGCGCCGACTGATTGACCTAGAAATGGAGGGCCGCTACGGGCTCATGGTGGTCTTATCCGGACAGCCAAAACTAGCTGAGTTGATTGAACAAGAACCGCTAGCTGGGGCACGTGTGCATTCAAGCCGAAAAATCACGCTCGCACCATTCTCGCTGGCAGAAACAACCGAATTTCTGCGTCGCAGAGTTGAGGCGGCCGGAAGTTCGGATATTAGCGAGCTTTTCGAATTCGATGCCATCAGTCGCATACACGAGTTGAGTGGCGGTGTTCCGGATCTGGTTGGCACCTTATGCTTCAAATGCCTGCAAATCGCTAACCAGCAGAAATCGGGACAAGTTACAGAGCAACTTGTGATAGACGCCAGCAAGTTGCTATGGCAAAAACCAGCCGTCGAGGCGAAAGCCGAAATTCCCGACATTCCCGATATTGGCCCAATGTCGACATTTCGAGAGCAGCTCCAAATCAGTTGCAAGGGCCAACAGATTCAGATTTTCCCACTGCGACACGGTCGCTTCCTCGTCGGTCGCGCCGATTTCGCCGATATTTGCCTGCCCAACAAGCACGTAAGTCGTCGACACGCGTTGATTGTAAAATCGGCCACTGACGTCAAGATTCTGGATTTGGGCAGCACCAACGGCACGTTCGTCAACGGGCTACGCTTCACAGGTGATCAACAAATCGAGATTGGCGACGTCATTACGATTGGCGACATCCGCATGGAATTCTCGTTCGAGTGACCGCGTCTCAGTGGAGCCGGTGCGCTGCTAGACCGCAGACTCAGTACAGTGAACTTGCTACCTGTACAAGGTGTTCAAATGCCTCTTTGTCGTCTCTGGTGATGCATCGCAGGGCCGTTACCGAAAACAGCTTATTTTCGGTATAGAAGATAATACCGGTCATCCCCTTTGTCCCGTCCCTATTCTTCATCGCGGTGTAAGTTGCTGGATAGCCATTTATGTGAAGATTTCCGGCCGGTTTGTTAACGACGATGCGCGCGTCCGGAATATTTATGTAATTCAATTCATCGATGACTACAGTGCCAAGGTCATCGAACTCGAATGCGTACAGCATCTGGTAGCTCAGACCTGCGTCCTCATGCAGCGGTTGCACCGCGACCAGTCGGCCGCCGTCAAAGGCTGGTGTGTCTAGATTTGCTTTATTGTAGCCATAACGTATCGGCTCCTGACGCTCAGGCTGATGGATCATCGCCGAGATATTGTCGTAACCGGAGTCGCCCAGGTCCTGGACAACGGCGAAGCCTTTTGACTCTGTGTCATTCACAATCCGACGCAACTTCTTAAGGTGTTTCTTGCGCGATGCCTCCCGTTCCATCAACTTTGCTTGGCGCTCTTTGTTATTGGCTATTGATTCCCTCACTTCCGGCGGCATCTCGGAATGATCGATTTTGTCGGTCAGGACAATAGTCTCGAAGTCGGCAGCCATAATAGTTGACCAATAACAGCTAGTTAAGGGTAACAGCGCCGCAATTATTCGAATCACATTTTTCATAACCATAGTCCTCAGCAATCTTTTTCGAGGCGTTTTGTGAATTCTCTCTCGAGAAAGCCGTTAAAAAAACAAAGGCGGGAAAAGAATTCGGTCGACATGACTATCTTCATTACGCCGATACCTTCAGCAGTACTATGACCAACGGAGATTTTATCCGTTTTGAATCCAACAGCCGAAACGGAATGTACATTTTGAATTTCTGCCGCATTATCGACACTCCAATGCACTGAGAGTATCGACAATGCGTGGAATGGAAGCTTAGGCTCCGAGAATATGGCGGAGCGCTTAAAAGCGCTACAACCGAGCGCGCTTGATATCACGTTCATGTTGTTTTCGTAAAATGTCCGGGCGTCGGCGGGCAATGACACCAAGGCCAAGGCCAGCGCCGAGATTAGAAGTCCTTTTCTCATTTCGATCACTCCATGTCGATTTACTTCGATTGGACAATATCAGATGCATATTGGTAGCGTCTGCCTGCATTTTTCGGGGTTTTGTCTATATTAAGGAATACAGGTGTCTCTAAATAGGAAAAACCAAGGACAGTGCTGGATACAGGTTCTCAACTAGTTGTCCTGGCTGTGGCCGTCGCCGTATGCGCGATGGCCACATTGGGAATCTATGCGCCGCAAAAACTCACTGGGTGGGTGAAAGACACGGTAGACAAGGATTGGGGAATTTACCTTGCCGTTCTTGTAAGACTACTACTTGGGGCGGCGCTAATAATTGCTGCGCCAGATTCGCGTTTTCCGCTGGCGTTCCTAGTCTTGGGATGGATTGCGATTGTCGCGGCTGTGGTTGTGGCGATAATGGGTCGGAAACGATTGCGACTTTTCGTCGGCTGGTGGCTAAAGCAATTTTCTCCCGCCGCCGTTCGTGTCTGGCTTTTGTTTGGATTCGCCTTCGGTGGCTTCTTGATTTACGGCCTTTATTAGCGAATAGGGCAGGAGCCTCCGGCCCCGGAAACTGCGCAATTCGGCGTTGCTATTTGGCATCTGACGCCAAAAAGAGACACATTGTCTATTTCAGAAATTCCCTAAAAATCAACAAGAAAAAGTAGTTTTTACGAAATCTTCTCAAGAGTTGCCAGGGTTCCTCGACAAGTTTCCAACTCGCCCGTTAACATCCGCGCCAGTAGACGGCGATCTTCACGCCGTTTACACCTGTTTGGGCAAACGGAGAGCAATGCAATGAAGACACTAATACTGGTCGTTGGCCTGTTGGCGCACGGTGCCGCGCTCGCACAATCGGGCAATGCGCCACGGGCGAACATGAACTACAACTATGGGGAGTTGCGCTACGTTGACACCGACGTCAGTGGTGGTGACGGCTTCCGTCTTAATGGTTCGTGGGAACTAAACGGCGACTGGATCCTCGTCGGTGGCATTACGGCGCTCGATTTCAACAACAATGTCGACTCCACGACATTGGAATTCGGCGGTGGATATGTTTGGAACTACACGGACAACTTCGACCTGGTCACTACACTGCGTGTGGTTCGCATCGATGTCGATTCGACATTCGGCGGCGGTGATGACACCGGGCTCGCAGTCGCTGCGGGTGCTCGCGGCTATCTGGCGCCGCAGTTCGAGTTGCGTGGTTCGATCAATTACGTCAACCTGGATGACAGTGACACATATCTAGAAATCGCTGGCGACTATCATTTCAACCGCCAATTCTCGGCAGGCATTAGCTTGGAGTTTGCGGGTGATTTGGATTTGTTTACCTTAGGCGCACGCTGGTTTTTCAAGTAGGGCGCAACGCTCGTTCGTAAGCATCAGCCCTTGTCTGCAAGGGCTTCAAAATCGACTTGGTATCGACGACCAGGCTGACGCGTTCGGCTCGCCATTCTCGTTCAGCTCTGTAAGTTGAAACGAATTGTTCGCGCGTAATTCTAAATCTTTTTGAATACGGATCCACGCAGCTGTCGCCGCATCTTGTTCATAAAAGTCATCTAGCGATAATCCAGATGAATCGACGTTTTCAACGTAGAAAAGAATCATCTCCTTTTTTCGCGCCTGATCCGCGATTGTCAACGAGCGCCACATCATCCAATGGGCGGGAATGGAATAGCCTTTCGACTGGAGAAACGGGTAGGTAGCAGCTGATTCACTTTTTGGATTGGCGGCGACAGCCTCAACAATATCGAACGCGTAACCGTTGCTGCGGAAGGGATAATTAGCGACAACCGGGCTTTCGGTCAAGTTGTATCTATAGAAATTGTCGATACCGGGTAGGAAGCCCTCAAACTGAACAATGAATAGCCTTAGAATTACGTCGCCCTCCGAATCCACAAAAATGAATCGCTCTCCAGCGGCTACATCTCGAATAGTGAATGGATGACGGCCCACGAATGTGAACGCATCGTCCACGTCAATGGCCAGTGACGGTTCTTGAAGCGAAATAAGTACGCCATCTTCGAAAAATTGATGTTTGCTGGCAGCATTGGCAGCAAGTAGGTTGGTGCTCGAAGACAGTAAAAAACATATCCAGGCAACGACGATAAAAGCCAAAATCGAAGCTTGCCGCTTCCGATGTTCAAATTTTTCGATTAGATGTCGCATTGTTGTCTTCTGGCTCATTTGTGCGCTCGTAGAATAGCACTAACAGCAATGTGATTGATTTGAATCACGAGCTTGCAAGAAATCAGGGATTTTCTACTGCACAAGCAAGACTAAGTGGGCTGTGCACGAAGACATCCAGCCGGCGATCTTCGAGCTCAACGAGTCTATGTCTACGCAATCGACATGTTGAATACATGATTGCGGTTCGGGGCGGCGATTATGTAGAACCAATACCACCCTGATTTTGATGTACTTTTGCATGTTGTCCTACGCAGGTCGCAGTTCTATCGCCCATGTGTTGACAGCTACTTTCGGATTGTGAAACTCTGCGCCGAGCAATGACAAAGGCACACCTTTCGCGAGGAAGGGTCGCAACGCCACCGGTCTCGGTTCTTGTTAGACAGCAGGGTTACCATGATGAGTTTTTTCCTGAGCATTACGCCTTGGCCCGTTCTATCCGCATTGTTGTGGATCGTTCTGGCTGTCGCAACTTTGTATTTCGCGCGTCCGACGTCGCACCGACTCATAAAGGCCGCGAGCAATTCACTGTACAAGGTGTTTCGAGCCGCGTCATTGGCGGTGACCAAGGCGGAGAACGGTCTTGCGACGAGAAATCGCGAAGTGCTGTTGGCGGCGGGACGGGAGGCAAAAGAACGCATTGTCGAACGCGAGTTTGATCGAATCAACGAAACCGTTCGCAAAGATTTGGCGAACTACTCGTCGTTACATCGCGGTCTCAGCGAATCGATCGACCGCATTGAAAAAGATCATCAAGACGCTGTAGACGTTCCACCCGATCCGCCTGGTTGGGTCAAGGCGGTAGAAGCGGTCGCAAAAATCGAGTCGCGAGACGGACGAGTCGGCGTCAGTAACATATTGAGTGACATTCACAAATCGCTGGTCCAGGCGCACAAGGAAGCCATGCTCGCGTATCGCGAGGCCAGCAAAGAGCGTCATACGCTTCTGAGGAAAATGCGACCGGAATGGCGCCGCATTCAGCAAATCCTTGGCAAAGTCGGCAAGAACGTCGACAGTCTGTTGGGCCGATCGGTCACGATTGATCGCCATATGCAGGAGTATGAGGATATCGTTAAAGGCGAGGACCACGCGGTGTCGATACTGTCATCTTCGTCGTTGGTCTACTTTTTCGTATCGGCGCTTGTACTCGTCGTGGCAATTGGCGGCGCCGTGATCAACTTCTCACTGATCGCCCGGCCGATGGCGGAGATGGTCGGGGGCACCAACTTAATCGGTGGGTTCCGAACGGCCGACATTGCGGCCTTGGTCATCATCATGGTTGAGATATCCATGGGCTTGTTTCTGATGGAGTCTCTGCGCATCACCCGATTGTTTCCGGTTATAGGTGCGCTACCGGACAAGACCCGCGTGCGCATGATCTGGATTACGTTCACGATCCTGTTCTTACTTGCTAGCGTCGAAGCGGGACTTGCCTATATGCGCGAGTTACTACTGCATGACGAGCTGGCAACCAGTGCGCTGTTGCGGGGTGACCTCGATATTGCGACAACCAGCGGTTCTATGTGGATTACGACGGCGGCGCAGATGGGTATGGGTTTCATATTGCCATTTGCGCTGACATTTGTCGCCATTCCGCTGGAAACGTTCGTCCACTCGATGCGCACTGTCATCGGTTTGTTGGCAATTGGTACTCTCAGAGTGCTGTCGCTGATATTTCGGCTTGTCGGCAGTACTTGCCGTTATCTCGGCGTACTCATCACTCAGCTGTATGACCTACCGTTATTTATCCCTCTATGGTGGGCGGCGCGTGAGAAGGATGTCTCCGACGGCGGCGGATTGCAGGAGTTACGCTCATGAAATCACTTTCGATTGTTTTCGCATGCCTATTAATCGTCAGCTGCTCGCAGTCACGGCCTGGAAACATCGGTGTCTACATGCTGGTCGATACCTCAGGCACCTATAGCGAGGAGATTCAAAAGGCCCAACAGATTATTCGCTATACGTTGTCGCGGCTCGATGCCAAGGACACGTTTGCGGTTGCCCGCATTGATACGGCGAGTTTCAGCGAGAAAGACATCGTCGCGAAAATTACTTTAGACGATCGCCCTACGACAATGAACCGCCAGAAGCGCTTGTTCGCGGACCAAGTTCAGGTCTTCGTTGACCAGTCACCATCATCTGCGTACACCGACATAACGGGTGGTTTGCTGCAGGCGGTTGAGTATTTGAACGAAAAACAACCAGCCAAGAAAACCGTGTTCATTTTCTCGGATCTCAAGGAGGATCTCGAAGACGGCTACATCCGCGAAATCGACTTCGACCTCGACGGCTTCGAAATCGTCGCGCTGAATGTAACCAAGTTGCGTACTGACAATGTCGATCCACGCGAGTACCTAACGAGACTTGATGAGTGGCAAAATAAAGTCGAATCCTCGGGTGGCCGTTGGCGCGTTATCAACGACCTGGATGGCCTAGAACGTTTGCTGTAGACGCAGAAATTGACCACTCGTAACGCGCGCATGGGGCTCGCGTATATTTTTATGACGCCGTTGTTCCAAATGCCTGTCCTATTGTTAAGATAGGAACATGAGGTTTCCGTCGATGTATTCGCAGCATTGGGTGATGCGGTTATTTTGGCGTTCTGGCAGGACAGCGGAGTATTGCTAATATGGGTTCGCAAAAAAGATTGGGCCGGGGCCTGGACGTACTGCTGGGCAAGCATGAAGGACAAACATCGTCGAACAAGAGCGCATCGAAGGCGTATGTCGACATGTCCGTTGGCACATTGGTGCAGGGCCAATTTCAACCTCGTCAGACGATAGAAGATGAGGCCCTGGCCGAACTGGTCCAGTCGATACAGCAGCAAGGTGTGTTGCAACCCCTATTAGTCCGAGCACTGGCAGGCTCAAAAAGGGGTAGCGGTGTCATTTCTCATGAAATCGTTGCCGGGGAGAGACGTTGGCGGGCGGCCAAACTGGCCGGTTTGAAGACCGTACCAGTGGCCATATGCGACCTCGACGACAAAGCGGCGCTTGCCGTTGCTTTGATCGAAAATTTGCAGCGGGAAGATCTGAATGCCATTGAAGTCGCGGAATCGTTACTGAAGTTGACCAAAGACTTTGGATTGACACACCAGCAGGCAGCCGAGGCCGTTGGGCGATCACGTTCGTCCGTGAGCAATTATCTGAGGCTATTGGAACTTGGGGACGGCGCCCGAGAATGCCTCGCCACCGGAAACATGGACATGGGTCACGCACGTGCCTTGTTGTCACTGGACGTTGAGCAACAGGATTCTGTTGCGAAAAAGATTCCGGTACAAAAATTATCGGTACGTGAGGTAGAACAGCTTGTGGTGAAACTGCATGCTGGACCAGACACCACTGTCAAACGAAAAGCCGACATGCAGGCAAGATGGCTACAACGACAACTCGCAAAAGAGCTTGGCGTGAAAGTCGGCATACGCACGCGCAAAGACGGTGGTAACGTACTGGGGATCGACTTTGACAACCTGAACCAGCTTCACGGCACGCTGCAAAAGATAGAAAAGCTAGTTGGGCAAGTTATTGATACCGCAGGGCCGCGAATCGCCGAACTATCGCGCCAGGACTCGATACCACACGACGCTTCCTGAGTGAACATCGATCATGAATTGTCGTCGAATCGAAATTTGACTCAGTTGTTGTTTTCAATGCCGATACAGCCGTGCTGCGCCGGCTAGTCCGCCTCCCGATCAATATCGCAACAGTGCGGCTTGTCTCGATCTCGTAGCACCTGACCTCGGCGGGAACCCGTTCGATAGACCGTACAGCCTTTGACGCCCATCGTGTAGGCAGCCTGATACATGGCGGCAACATCATCGACGCTTGCATCGTCGGGCAAGTTCACGGTCTTCGAGATTGCGTTATCGACAAACGGTTGAATTTCAGCCTGCATTCGCAGATGCGCATCGCCAGGTAATGCATCGGTAGTTACAAACGTATCCGGAATTGCGTTTGACGCGTGCCCATTTTCCCGCCACTGCGAATACGCATAGTCACGCACCAAGAAGCGGGGCATCTTCAATTCTCTGTCGCGAACAGCACGTTCAGCTTCAAGAGAGTAAATAGGCTCGATTCCGCTGGAAATATTGTTGGCAAGCAAACTTACAGTGCCAGTAGGTGCGATTGCCAACAAATGGCTATTCCGCATTCCATTGCTTGCGATTTCATCTTGCAGCCGGTTCGGCAAACGGCTCACGAATGGGGCCCGCAGGTATTTCTGGGCGTCGAACAACTCGAACCTGCCTTTCTCCTTGGCCAGGTCAATCGACGATGCGTATGCGACGTCTCTGATAATTCGCATAAGCTGTGCGGCTTTTCGGCGTGCGGCAGCGCTGTCGTAGTGGAGGCCCAGCATGACGAGCATGTCGGCGAGCCCGGTGATGCCAAGCCCGATTCGGCGAGTGGCGCGCGCTTGTTTCGCCTGTGACGGCAGCGGGTAATGACTGATATCGATGACGTTGTCAAGAAATCGGACTGCGATTGCGACAGTCTTGCGCAAGTCGGATTCATCGACGCTCGAACTCTGGGTAAAAGGATCGCGTACAAAGGCCGTTAGATTGATTGAACCAAGACAGCAAGCACCATACGGCGGCAACGGTACCTCACCGCAGGGATTCGTGGCACTGATAACCTCGCAGTACGCGAGGTTGTTTTCGCTATTTATGCGATCGACAAATAAAACACCGGGTTCCGCACAATCGTGGGCGGCGACATTAATTTTTCGCCAAATCTCCCTTGCCGGTAACGCGCGAATGATCGTGTTGGTGTTGTCGATCTGGTCCGTAGCAGATGGCGACTCAAAGTGCAGCTGCCATTCCGCATCGTCCGCGACCGCTTGCATAAACGCATCCGTAATCAGCACGGACAAATTGAAATTTCGCAGCGCGTCTCTACGGCGTTTGACATTGATAAATTGTTCGATGTCGGGATGATCACACCGGAGCGTCATCATTATCGCACCGCGCCTTGCGCTAGACGCCAACATGGCATCACATATGCTGTCCAGAACGAACATGAACGAAAGTGGGCCGGACGCGGTCATTCCGCTTCGTAACGCTGCGGTTCCTGACGGTCTTAATGTCGAGAAATCGAATCCTATTCCGCCGCCTTGCTCCATCGTTATGGCTGCTTCTTTGAATGCATTGAAAATGCCTTCGATGGAGTCAACAACAGTGCCCATGACGAAACAGTTGAAGAGCGTCACACGATTCTCGGTACCGGCGCCCGCGAGAATGCGGCCACCCGGCAGGAAACGAAAGTCCTCCAGAATCCGGTAAAATGACCGCTGCCATGCAGTCTGATCGGCTTCAACCTCGGCAACGGCATTAGCCACCCGAGCCCAGGTATCGGTGATGTCGGCCTCCCGATCATGTTCCGCCGCAACACGATACCGGGATTCCCAAATGTGCTTGGAAAGTGAGGTTTGTTGCATGAGCAATCGATAGCGAAATTGACGTCATGCAACCATTCGGGCTTATACCTAGCTCCACGGTTGATGCGCGACTATCGCGAACCTGGCTTGACGTGAGACGACACGAACGCTTGTTTCGGTAAGCCCGAATGGCGCTGTGTGTTCGTCCCCGGCTAATCTGGACGAACGCGTTTAGTAATCAAATCGCCAATTTCGCAACGGTGGATATAATTGGATAAGAGTCTGCGCATCAATCTTGGGTATGCCCTGATCGCTATTGTCGGCTTCGCCATGTTGCAGCAGTGGTGGTATCAGCGACAGTCAGTCGAGGAAGTTTCCTACAATCAATTCATTGTATTGCTCGACACCGGACGAATTTCCGATGTACAAGTATCGGAAAACCGCATTCGCGGAAGCATGAAAGGGACGACAGCCAGCGGTGCAAAATTCGTCGATACGGTGCGCGTTGACACCGATCTCGCCGAAGTTCTGGCCGCATACGATGTTGACTATTCCGGCGTCATTGAGAGCGACACTATTTCTAACATCGTCGTTCTAATAATGCCGGCGCTGTTCATTGTCGCAATTTGGCTGTTTGTGATTCGAAAACTAATCGGCAAACAGACCGCCGCAAGCGGTCTGATGTCAATCGGGAAGAGCAAGGCCAAGGTCTACGTCCAGACCGACATTCAGGTCACGTTTGACGATGTGGCAGGTGTCGATGAGGCCAAGGAAGAACTGCGCGAGGTCGTAGAGTTCCTAAAGAAGCCGGATGAATACGGTCGCCTGGGCGCTCATGTACCGAAGGGCATTCTCCTCGTCGGGCCACCTGGTACCGGCAAGACGTTGCTGGCGAAGGCCGTCGCGGGGGAGGCGGCTGTGCCGTTCTTCTCGATCAATGGCTCCGAATTCGTCGAAATGTTTGTTGGCGTCGGCGCGGCGAGAGTTCGCGATCTCTTTGAGCAAGCGCGGCGTACCGCACCCTGCATAATTTTTATCGACGAACTGGATGCGCTTGGCAGGGCACGTGGCGCCGGTCCCTTGGGTGGCGGCCACGATGAAAAGGAACAGACGCTCAATCAGTTGCTGAGTGAGTTAGATGGCTTCGATACTAAACAAGGCATTGTCTTATTAGCGGCCACCAACCGACCTGAGATTCTTGACCCCGCGCTGCTTCGGGCGGGGCGTTTCGACCGCCAGGTTCTAGTCGACCGTCCGGACAAAAGCGGCCGCACTGCGATACTCGGGATTCACGTTAGGTCCGTTCGTATTGCTGAAGACGTTGTACTCGATCAGATCGCTGCGCTTACGCCCGGATTTAGTGGTGCAGATCTGGCGAATCTGGTCAACGAGGCAGCAATTGTTGCCACACGGCGCTCAGCCAAAGAAGTCACGATGGAGGATTTTACATCCGCAATAGAACGAATTGTGGCGGGCCTGGAAAAGAAAAGTCGTATTCTCAGCCCCTATGAACGTCAGTTGGTTGCGTACCACGAAACCGGCCACGCGCTCGTCACACTGGCGTTGCAAGGCACCGAAACCGTACAGAAGATTTCAATCATACCGCGCGGAATAGGCACGCTTGGATACAATATTCAACGGCCGACAGAAGATCGATACCTGATGACGGCCGATGAACTAAAGGACAAGATGACGTCCTTGCTTGGCGGGCGAGCGGCGGAAGTTTTGGTTTTCGACAAGTTATCGACAGGCGCCGCAGACGATCTTGACAAAGCGACGAATATCGCGCGCAGCATGGTCGCTCGCTACGGCATGGACGAGACTCTTGGGCTCGCTACCTATGACGACCTGCGATCGCCGTATCTCGGCGATACCTTTGGTCCGCGGCTCCCGGGACAACCGTACAGTGAGCAGACTGCGGCCCGGATTGACGACGCGATACGATCGTTGATAAATGAGGCATTCGAACGTGCGTCAGACATCCTGTCTCAGAATCGACAACTACTCGACAGCATAGCCACAAATCTGCTGGAAAAAGAAACCCTGTCCGGTGCGGAGTTGCCAGTGCCGAAATGGTCGGGGCAGAAATCACGCGCCAACATACGCCGAATTCAGGAACCTGCGTCGTCTGGCTGACATAAGTTCAAGGCGATTCACGGCACATCGACAATTATGTGAGTCAGCACATCGTTTCTTCCGCAACAGTCGATCTCGGCTACGAATCATATTTCCGGCGCAAGTCTGATGCCGTCCGGGGCCCAATCGCTCGGATGCAGAAACAGCCCTATGCCAGCGGCGATCCCGCCTACGTTAACTACGTATTTTTTTGCGTAACGACCGCCCTAAGGTCCCGATATGAGGTATGGAGCGATGATTGACAGAACCAAGATCTACGTACTGCTGATTTCCACAATGCTGACAGGCATGATTTTCAGTGGGTGCGAGACGACGACGCATGGCCAAGAAGGTGAGATTCTTGGCGGAGTTATCGGTGGTGTGGTTGGTGCACAAATCGGTGACGGAGACGGCAGAACGGCGGCAATCATATTAGGGACGATAACGGGTGCGATGATCGGTCGCCACATTGGCGAGACAATGGACGAAACAGATCGTATGAAAACGGCAATGGTTCTAAACGATTCCCGCAGCGGCAAGGTCACGACCTGGGTTAATCCCGATACAGGCAACAAATACGCGGTCATGCCGACTAAAACTTTTGGGCAAGAAAGCGGCCCGTGCCGCGAATTCCAGCTCGATGCGACCGTCGGTGGTCAGACTAACCAGGAGATTTACGGAACCGCGTGTCTTCAAGCGGACGGTAGTTGGTTGGTACGTTAAGTAGTTTGGCTGGGACGGATTATCCCCAAACTTTGACTCGTCGCGATCAGGCACCTCACAACGGCGGCCGGGGTTTTTTCAAACAGAGATCAACGAGGTCGTTGATCGTCGCGACGCCAACACACATAACGGTGTCTGCGCCGCCCCAGTAAATCTTGACGGTCCCGTCGTCCTCGGCGATAGCGCCGCAGCTAAACACCACATTGTGGACGTAACCCGTTAGCTCCCACGGATCTTCCGGTGATAGAATCCAATCGTCGGCAACGCCGAGCACTTTGGCGGGATCTTCCAGGTCATGAAGCGCCACGCCCAGGCGATACACCGAACCATCCATTGTCGGAAACACGCCGTGGTATATGTTGAGCCATCCCTTCGCTGTTTTTATCGGCGTCGCGCCAGGACCTATTTTCATTTCGTCCCAATGATAGGTAACAGGTTGGATTACCGGCACGGAGTTTCCCCAGTGAACCAGGTCGGGAGACCAGGACAGCCAGATGCACCAGGGATTGATTTCCGAGTGAGGTCGATCGAGCCGCGCGTAGCGTCCATTAAATGTGTCGGGGAAAATCACAATATTTCGCATGTCTGCCTGACTAATTAGCGACACTCTCTCGACATTCTCGAAATCACGGGTCTTCGCCAGCCCGATGCGTACGCCGAACCGCGAATACGCGCTGTAAGTAATGAAATGCTCGTCGCCAATCGTACAGATTCGCGGATCCTCGACACCGTATTCTTCGTGCACCGCGAATTCCGTTTCATCGGACGGCTCCATGAACGGTTTGGGATCAGCGTGAAACCCGTAACCGTCGTTGCTGCGCGCGATGCCGATGATCGATCGTCCGTTACGTAGATGGGACCGGAACATCAGGATGTATTCGCCGTTAAACTTGGTTGCCCCTGCATTGTGAACGGTTTCAACGGGGTAGGGGATGTCGTGCTTGGTGAGAATCGGATTACGCTCATAGCGCATCACCAACGGTTTATTGATCATCGCGTGCTTCTCCGTTCAAAATCTCTTGGTATACGCGAACATAGTCGCGTGCCATGCGCGTACTGGAAAAGCACTTTTCCACATCGGCACGGCAGAGGGATCTATCAATCGTCCCGATCGTTGCCACCGCATTTATTGCACCCTCAATGTCTTTAACAATATAACCGGTTTCGCCGTCTCGGATGATTTCTGGCATTGAACCGCGGTCAAACGCAATGACGGGTGTTCCGCACGCCATAGCTTCAATCAGACTCAATCCAAAGGGTTCGTCGAAACTGATTAGATGCAACAGTGCGAGCGCGTGGCCCAGTACGTCCGCCCTTTGAGTGGGCCCCACCGAACCGAGATATTCCACCGTCGTGCCATCAATATGGGGTTCCACCTGGTTTGCGTAATACTCATGATCTTGAATGATGCCGGCGATTACCAGCTTGACTCCGACGCGTTTTGCCACGTCGATCGCTTCGCGTACCCCTTTCTCCGGATGGATGCGACCAAAGAACAGCAGGTACGCGCCCTTCGTGTCGCAATACGGGAATTGAGCGATATCGATTCCATGATGGACGGTCGCAATGTAATCGAGGTCCGGCGACTTATCGGCCTCGCTGATCGCTACATAGTGGCTCCGAGCATTGTATTTCTGGTAGACCGGCATGATTTTTGGCGAAGAAAATCCGTGAATCGTCGTTAATAGCGGAGTGTCGACCAGTCCGGAGTACGTTAGCGGCAAAAAGTCGAAATGATTGTGAATGAGATCGAAATCGGAAGCTCGCTCGAAGACCTCGGAAATGTGCAGACATTCCGCAACTTTCGGATCAACTGAGTGATCCTCCGAATATGGGCGCGGACAAACAGCGACAAGCTTGGCGCTGGTTTGCGAATCGCCAGTGGCGAAAAGAGTCACGTCCAGGCCCATATGTACCAGCTCCTCCGTCAGAAGACTGACCACTGCTTCCCACGGCCCGTAGTGCCGAGGAGGCGTCCGCCATGAAACTGGGCTGAGGACTGCAATATGCATCAATATGCTCGAATCTGGCGACTCACAAAAGCGTGACCTTTAACGCAAGCTTCCGGCGGCCAACACGTCTATAATTCGCACGTTGCGAACCGAGGTCGCCGATCCATGATCAATGTTAGTCGGATTACGTTAGCGCGCAATCGTTAATGAGAGTTATAGAACAACGTAAGCAACTAGTCCAACGGCGCTCAACATTGCTGAACGCCGAGAGTTCACGCGTTATTACTCGGCCGCATATTCCAGGAGATAAAGGCCGCATCAAGGTTCTGATCGGTCGGGTCGCAAAGCTAAGCGATGAAGTCGCACAGCACTTGCTAGACGTTGTCACTCAAGACTTCTCAGCGCGACACCGAAACTTTCGTGAGACCCTGCAGAGGAATTTCGATCGTGTCGCAGAGCACGTTCCCAAACGTGTCTTTTTGTCAACTGAGAAGCAACTTCTGCTTGGCGCTTACTTCACGGCAGAGTATTCAGTTGAGGCGGCCGCGCTGTTCAATCCCTCTATCGTTCCTCACCCAGATCAAAAAGGCGTGGATAAGGGCTCGCAACGATTCGTCATGAGTTTCAGGGCAACGGGCGAAGGTCACGTGTCGTCGGTTGAATTTCGGAGTGGAATCGTCGACACAAACAATGACATCTACTTCGACCCGATCAGCCAATATGTGGCCACGCCTGAGATGCACACCGATCCTGTCTATCATCGTCTACACTTTCGACGAAAACTCGAGGAGTTGGGGGCGAGCGACCGGGTTACGAATCGCCTGTTGAGGGGACTAAACGAGACGTTTACGTTGGACGAGTTAGAAGCTCAAATTCGGAAATTCCGCTCGTCCAAGTTTCGACTGAAGGACAAACATCAAGCGATCGATACAGTGTTGTGGCTGGCGCGGTCCAATTACGAGGTGATTTTTCGGCCCGATGAACTGATCTCTGAAAGAGTGATCTTCCCGGTGTCAGAAAACGAGAGCGCAGGCATCGAGGATGCCCGGTTTGTGCGTTTCGAGGATGATGATAAGTCCATTATGTACTACGCCACTTATACGGCTTACAACGGATTTACGATCCTGCCTCAGATTCTCAAGACAACAGACTTCCTGACATTCGAGATACACACGCTCAGCGGCAAGTCCGCCCAAAACAAAGGTATGGCGTTATTTCCGCGAAGGATTAATGGAAATTTCGTGATGCTGTCACGCCAAGACGGTGTCAATAATTACATCATGTTCTCGGACAACGTTCGCCACTGGGATGATGCGGAACTCCTGCAGGAGCCTGTTCATCCGCTGGAGTTTGTTCAGATTGGGAATTGTGGATCGCCGGTGGAGACATCTGCGGGGTGGCTTGCGCTGTTTCATGGAGTCGGCCCGATGCGCAGATACAGCGTCTGGGCCGAGCTGTTGGACCTTGACGATCCCTCGCAAGTTATCGGTCGCTTAGATGAGCCGATATTGACACCGGACGAGCATGAGCGAGACGGCTACGTGCCGAATGTCGTCTATACCTGCGGAAGCATGGTTCACGGGGATACGTTGATAATTCCGTATGGAATTGCAGACCAAAGATGCCGGGTTGCGACCGTATCCCTTCCAGAGCTGTTATCACGGCTCCAGCGACAATGAAGGACTCTCACGCAGCATTTGGCTGCCCGGGCAGCAATTTTTCGGCGTCAGATGCCACATGATTGTGACTCGTCGTTAGTCCTCGTAGATTGTAAATGGCGAGCAGGGAGCTCAGGTAAGACAGCGTTGATTCGGCGCCCTGATTTTCATTGACACCGTCCCGAGTGAGCCCATCGCAACATCCGCCGCTGGCATAATCGTAAAGTTGGACTTGTTGATCGTTCTTCCCCAGGTACCAATTGAAACAGGCAGATACGAGTTGAACCCATTCTTCGCGTTGCGTGCATTCATAGGCTTCGATACCGGCGCCGATCATGGCGGCCGCTTCAAGTGGCTGTTGATCGTAGGGCGCTTTGCTTCCGGATTTTGGAAACCAGCCCTGATTGCCAACGGGGGCGAAACACCCATAGGTGGGACTGACCTGGATGTCTCTTAACCATTCGAGTACATCGATACCGGTTTTCACCATGTCATCGTCGTTGCTAACACGACCACAGGCCAGCAGCGCTTCGGGTAGGCGCGCATTATCATAGGTCAACTCGGCTTCGTGCCATTGCCAGTCTTGAGTGGCGAATTGCCGGAAACGATCCAACAATCTGTTACCCAGCGATTCAAGTAGCCGACGAACCTGGCGATCATTGTTATTCCGACGGAGATACGCCTGCATACCGAGAATTGGGAATGCGATGGCGCGAGAATCTGAAAAACTGTCTAATGCCGGCAGCGCATCGTGGAAGAGTTTCGTTGCGAGAGCGACTTGACCGGAGTCCTGCCCCGTGCCGGCCGCTACGCCCAGGGCCCACAGCGCGCGCCCGTGAGAGTCCTCGGATCCAATAGTTTCCAACCACGTGCGCTCGTACGACATGAAATTTCGAAATCTGCCGGTTCCTGGTTCGAAAGCATCATCTAAGAAACTGAGATAAACCGACGATAAATCGATCATTGCAGTATCGCTTCGATTCAAATCGCATACCCTGGTTGCGACTATTAGCGCCCTGGCATTGTCGTCCACGCAATATCCGTGGGCTCGGTTGGGCACCGTAAACTTGGCGTGTTGGAGCATGCCTGTGTCATCTGTCATGCGGCGAAGATGATTCAGGTTGATCTGTGGCAGTCGCTGTTCTTTTTGGCTCAATGTATCGAGTGCCGGGAGATCGCGCGCTCGAGCATGTTGCGCCTTGGCCTGCGAAAACAGAGCGAGATAACGGTGGCCCATTTCTTTCATTACCATCGGCCGTGAATAGTCGAAAGCGGCCTGGCGCATCTTGAGACGTTCCTCCGGAACGTCAAGAAGTTGATTGATCTGTTGCGACAGCGCCTTGGAGTCTTTAAATGGCACGAATCGGCCGCGCCCATCGGCCAAGATCTCTTGTGCATGCCAATAGGGGGTGGAGACGACGGCCTTGCCTGCACCCACCGCGTACGCCAGCGTACCGGATACAACCTGAGCCTCGTTAAGATATGGGGTAACGTAGATATCGGCAGCTCGAATAATCTCAAGTAACTCATCGCGTGCCAGGAACCGGTCATGGAAGACAACATTGTTGCCAACACCCAGTTCCTTTGCCCGGTGATGCAAACTCAAGCGATAGTCCTCACCGCTTTCGGCCTTGCAGTGCGGATGGGTGGCACCGACCACATAATAGAGTACGTCCGGATGTGAGTTGACGATATCGGGTAGGGCATCGATCATGTATTCGATGCCCTTACCTGGTGAGAGCAGGCCGAACGTCAAGATTACAGTCTTATCGCCTGCCCCCAGCTTACTTTTGCATGGATCCGGGTCCAGAAACGGAACATCAGGAATTCCATGATGAATGAGCGCTATTTTTCGTTCTGGAACCTGATATGTATCACGAAGAAAATCGGCAGCATGCTCGCTCATGACGACTAAGCTGGCAGAGACTTCCGATAATTTGATGATGATCTTCCTCTCCTCCGCCGATGGTTCTTTCAACACCGTGTGCAGGGTGGTAAAAAGAGGACTCTTCACGTTCTTCGCGAGTTCGATAATGAAGCTGCCGCGTTGGCCGCCGAATATTCCGTATTCGTGCTGAAGACAAATTACCGCTGGATTCTCCAAATTCAGAAAATCTGCAGCGAGACGGTATTCATTCAGATCGTCCTGGCTGATCTGGAATTTGACCTCATCCGGATACGCGTAACCGTCCGCGCGATCGTTCATCGCTACGATAGAACAATCGATTCTTGGATCGTTCTCGAGAATCGCGTTGGCAAGATCAGCCGTAAAGGTGGCAATGCCACACTGTCTCGGTAGGTACGAGCCGATAAGAGCGACTGATTTTATATTCGGTGGCATGTTGATACCCTTACGATACTCCGCTCCTACGCCGTAAATATAAGTATCAACACTAATATTTGAAAGCCGTTGATTGGCAAGTTTCAAATCCTCGACTAGTGTTTTCCCTCATTCACACGACACTTGGCCTCGTATAATGGCCGCATGAAGCAAGAAACCGCAAGTCCGCGAGTTCCAATTCTATCGTCGTTTCTCAAGCTGCTCGGCATTTTCCTCGCCGCGATCGCGTTGCTGACGATCGTCCTATATTCTGCGTCGCCGTGGCTGATCGAACGTATCGCACCAAAAGTCGCAGAACGCGTCGGGGTCGAGATAATTGAGGTGCAGGTTGGCTATCCGGGATTGCATAGTGTCCGACTGGATAGCCTGAAGCTCGTTTCTGACGCCCTCACCATTGAGGGCCAAAATGGGCGTCTTGGCTATTCACTGCGAAACCTGTTTCAGGGCCAACTAAACGAGCTTGCCATCGAATCAGTGGACATGTCAGTCAGCGCGAGCACGTCGACCGCGGATCAAGCTGAATCGATAACAATTGACCAGGCGTTCAACATCATTCCATTCCGACGCGTGGACATAGAGCGAATTGTGCTTCGAGTGCCGAATATCGGTTTCGTCGGGGCAGGAAGCGCATCGAAAAGCGAGACCGCCTTGTCGTTTTCGATGGACGGCATCGAACCTGAACAAGCAAGTCACTTCGGAGTATCCGCCGATGTATCCGTTGACGAATTCGAGCTGCGTTTTGCTGAGCGCGACGGTGATGCGAGCACGGAATTCTTATCGGCACGAGGCGCGATTGCCGCCAGTGAACTGACGGTTGACGGCAACTTCAATCTGAGCGGATATGCGCTGACCTTAGGGAGCGCATTGCTGGGGCTGCCGGCCGGGCAGGGCACGGTCACAGGCATGTTTCAAACACGCGTGCCATGGCCGCCACCGGATACCTTGTCCTTAGGTGACAGCGCCACGACGTTCCCAGAAATCGCGGTCGAATGGCAATCCGATGATGGCGATCTCGAACTAAGTTCCGTAGCGGGCTCACTCAGCATAGAGCCGAATAAGATCGATGCCGTGTTGTCCGGAGCAATTCAAACTCGGACTAACAAAAGTGACATCACGTTGACACTGCCTGAAAACTACGAACTCCATTACGACGCCGGTTCGCTGACCGGAGGCTCCGGATTACGCGTGCGAATACAACAACCGACGACCGATATCAAAGCAACGCTTCGATCATTTTCGATAGTGGAGTCGCAGCACATCCGGCTTGAGTTTGATACGGACGTCGATGCGACATCCGAAACCATCCACGCCGTTGGCAACCTCAATAGTAAACTGACAATTACTCGTGCCGAACCAATGTTAGCGCAAGGGCCACTGCATTTTACCGGCAACGTCGAAGCCTTCGAGCAGATTCATCAAGCATCGCTTCAGTCTGCTATTAATATCGATGATGACGACTTCCGTATGGATGGCACCGTTACATCCGGCATTTTCAATGAGGCGATTGTCAAACTGAACTACGAGCTCGAGTCCGGAGAGGGCGATCTCACGGCTTCAAATAGCGTGACGTTTGGTGCTCCTCTATTCGCCACATTGGTTCCCGATTGGGACGAAGCTTACGACATCGACGCGGGTCGCATGGAGGTGTCGCTAAACCTCGAGTGGCAATCGACAGACAAAATTGCTGCGATCGTTGACATAAACCTTGCGAAGTGTCGGGCGCATTATGACGATTATTTTGCATCGGGACTATCCGGCGAACTGAACCTTCGTTCGGCGGACACGTCCAATGTACTTAATTGGTCACTCGATCCGACCGCGTTGTTTGTCGAAACCGTAGACGTAGGCTTTCCTATCACCGATTTGCATGTAAATCTTTCGTGGTTTAATGATCAGGTGGACGTTAGCGCCGCGAGGATGTCAATGCTCGGTGGAAAAGCAGCCACCACGCCGTTTATGTATGAGCTTGAGGCAGGCAAAACCGCGTTTGACCTTTCCCTTCAAGAGCTCGACCTCGCTCAGATTCTGGCACTCGAGGGCGATGACATTGTCGGGACAGGCACAGTAGACGGAAACCTTCCGATCGTAATTAACAACGACAAAGCACGGGTGGAAGGTGGGACGTTGAAGGCGCAACCACCGGGCGGCGTAATACGTCTAACGCCTGCCTTTTCCGAGGTGACCGGCCAACCCGGCTTGGACTTCGCCATACTCGCGCTGAAAAATTTCAATTACACCGACCTTAGCAGCGAAATTGACTACGCCGAAAACGGTGATATGACGTTGGCCGTGCATCTGATGGGTCGAAATCCTGCGGTTGAGCAGGGAAGGGCGATACAGTACAACCTGAATATCAGTGAGAATATTCCGGTATTGCTTGAATCCTTGCGCTTGAAAGACCGGGTCACCGAAAAAGTTGAACTAGGGACCCAAGAGTAAGTGGCGGGTATCTAAGAACTCCGCTATTCTTCAGTAGAACTCAGCTGAGACTCGAAACTATGTATTTACGCTTGTTTGTACTGTTCGGATATCTGCTCATTGCCGGCTGCACCCCCACGGTAAAAGTCGCGACGGATGAGCCGATCACTATTAACATGAACGTAAACATCAAGCACGAGATCCTGATCAAGGTAGACAGGGAACTCGATGATCTATTCAGCGAAGAAGGGGAATTGTTTTGACACGTAGTAATCGCATTGCGACAACGGCGTTCATGATTCTCGCGTTAGTGAGTACCGCGGTATTTGCGGCAAATTTGGATCAAGCCAAGCGTGATGGGCTTGTCGGAGAACGAGCCGATGGTTATCTTGGTCTCGTTGTCACATCCGCGCCTGGCGATGTCGTTGAACTCGTCGCTGAAATCAACAAAAAACGTAAAGCTGAGTACCAACGCATTGCCGCGGCCAACAATCTCACGCTCGAGCAAGTTCAGGCACTGGCTGGCAAGAAGGCGATTGAAAAAACTCGCGCTGGTGACTGGATCCTCGTTAACGGCGGCTGGCGGCAAAAGTAGCTGACACCGCAGTGGAGTATTGAAGCGGTACTCTCTCGTGACGCTATTCGCATGCTGATGCGTTCGCTGCAGACCATGTAGGTAAATCTGCCGATACTCGATAGTCATCCCTTTGCCTAAACTTAATCCTGTATGGCGGCTGCAATGCGAAGATTCCACAGTGCCTGGTGCAAATGGAATGACTTGGTCCCATTTTTCGCATGACGCTGATCTCGGACTGCGCGGTAGTGGCCGGAGCAAGGCACGGGCTTTCGAACAAATAGCGATGGCGCTTACCGCTGCGGTCACGGATCCGGATTCGGTGATAGCTGAAAAATCGATCAGCCTCTTTTGCGAGGCGCCGAGCGATGAATTATTGCTGGTCGACTGGCTCAATACTCTGATTTATGAAATGGCCGTCAGAAAGATGCTATTTCGCGAATTCAGTGTAACGATAACTGCTGGCGTACTGCAGGCGGAAGTCAAGGGCGAGCCGGTCAACCGCGGAAAACATCATCCTGCCGTCGAGGTTAAAGGTGCCACATACACGGCGCTGGCCGTGGAGCAAACTAATGAAGGGTGGCTTGTACAGTGTGTAGTGGATGTTTGACGAGGCTGTTCGCAAACGGGTGACCGTTTGCACCTGCCCATAGCGAGAGCGGCGAATGGATACGAGCAAATTGGAGCGGCTGGACGAGACCCGGTGGCGCATACCGGCAACGGGTAGCATGCAGGTCCCTGCAGTGATATTCGCGGATCGCGATCTAATCGAGGATATGGACGACAAGGTCCATGAGCAGATCTGCAACGTCTGCCGGTTACCCGGCATCGTCAAGAGCGCGCTTGTTATGCCTGATGCGCACTGGGGTTATGGCTTCCCGATTGGCGGTGTGGCGGCGTTCGCCGCGGATGAAGGCGGCGTAATCTCGGCCGGCGGTGTTGGATTCGATATTTCCTGTGGCGTGCGACTGATCGACACTGGCGTGTCGCGCGAGGCTATTCAGTCCGTGCAAGCCGAGTTGGCACATGAGTTATCTAGAAGCACTCCCGCCGGAGTTGGCAGCACTGGAAGGATTCGCCTCGATGATACTGATATGGACAACATGCTAACCGGTGGCGCGAAGTGGGCCGTTGCCGAAGGCTACGGTTTGCCAGACGATCTCGAGCATATCGAGGAATCAGGATGTCAGGCTGATCCTGATCCGGCTGCCGTGTCCGCACGCGCTAGGCGCCGTCAGCGTAACGAAATGGGTACGCTCGGTTCCGGAAATCATTACCTTGAGGTGCAATATGTCAGCGAAGTATTCAACAATTCGATTGCTGACGCCTACGGGCTGCGCGAAGGGGATGCGGTCATCAGTATTCATTGCGGATCTCGCGGCCTGGGACACCAAATCGGCACTGAATTCCTGCGTGAGATGGCAATTTCAGCCGAAAAATACGGCATAAAACTACCCGATCGGGAACTGGCATGCGCGCCGATCAATTCGGGACTCGGTCAGCGTTACCTTGGTGCCATGCGCGCCGCTGTTAACTGTGCGCTCGCCAACCGGCAGATTCTGACTCACCTGACGCGTACTGCATTCGCGCAATTCTTTCCCGATACGACGCTCAAACTCGTGTACGACGTTTCGCACAATATTTGCAAGGAAGAGCACCACGTCGTCGATGGAGAGAGCCTACGGCTGCACGTACATCGAAAAGGCGCAACGCGAGCGCTGGGCCCGGGCTCCAAAGACGTGCCCGCTGCTTTCAGAAATGTCGGGCAGCCTGTTTTCATTGGTGGTTCTATGGGGACCTCGTCATATGTTCTTGCCGGTACGGAGGCCGGCGAGGAGCTTGCATTCAGTTCGGCCTGTCACGGCGCTGGGCGCAAGATGAGCCGACATCAAGCGCGAAAACGGTGGCGCGGTAGGGAAATCGCAGACGAGCTGGCACAAGACGGCGTTATTGTTCGTAGTCCGTCAAGCCGAGGCATTGCCGAGGAAGCACCCGGAGCTTACAAGGATGTCACTGGTGTCGTTGATGCCGCTGATCGGGCGGGCCTGACTACCAAAGTCTGCCGTCTCCGGCCGATGATCTGCATCAAGGGCTAGTTCATGCGCAGCGGGGGCCCCGCGATGTCACATCACGGCGCTGGGTGGTGTTTCCCGATAACAAAGACCGATGTCGCTTGCGGTCCTTTTTCCCCGGCCTCCTCGACGAAGCGCAATTCCGCACCAATCGCCAGATCGTCAAACTCCGCATTCACCAGGCTGTTGCGATGGAAAAAGATATCTCGACCGTCGGGCGTCTCCAGTCTCCCGTAGTCTTCCTCCGGCTCCAGCACAGAAACACGCCCGTGGGCCGATGGCTCGTGCGACTTGACCTTGCCGCGTCTTTTGCGAACGTAGTCTTCCAGTCGACGACGGACGCTGTCGAAAGCATCACGTACGGCGACATAGGGATCCTCGTGAGAATGACGATCATCTGGCGAACGCTTCACGACTATCTCACTATTCGGAACCGTTACGTCGACACGCAGGTGATAAAGCTTGCCTTTATGATGGTGTTTGTGGGGCGATTCAATCATGACACGGCAGCCGATAATCTCGTCGCAAAATTTTTCCAATTTCTCGGCCCGCTCGCGTACCGCAGCCTCCAGGGCGGGTGACGGTTTCATGTCGCGAAATGTAATTTCAATTGGCTTTTGCATATCGGTTTTAACCGCTTATGAGAAACCTATCCTCAGGCGGCACTATCCCGAGATTTCGTGGGCACCAAGTGTGCCTGTTCGTAGTCGAACTGACGCGCAAGCATTTGGCTTAGGTTGCCTATTATTTCGGCCATCGCGTCGATGACGTTGTCCAGCGTGACGATGCCAATGATTTCGGAATTCCGAGTGACCAGTACACGCCGAACGCCGTGTTTGTTCATTGCCGCAGTGATTTCGGCCAGACCGGCGTCTGCGTCGATCCTGACGGGCTCTCGTGTGCAAAGGTCGGCGACGGTCAAATCTTCAGGATTCAGATCACAGGCTAACGCATGCACAACAATGTCTCGATCCGTGATCACGCCAACCGAACCGGCTTCCGCCACACCCTTACTAGAAATCAAGATATCTCCGACGCCTTTTTCACGCATCAATTTGGCGGCATCAAGCAGCGGCGCGGATTCGTCTATGGTGGCTAACATCGGTGGGCTCATGTCAATTGCGCGCATGGCTAGCTCCTTTTCACATTGGATGAAGTTGCTCGATTAGTGACATTGGCGCGATCACCTGCTTGATATTTATGCACGAGGTATTGCCGGAAGTGAAGTAGTAGTTATGCCTACTGATGATGAGTGCTGATGTGTCGACCGAGTTGCTCCGTAGAATTCCGTACTGAAATACAGGACCCATGTGTATAGCATCGTTGGTACGATTTTGTTCGCGATTTATTGCGTGATGCGTGGGAGGGCCGACCAGCAACCTAAGCGCATTGAGTAAGATCATTTACGGGTCGGCAGGATGGCCACCACGAGCTAAGCGGTCGCAATTATGATGCTTAGAGACAATGACGCGTTGCTTGTAGTTGATGCACAGCGGGATTTTCTGCCCGGTGGCGCGCTTGCCGTGCCCGGTGGAAATAAAGTCGTACCGGTGCTGGCGGCATACATCGAGGCATTCGCCCGTAACGGTCGTCCGATTTTCGCAAGCCGCGACTGGCACCCAGCAGATCATTGTTCGTTTCAGACGTCCGGCGGACAATGGCCGCCGCATTGTATTGCCGATAGTCGCGGTGCGATGATTGAACCTGCACTCCAGTTGCCGGCCAACACGACAATCGTCGACAAAGCCACGTCGACTGATCAAGATGCTTATTCCGCATTCGAGGGTACCGCGCTCGATTCAATGTTGAGAAATCTGGGCATCCGGCGGCTGTTCATCGGCGGGCTAGCGACAGAGTACTGCGTACTCAATTCGGCGCTGGACGCTCTGCGACTTGGATATGAAGTGGTGTTGCTGACGGATGCGATCAGCGCAATCGACGAGGCCGCCGGCGCCCGAGCCATCGAAAAATTGCACCGCGCGCACGCGGAGTTCATGGAAGCCGCGACGGTTCTCAATGGTCAGCGCTGATATTCGCGCCGCCTTGTCCAGATCCAAAAATGATTGGAGTGCAATGCAGAAATCAAGCGGACTACTGACGGATCTTTATCAGTTGACAATGCTGGATGCGTATCTCGAAGCGGACATGCGCGACGAGGCAGTATTTGAATTTTTCGTCCGCCGGCTGCCAAAGAATCGCAGTTTCCTGATGGTCGCCGGACTGGAGCAGCTGCTCAACTACCTCGAGCGGCTGTCGTTCCGTGCAAATGAGATCGAATGGCTCGAATCAACGGGAAGATTCAGTTCGAAGTTACTGAATTATCTCAAGGATTTTCAATTTCTGGGTGAGGTCCGGGCAATGCCGGAGGGCACGCTTTGCTTTGAGAACGAGCCCATCGTGCAGGTCATTGCTGCGCTACCGGAGGCGCAACTCATCGAGACCCGACTGATTAATCTCATACATTATCAGACGCTGATTGCGAGCAAAGCAGCACGTTGCGTGCTGGCAGCGCCAGGGAAGATGTTGGTCGACTTTGGACTTCGACGCGCGCATGGTGCGGAGGCTGGTTTGCTGGCTGCGCGTGCGAGCTACATTGCGGGTTTTACAGGGACGTCGACGGTATTGGCCGAAGCTGAATTTGGCATACCTATCTTTGGCACGATGGCGCATTCCTTTATACAGGCACATTCTTCGGAGATTGAGGCATTCGAGCACTTCGCGCGAACTTATCCTGACGGTTCGGTGCTCCTGATTGACACTTACGACACATTAGCCGCCGCGCGCGCTGTTACGCGCCTGGTCCGGCGGCTGCGTCCGGAAGGGATTACGGTACGCGCCGTACGACTCGACAGCGGCGACATGCCGGCGCTTGCCGACGAAGTCCGAAAAATCCTGGACGGCAATGGATGCGAGGATATTTCCATCTTCTGCAGTGGCAGCCTCGATGAATACGTCCTGGCAACGGAATACACTGATACACCTGTGGATGGCTTCGGCATCGGTACTCACGTCGATGTGTCCGCCGATGCCCCGTATCTCGATTGTGCATACAAGATTCAGGAATATGCAGGCACCGCGCGTCGCAAAATATCACCTGGCAAAGCAACATGGCCCGGCCGCAAACAGGTTTATCGGCGGTACGATGCTGATGGCCTCATTCAGGGCGATGCCCTGGTAGAGATCAATGAAACGTGCGAGGGTACTGCGCTCCTTGAGACCGTCATGCGTAACGGCGAACGGCTTACGTCTTCGCCGGATCTGACTTCAGTGCGCGACCACGCGGCACGTGAACTGGCCTCTTTGCCGGAAGCCATGCAAGATCCTTTTGCCGAATCTATCTATCCCGTGAAGATAGCGAAGTCCCTCAAAGCGTCTGCGGCGAAAATCGATCGCTCAGTGCAAACGGCCGACTAGGCGGCCATGCCGACGCGGCGCGCTCACTCTCGTCCCTAATTCGCGTTGTTTACCGGAACCAAAGCTTGATCCGATCACACAAAAAACACATCACAAACGCCACTAACAGGGCGGCGATCAACGCGGCGATAAGCGCGCACTTGAAATAAGGGCCACACACACTCCACGGTCGCTCGAGCTGTCCGGGGATCTCACTAGGCCCCGGATCATCGGCATCGGTGCCCCCGAACACAAATGAGAAACTGGCGTATCGTTTAAATGGCTCGCCTCGGCTGGAGGTTCCGTTGGCCTTAACCGAAAACAGGTACGCACCGGGCAGATCGTGTTCGAAGTACGTGCCATAAATGCCATCACCGGCGGCACCGTCGTGATGGGCGCCGTCGTCATGCAGGATTATCGGCACTTTGATCCGGTCGGGCCGACGTACCGTGCCACGCACGATGGCCAGATGAATCGGTCTGAAGTCGCCTAGTACGACGCGCAACGGGGTCCCATAGCGGCCCGGTGTGAGCTCATCAACCTGTGTTGGCCCCGTGCGCATGACAAGCTCGCCGATACCGGAAGCTGCAGCGAAAAATTCGAGATCGGGTTCACGATCTTGTACGTAGACGTTGTAGCTCCAAAGGCCGGCTGCAGGATTCACGACGCGATAGATCTGATGCTTGCTGTCGGCGAAAGCCGAGAGCCCCGGCGGTGCCGCACTGACGATGCTGCCCGTCGGATCTCTCAGGACGACGCGCGCGCCGTCATCACGGTTCCAGTGAAATGCGACGGTAATGACCTGAAAACCCTCCGCCACCGGAATGTACCCGGTCGGGATCGGCGCCGGCAAATGCGTTAGTTCCGTTCCCAGACTCCGCACCTCAGGCGGGATACCCTCGCGGTAATAAAAGCGCTGTTCGTCACGTTGGCGTTCGTCGATCTCCTTATAGACGCTGGCAAGACGGCTCATCAAACCGTAGGACCCGCGCCCCTCGAGTAGATCCCAAAATATTCCGCCGGTCGTGTTGGCGATATCGAAAAGCACGCCCACATCGGCATCCTGGCCAATCGCGACCGTATGCACGCGAACCGACGGGTCGGCCATGTCCAGCTGCGGTTTGAGCGGGAATTCACCCTCCCGCTCCCAAAACGGTGCGAAGTTCTCACGGCCATCGGAGATTAATACAATCTCCCATTGGTGCGTTGGATCGCCCTGCGCTGGATCCCGTAGCATGTCCCAAGCCTCGGTCAGGCCGGCTCCGATCGATGTTTCCAGGGGAAAGCCCTCGCCATCCGGCCGCAGATTGCCGATGATTCGCGCCGCGGGTTCTCGATTGTTGGTCGTCGCATCGGGTTGGGCCTGGACCATGCGAAAGTCCGTTCTTGCGAGCTCGTCCTGTTCGACCACCTCGTCGCCGTCATCACTGTCGCGTTTGAAACTAACTACGCCGATACGGTCCTGATCATTGGAGAGATTGACAAAAAAGCGTCCCGCCGCACGGGCTGCCTCGATCTTTTCATCGGAAAACGTATCCGTTTCCCGATCGTACTCAATCATACTGTTGGTACGATCGACAGCCACCGCGCGATCCAAGATCTGTGTGTCGCGATAGCACACGCTATTTGGCTCCCGATCCCTGATAGCGGGGTCATCGCGCAGTACCGCATCCAGCGCATAACAACCCGACGAGCGGGGCGGGGTCTCCACGAGCATCCAGTATTCACCGTTGATCGTTGCTTCAGTGATTACGCGCACCACCGGTTCGCCGTCGACACTCAGTGCAACATTGCCCGGACTGAGGTCGATGCCGGCGCTACCGCCCAACAGACGCACGAGTATGCGATTGCCAACGCTTGAGGAGCCGCCCCACGCAGGCTCGCCTTGTTCCGGGGACAGGATATGCAGCCCAATAACCAAATTTTCGTAAAACTGATTGGGCACCCGACCCAATCCGACGGGACCGGTGGGCGGCCGCGGCACCACATCCTGCGTGTCGGCACCAGCGAGATACAAATCCAGGTCGCCGTCACGATCGAAGTCCAGCAGGTCCGCGGATAAGCGTTGATACGGGCCATTACCAGGTAACACCGTCGACGAAGGAGTGGAAATCGGATCCGCGAAAGTTCCGTCACCGCGGTTCAACCAGATCCAGACATTGCGGTCCGCGTTTCTGCCCCAATCGCTACCGGTGCGTGTGCCGACAATGTCCACCGATCCGTCGAGATTCAGATCGCCGAGTTCCAGGTCATAGAATGGATCGCCGGGGTGTGTTGGATCGATGCCAGGTAATCGGGTACTGCTGAAGTTGCCGGGCGTGGCCGCATCGTTGATAAACACCCGCACATCCTCAGCACCGATAACAAAGTCTACGATGCCATCGCCATTGAAGTCCGCCGGCGCGCCGGTGGCGGCGGCGACGGGGAAATTTTGCGATAGCGAATACTCGGGGCTATCGGCGTCAGCGTTATGCAGAAACAATTGTGATTCCACGGCGGTGCGGCCATCCGATTCCGCCAAATTCCATTCATTGCAAATTAAAACGTCCTCAAAACCATCGGTATTGGCGTCAAGGAAAAAAGAATCATGAGTGGAAATACTGTCAGGCGCGTTGATCACGATGGGCGCGATGAATCGACCGTCGCCGGCATTGCGAAATACGCGCGTCTGTGAGGTGCGCTCTGGACAAAAAAATGGCGCCGTGCGCAGTGTTACCAGGAAATCGAGGTTGCCGTCGTTGTCTATGTCCGCATGATCGAAATCATCAGGACACCAGCCATCAGGAATGGCATCCGACGGCAGTCGCGCTGCCGAGTCCTCAATGAAACGACCGGGCACGCCGCCATCATTGTTCATGAAGATGCGAATGCGAAAATCACTCATCGTGAAATTATTGGCGGCGGTCTGCACCAGGTCTGGCAGACCATCATTATTGATATCCACAAAATCGGCGTCGTAGCTCGCGTGGTCTTCAAAGAAATCACCACCGCTGGGAACTATTGCCGCGAAGCTGCCAGTCTCGCCGTCGTTCAGCGGGTCAAACGCCATCGCAGTAAATCGCTTATCAAGGTTATTCAGGCGCAGTACCGAATGACTGGCGTTTCGATCGTTATTGGAGTTGTTATCGAAGATATCTTCAAAGCCGTCGCCGTTAACATCGGCCACTTCAGCATCTTTGCTCCGCCCAAGATTCATGTTGGGATCACCGAGAATCATGCTGATGTCCCGATGGCCGTCGATTTCCGTAAGCTGACGAAAACCGAGTTCATTGAGGGCCGAAGTAATGACCCGGAAGCCCCGGTAGTTAGTCCGGCGCGCGCCGAGGTCAACTGCGACGAGTAACGGTGTCTTGGGAATTGGCGTGATTGACGTGCCGATACGATTGCCGACCGGCACGCGGATCTGGATGAAATCATCGCGCCATAAATAGGCCTTGCCGCTTCTTATCGTGGTCGTCCCGTCGGTGAAGATCACCGCTTGGTCTTCCTGCCTATCGCCGAACCCCGAACCCCGCAGCGTGATCAGCTCGTGGACTCTCTGCATTGGCGGATCGACTTCAAGAAGCTCGGCGCTACTCGCAGACCGCCAAGGAATAACAACAAGAATGGCAACTAACGCCAACAGTAATTCAATAGGCGTGTTCGACATATAAGCACCCTTGTTCGGTAACAAACTATCTACGTCTGGATCGGGTGGTTAAAAGAAGTCTAGCACCGATCCGTCGAACATCGGCTCTCGTAAGATGGTCAGGCGTTCCGTTAAAAGCAGCACAATTGCTAGTCGACGAAGAAAAGTAGGCGCGGTCTCGAGGATAAACGACGCCTTAGCGTCTGGGCGCCGTGTGGCTACCAATCTGGATCTGAGGCTGAACTGGTTGCCAAACGTATCGAAGCGCCAAAGAATCGTCGCGTCTTGAGCGTTCCCGACTAGCCTTCCGGGGACGATATCAGAAAGATAGGTGTCGGCATTGAAGAGGTTACAAGTTTGGCCGAGGCTCGAAGATCTTACGACGAAACTTATTTTGGGCTCCTCGTACTCAATGAATATGGAACCTGGCTTAACTCTCGGGGCCCAAACTACACATTGCAATTTTCGGACAAATACTACTCGATTGAATGTCTGCGTAGCGCCCGAAAGCCGCCATTCGGGTAATATCGGTGCGAAAGGCCGCTAATGACCCAAAGCGGACGTGAATCGAAATACGCTTTCGTACTTCGTCTTGACAATTATCATGGCACCCTCGTGTCTCGCGATGTAGTTTTACTACCGTGTGACAAAGGCAAACCTGACCAAAGTCAGGGACGCAAAGCCACGGGTCCTCGCTTCCTCCGAGAAGCCATAATCGACTCCCCGAAGGACCCAAGATCGCCGGGCTGCCGAGTGATCGTCCGATCACGATCCAATCAAGCCAAGAGGAGACATGCCATGAAGCTTCCAGTAGTTATTGCGATATGTGTAGGCCTTATTTTGTCGGGGGCTGCCCAGTCGGGTGAGATTAAGTACAACCAGCGGTTCTCCGGTGTGGGTTACTCAACCAGCATCGATACGAATGATGATGGGCTCTTCGCCAGTGCCTTCACCTTTCAGTCCAAAGGGAGTCCTGGCAAATCGACGACTCAGTCTGTGGGAGAGTTCAAACCCATGTTGCCCGGCGCCGGTTGCGACCTCCAATCCGAACTCGTGCAACAGAGCTTTGTCTCGACGTTCAAAGACGGCTCCATGCTCTTCCACGTAACCACAGCCGCACAAACCTGCATAACCTTCTTGCCCTTCAGTTTTACTGGGCACCTAGAGGGAACCATCACCGGCGGCACCGGACGTTTCGACGGAGCGACCGGCACGTGGACAACTGAGTTCGAAGCCTGGGCAGTTGGTGAGACTGTGAGTGCCGCGATTGGAACCACCAAAGGGACAATAATCGTTCCTGATTGAGCGGGCAGAGACGGATAACTTAAATCAGCAACTCGCTTGTGAAGTAAACTCTGAAAAGGCCCGCTCTCGTGACGGCGTCTTTCTATGGCCGCTTCTGGCCGAAAGCTGCCGTTCGATTTCTGTGATTTTGCGCTGGTTGAATGACGGCTATTAGGGAATGCGGACGTTCGTGTAATGAATATAGAGCGCAGCTCGGAGTGGGGCGCTCCACACAAGTCGCCAGACGTCTCGATCAGGGTTCAGCCTCAAAACGATGTGTGAGTGTCCCAGTAGACTCCGGCATCTCGCGTCGAATAAATCTTACGTGTATTGACATAATGTGGAACACGCTGTCTCCACGTTGTCTAAACTTATTGTTATGTACAGAACGACCGTGTTGGCGATCTTGCTCTTATCCACCGGGGCTGCGGATGCCTACGGTTCCCTGCGTTGTAAAGGTCGCCTCATCGACGTCGGCGCGAGCGCCGCGGAAGTTATGGCGCTCTGCGGCGAACCCGCCAAGCGCTTCGTCACTCAAGTCCCCGTACGCGCCGGCGTACTGAGCGGCTTTACGCGGTTCGCTGGATTCGCGACATCCGAGCAATGGATCTACGACCGCGGCTGGGGAAAGTTTCCGGCTGTGCTGCATTTCGATGACGGCAAAATACAGCGTATCGACTATTTGCCGCGCCGGTCGGGAGACGAATAACAGATACGTAACGGTCGGGAGGTAAAAACAATGATACAAGCCGATTGCAACCGCAAAACGCACAGCACAGGGCGAGGAGAGGGCAGAGCCGCATGGTTTGTCGCCGCCGGTCTCGTCGCAATCTTCAGTATTAGCACCGCAAACGCGCAAGTCATTGGTCAGCCGGCGTCGGCTGTCACCGAGCAACTGTTCGAATCGGTGAACGGTTCCGTTTGCACGATCGTCGCGATCGCACAAGACGGCACCCCCGTCAACCGTGGCAGTGGCTTTGTGTTGAGCGGCAGTGGCTTGCTGGTGACCAATGCGCACGTGCTCGCTGGGCTGCAGACGGCCACGGCGAAGTGCGGTGGGCGTCAGCTCGACATCCGCCGCATCGTCAAATTCGATCGCGATGTCGATCTTGTCGTCGGCGAGATTGGGCCCGCGAATATTCCGGGCCTGACGTTGTCCACCGGCACGGATATCCGGCCCGGCAAGCAGATTTACGTCTTCGGCAGTCCGCACGGACTCGAAGGCACGATTACGCCGGGACTCGCAAGCGGCCAACGGATTATCGAGGGCCGGTCATACCTTCAGATATCGGCACCCATTAGCGCCGGCAGCAGCGGCGGACCGGTCACGGACGAACATGGCGCCGTCCTCGGCGTCGCCGTCGCCTCGCTGGACATAGCCCAGAACATCAATTTCGCGATCCCGGCCGCGGCAATTATGAAATTGCCGGACGTGGACATGAATACGGCCGAGCTCGCGGCAGAAAGGTCGGGGGTGAGCACGGTACCCGTCGTGGAAGCGCCGTCAGTGCCGAAAAGGCGCGTTGTCACGGCCGGAACAGCGGCGTTTCGCGGCAATACATTCGGTTCACCCTGCGGCGACGTCGCTGCTGCCGAGTACCAGCGCAAGCGCCCGTTGGGGGGTGGCACGTGGCGCTTCAACAAATGGTATGGCGGCACGTTGGAGATGGATGTCGATCTTCTTGGCGCACCAGCAACGGTTTTTTACGACTGCGACAAACGCTTCGGTATGACCCGGGGCCGCTACAGAATTCGGGGCCATGCTGACGCTGTGGACCGGATCACGCGCGTATTGCGATCGAAGTACGGCAGCGGCGTCGTCCGTCCGATTGCCGAGGTGGACGCAAAACAGCGCGGCTGTCTCTGGAACAAATCGCTCCCCGGCAGCCGCTTCTACCGACCCTCGGAATGGACATCCTGGCGCATCGATGATCGCTTTCACGTCGATCTGCTCGTATGTGGTGGCGCTTCGACGCTGACATACCTGTTCTATAGCGACCCGGTGCTGCGCGTCAGCGCCAGCGCCCGCGAAAGCGCGCCACAGGACACGCGCCGGTCCGAGGAAAGCGACCTGTAAGCGTTCTGTTTCACGGATCACTTTGTCCGCGGTGGCGCTTTTTCACATTTCGCTCGCCAGGGCCAAAAAAACAGTCTTATGCGTGGGATGTATACAAGGGCGAAACTTCGGTTTCGCCTTTTTTGTTTGTTATTGGCGCAATATTTCACTGCGCCACACTACAAATTGTAAGAAATCACTAGACTTTGCGTAACGGGGAAGAGGGCGTTTCGGATGGCCCTTTGGATAACAATCGATTAGGCAAACTACACTCGGTAATCTTCGAAAAATGCCACTTGATCGAATCTGCGCGATCGTCCCAAAAGTGGCCATTCGTTGAGGTGGACTCAGAGTTAAGGCGCGTCTACGCTACGCTCCAGTATTGGCCGAATGGTGTCTTCCCAGGCCTTGGTGGAACGAAACCAGCTCCCTTCGACGCCATGCACGATCGACTTCGCATTAAAAGGATATCGGGCATCGCCACGACCCGGTAGAAAGATGTAACCACCATGAACCTCAGGCGAAAATAGGTAATCGACTATGTAGATTTGATGGTCATGGCTGTCGCCGCCGTTAAAGAAACAAAAGAACGAAACCGTAAACAATGCGACAGCGGTCGGTCGCTCGTGGATAGGACCGCTCGACCAGTCGATAAAATGGCCATCCTGCAAGTCAGGGTTCAGATGAACCGCCTCGCCGTTAACGCGTACATTCGGACCGTTCCAGATATTGAAACGACCTGCTATATCGGGTTCTGTAATTTGCACGCCTTGCGGATGGGCATCGCCAACAGCGACAATCCTTGATGTCTGACACTTAGCGTGCACAAAAAGCGGGACGACAATGAGCATTGCGGCAGTGAGGATGCGAAAACTTTGCGTAAACATAGCAATTCGACCAATGGTCCCGTTCGTATTCGCGCACGAGTGAGCTGCAATCGTCACGATACCAAGGGTCTCGTCCACTTTCACCCATTGGTCTATCCAGGACCCACAGATTCGCCGAATCTCAGAGGCAGTTGGTGGCCGATTTTGGTCACTTGAAGTGGAGTAGGGCGCCAACTTCTCGGCAAATGTTAACGCCCAACAAAGTGTCAAAAGATAAGACGCGGAGTCGCAGGGCAGGGCGAGAGGTTCGTCCTAACCATTTTTGCCGCTCAGGGTGAACGGCTGCTTTTCCCAATAGCGGACGCTGAATAAGCCAGAAAACGGATAAATCGACCGTCAGCTATCGGCCATGAGCCGTCCTCCAGGTGATGACGAACAAGTGTCTGCTATCGCGCGCTTAGGCGACGGATGGCCTTATCGCCGCTGCACTCTTGAACCCTGATCCAGACGGCGCGGCTTGCGCAAATCAACCGTGTTCTGCTGCCTCCTTGTATTTATGTCCCGTTCGCGAAACCCGCGCTTTAGGAAAACAAGCAGTTAAGGCTACACTTACCACGTTGTTGGACAGTATTGTCCTTGTGCGAAGGGACACTTGCGACTTCGAATTCTGGTTAAGCAGCTCGAAGCCGAAGAGAGTTGCACGATCGGAGGGTAAAAATGAAAAATCTTAAAGTCACACTCAGTATTGTCGTTTTGGTGGGGCTCGGACTCTGGGGAACGATGCTGAAGCTCACATATGGCGTAACATCTCCAAATGACCTCCTCATTCATCTTGGAGAGACTGGAGCGACTCTCGCTATCCTTACGGTCTTAGGCGCACTGGTACGGCAGGTCTTTCTCGATCGCGACAAAGGAGAAGACCGCCGCGATCAAGAGCGTCATGAGAAGCGCCAAAAAGACGAGGCACGCCTTGAGTTCATCAGAAACCTCCTCGCGGATTTCAAATCAGTCTACGACCGTGTGGAGAGCTGTCGCCTTTTGGTCGAGGCTCACCGTTCAGCCAAAACCTATGGTGAGCAGATGCGGCAGCTCGTCGGTGGCGTTGTGACCCTACATAACATCAAGCGCGCCTTGGATCCTGAGTTTCCGAACTTAAAAGAGGAGTTGAGGGAGCCAATTCGTGAAATGACCAAGTTCGTCAAAAACCTGCTCGAAGAGTTTCGAGACAACTATCGCGAGATTTCCAAGTTACAGGAGGCCGACGAGGCGTGGAACAAGTACCAACGGGAGACGCTGCCAGCGCAAGACGAGCCACCTTCCAAATATACTCCGGTCTCCCGCGCATGGAAGACGATCGAAAAGTTACCCCGACTCTCGGCCCTTCGCGATGATGATCGCTTCGAGGAGTACGAATCGGGTTTTCTTGTCTATCTCGACGCCGCGTCAGCGACTTTGCGCAGTCTGCTCCCAGTCGGCAACATAGTCATCGGTGATGGCACCCAGTCTCCGAGTCGAAACGAGTAGCGGGACCAGGATATCCAGTCGGCAGGCGAAGAGTCTCAGTAAGGGAATGAAGCTGCGTAACAAAGCGTTAACGGCTGCTATTCGCCGATTAGCAGACGTTAGATCCCTCTTAGCCAACTGACTGCAACGGGTCATTTGCAGTCGTTCGACAGTTTATCATTCGGGCGGCTGCTTTCGAGGGGAAGCGGTCGTTCAGCGAACGATTTTCCTGGGCCCACTTTCCGAACGTCTGCTTTCATCAATAGCGGTCGTTCAAGCACATAGAATTTTGAAAATGTGACCGGCTGCAATCGGCCAGAAGCGGACGTTCGTGGCGGCAGTTTCGGG